>NZ_CP134876.1:907262-1209683 GCF_032108445.1 Micromonospora halotolerans | reverse complement strand
CATCCCGGTGTGGCGCGAGATGCTCGCGGCCCGGGACGCGAACCTGGCCCGGGCCGTCGGGGTGAGCAACTACAGCATCAGCCAGATCGACGAGCTCATCCAGGCCACCGAGGAGACCCCGGCGGTCAACCAGATCCGCTGGAGCCCGTCCCTGTACGACCGGCAGGTGCACGCCGCCCACCGGGACCGCGGGGTGGTGCTGGAGGGGTACAGCCCGTTCAAGACCAGTGACCTCTCCGACCCGGTGCTGGTCCGGATCGCCCAGGCGCACGACGTCTCGCCGGCCCAGGTGGTGCTGCGCTGGCACATCGACCACGAGATCGTGGTCATCCCGAAGTCGGTCACCCCGGAGCGGATCCGGGTCAACGCCGACGTGTTCCGGTTCGCGCTCACCGCCGAGGAGATGCGCGACATCGACGCCCTCGGCTCGGCGTGAGGCGGGGCGCGGCCCGTGCGGACCGCGCCCCGGGATCAGGTGGGTGTCACGCTCTGGTGCAGGTGCTGCCGTTGAGGGTGAAGCTGCTCGGCGTGGAGAACCCGCCGCTCAGCGTCGCCTGGTAGCCGAAGCTGGTCGAGGCTCCGGGTGCCAGCGTGCCGTTGTAGCTCAGGTTCCGCGCGGTCACCGCGGACCCGCTCTGCGTCACGGTGGCGTTCCACGAGCCGGTGATGGTCTGCCCCGAGGGCAGGTTGTAGTTCAACGTCCAGCCGTTGACGGTGCTCGAGCCGGTGTTGGTGACCGTCACGTCGGCCGTGAAGCCGTTGTTCCACACGTTGGTGGCGTACCGCACCGAGCAGGCGACGTTGCCGGGCGGCGGCGGGGTGCTCGTCTGCGGCGGCGGGGTGGTGGCCGGCGGCGTGGTCGGCGTGCCGCCGCCGGTGTTGACGCTCTGCGAGAAGGAGTTGACCGCCAGGCCGACGCCGCCCTGCCACGGCTCGAAGCCGGCCTGGATGCTGGTCAGGTACCAGTCGCTGGTGATCGCGCCGCGGTTCTTCGTGTCGTTGATGAACGCCATGGCGTCGAAGCTCAGGCTCGTGATGGGGGACGGCGCCACGTACGAGATGACGTTGTTCGAGCCGTTGCTGCCCCGCCAGACCTCCCAGGTGCGGCCCGCGACGCTGGCGGTGCCGACCACGGAGCCGATCGGCTGGATCGGGCCCTGCCGGTTGAACCAGACCATGATCTCCATCTGGCTGACCCCGTCCTTCTTCGGCGTCGGGTCGAGCCAGATGTCGTAGGCGGCGTCGTAGACCGCGCCGCTGACGTAGTTGTAGCTGATGCTGCTCGGCGCGCTGCTGATGTTCTTCACCTGCACCGGCAGGTTGGTGCCGGGCGAGCAGTTGGTGTAGTGGCAGCCCACGAAGATCGACGGGTACGACACCGGAGCGCCGCTGGTGTTCCCCGTCCCGTCCTGCCGGGTGATGGAGAAGCCGGTGGAGGTCACGTTGATGCACTGCTGCGCGCTGGTGCCCCAGCGGTTGTTCTGCACGACGTACTTTCCGCCGATGGTGGTCGACCCGTACTGCTCGCAGATCTGGGTGTCGGCGGAGGCGGTGCCGCCGAGCGCGACGGCGACGATCGAGCCGGCGGCCAGCAGGCCGGCCGCGGCGAGGGCCCTCAGTGGACGCTTCATGATGCTCCGATTCGTGTCGGTGGGCGGTGCCGGGAGCGCTCCCACGTTTACGCCAACACATTTACATGTCTGAAACTCCGGCGCAACCGTTCGGACCGAGTTGCTCCCTCCGACCACGGTGCGTGATCCGGCCGTAGCTGCCTGCAGTGGGGGCCGGCGGTCGGGTCCCCCGGTCGGGGCGGGATTCCCGCCGGTGGGAGGGCTCCCGGCCGCTGACCGGGCGTCCACGCCAGGGCCGATGGGCACTTCCGCCGCTTGGTTGCGGCGAGTAATGTCTTGCCTCCAACGCGTTCCGAACCCCTCCGGAGGCGTACCCCACGATGGGTGGTTCCCCCCTGCGCATCCTCGTCGTCGGCGCGGGCATCGCCGGTCTCGCCGTGGCCCGTGCACTGCGCCTCGCGGGATTCCGCCCCGACGTGACCGAGAAGCTCCCGCCGAGCGAGCGCGCCGACATCGGTCTCTACCTCCCGGGCAACGCGGCCCGGGCGCTGCGCCGACTCGACCTCGACGGCCCGGTACGCCCCCTCGGCGAGGTCATCCACCGGCAGCGCTTCCTGGACGCCACCGGCGCGCCGCTCTGCGAGGTCGACCTCGACGCGCTCTGGGCCGGCGTGGGGGAGTGCCGCGCGCTGCCCCGCGCCGAGCTGCACCGGGTGCTGCTCACCGGCGCCGGCGGCGCCGTCCGGCACGGGGCCGAGGTCAGCACCGTCGACCCGCTGCCCGGCGGCGTCGCGGTCGGGTTCACCGACGGCACCAGCGGCGAGTACGACCTGGTCATCGGCGCCGACGGGCCCCGCTCGGCGGTGCGCACCCTGGCCGCGCTCGGCGGCCCGCCCCGCCCCGCCGGCCAGGTGGTCTACCGCAGCGTGGTGCGCGGCGGCCCCCGGGTCGTCGACTGGACCGCCCTGCTCGGCCAGCGCGCCGGCTTCCTGGTGGTGCCGCTCGGCGCCGGCCGGCTGCACTGCTACGCCGACGAGGCCGGCACCAGCCTGCCGGCCGACCCGCGCGCCCGGCTGCACGAGCTGTTCGACGACTACGGCGGCCCGGTGCCCGAGGTGCTCGCGGCCCTGGAGACCGTGGACGTGGAACTCACCGAGGAGGTCGAGCTGGGGCGCTGGTTCCACGGCCGGGTGCTGCTCGTCGGTGACGCGGCTCACGCCACCGCGCCGACGCTCTCCCAGGGCGCCGCCATGGCCCTGGAGGACGCCGTGGTGCTCGCCGAGTCGCTGAGGGCCGCCGGCAGCGTCGACGCCGCCCTGCTCGCGTACGAGAGTCGCCGCCGCCCGCGTACCCGCTGGGTGCGGGACCGGACCCGGGACCGCAACCGCACCCGCGACGTGCCGCCGGCGCTGCGCGACCCCTTGCTGCGCGGACGCGGCGGACGGATCTTCCAGGAGCACTACCGGCTGCTGACCGGCCCGCTCTAGAGCGGCGGTGATCGTAGCCGCCACCCCACGAAGCGGGGCCACCTACCGGGGACTATCCTCCTTGCGGATGACGGCTGCGCAGATCAAGAGCGCGCCGAGCGGGACAACCCAGAACCGGAGGCCACTCGTGACCACCGTCGCACCCAAGCCGGTCGTGACCCGGCCCTGGCCGGTCCGCGAGCCGGTCAAGGGGTCGGCAATCGCGCGGCTGCTGCGCACCACGGACGCGAAGCAGATCGGGATCATGTACATGGTCACCGCGTTCGCGTTCTTCATGATCGGTGGCCTGATGGCCCTGATCATGCGCGCCGAGCTGGCGCGGCCGGGCCTGCAGTTCCTGTCGCCCGAGCAGTACAACCAGCTCTTCACCATGCACGGCACGATCATGCTGCTGTTCTTCGCGACGCCGATCGTGTTCGCCTTCGCGAACTACGTGGTGCCGCTGCAGATCGGCGCGCCCGACGTGTCGTTCCCCCGCCTGAACGCCTTCGCCTACTGGCTGTACCTGTTCGGTGGCACCATGGCCACCGCCGGTTTCATCGCCCCGGGTGGCGCGGCCGACTTCGGCTGGACGGCCTACACGCCGCTGAGCACGGCCGAGCACTCGCCGGGCGTCGGCGCGAACATGTGGGTGGTGGGCCTGGCCATCTCCGGTCTGGGCACCATCCTCGGCGCGGTCAACCTGATCACCACGATCCTGACCCTGCGCGCCCCCGGCATGACCATGTTCCGGATGCCGATCTTCACCTGGAACATGCTGGTCACCAGCCTGCTGGCGATCCTCGTCTTCCCGCTGCTGGCCGCCGCGCTCTTCGCGCTCGCCGCGGACCGCCTGATCGGCGCGCACGTGTACGACCCCGCCACCGGCGGCCCGATGCTCTGGCAGCACCTGTTCTGGTTCTTCGGGCACCCCGAGGTCTACATCATCGCGCTGCCGTTCTTCGGCATCATCACCGAGATCATCCCGGTCTTCTCCCGGAAGCCGATCTTCGGTTACAAGGGCCTGGTCGCCGCGACCATCGCCATCGCCGCCCTGTCGATGAGCGTGTGGGCGCACCACATGTTCGCCACCGGCCAGGTGCTGCTGCCGTTCTTCAGCTTCCTGAGCTACCTGATCGCCGTGCCGACCGGCATGAAGTTCTTCAACTGGATCGGCACCATGTGGCGGGGCCAGGTCACCTTCGAGACGCCGATGCTGTTCGCCATCGGCTTCCTGGTGACCTTCCTCTTCGGTGGCCTCACCGGTGTGCTGCTGGCCAGCCCGCCGCTCGACTTCCACCTGCACGACTCGTACTTCGTGGTCGCGCACTTCCACTACGTGCTCTTCGGCACCATCGTGTTCGCCGTGTTCGGCGGCATCTACTTCTGGTTCCCGAAGATGTTCGGCCGGATGCTCGACGAGCGGCTCGGCAAGATCCACTTCTGGCTGACCATGATCGGCTTCCACACCACGTTCCTGGTGCAGCACTGGCTCGGCGCCGAGGGCATGCCCCGCCGCTACGCCGACTACCTGCCCGGTGACGGCTTCACGTTCCTGAACACGCTGTCCACCATCGGCGCTTTCATCACCGGTATCTCGACCCTGCCGTTCATCTGGAACTGCTGGAAGTCGTACAAGACCGGTCCGGTGGTCGAGGTCGACGACCCGTGGGGCCACGGCAACTCGCTCGAGTGGGCCACCAGCTCCCCGCCGCCGCTGCGGAACTTCGACCGGATGCCGCGGATCCGCTCCGAGCGGCCGGCGTTCGACCACAAGTTCCCCGAGCTGGCCGCCGGCCACTCCCTGGCCGGCCCGCCCGAGGGCGGCGCCAAGCCGCTCACCAGCGAGTCCGACGGTGGCGCCAGCTACCAGGAGGACACCGAGGGCCGGCTCAACAAGAGCTGACCCAGCCGGAACCAACGACGGGCGCCGCACCCCACCGGGGTGCGGCGCCCGCCGCGTTCCCCACGAACCCCCGCCCGCGTCCCCCCACGCCCTCCCCGCCCCCCGCCGCGTTGATCAAGAAGTTTGCGTCGGGAATCGGCCCGGTACCGACGCAAACCTCTTGATCAACGCCGTTGGGCTGTCGGGCGACAGGAGGTGGGGAGGGCGTGGCCCAACCCGCTCGCCGGACACCCCTCGCGCTGGGCTGGCGCACGCCCCCTCGAACCTGGCCGCGTTGATCAAGAGGTTCGCGTCACGGATCGGCCTGGATCTGACGCAAACCTCTTGATCAACGCGGCGGGGGGCGGGAGGGCCGGGGGCCGGGCCGGGGGTCAGGGGGTTGCGGTGGCCAGTTCGGGGGTGGTGGTTGTTTCGCGGCGGTGGCGGAGTTCGATCGGCAGGACGGCCAGGGCGACCAGCACGCCGATCGCCCCGGTGACCGCGAACCCCCAGGCCGGGGCCGAGGCGTCGATCACCGCGCCGGCCAGCGGCGCGCCGAGCGCGATGCCGACCGTGACGGCCGAGCCGTGCAGGCCCATGGCCTCGCCGCGGACGCCGGCCGGAGCGAGCCGGCTCACCGCGTCCGAGGTCGAGGCGATGGAGGGTGCGCAGAGCGCGCCGGCCGGGACGAGCGCCAGGCAGAGCAGCCACCAGTGCGACCCGCCCAGCCCGACCGGGATGGTGGTCAGGCTCAGCGCCGCCACCAGGGCCAGCGGGGAGAGCGAGCGGGTGACCGCTCCGTACGCGAAGCCGCCCACCAGCGAGGCGACCGCCCACATGGCCAGGACGGCGCCCGTCCAGCCGACCTCGCCGCCCTCGCGCAGCACGGCGACCACCGCGACGTCGGTGCCACCGAGCACCAGCGTGGCGGCCAGGCTGACCGCCAGAACGGCGAGCAGCCGGGGGGTGACCCATTCCCGGCGGGGCACCTTGCGGGCCGGGCCGGCCGGCTCGTCGGCGGCCCGGGTCGGCGGGTCGAGCAGCCAGAAGCAGATTCCGGAGGCGACGATCCCGGCGCCGACCGCCCACATGGTGAGCCGGGGCGACACGGCGGCGGCCATGGCCACGGCCAGCGCCGGCCCGACCATGAACGAGAGCTCCACCGACATCGAGTCGAGGGCGTACGCGGGGCGGCGCCGCTCGGCGGGCACCAGCGCGGCGACCGACTGGCGGACCACCGAGAACACCGGCAGCGCGAACAGCCCGGCCAGGAACGCGGTGGGCAGCAGCACCGGGTACGACAGGGTCGGCGCGCTGGCCCAGAAGAGGCCCTCGGCGATCGTGGTGAGCAGCAGCACCGGGCGCAGGCCGCGCCGGTCGACCAGCCGGCCGAGCAGCGGGGAGCCGAGCGCGGCCCCGACGGTGGAGGCGGCGCCGACCAGCCCGGCCGCGCCGTAGCCGCGACCGAGGTCGAGCACGACGTGGAAGGTGAGCGTCACGCCGGTCGCGGTGAGCGGAATGCGCGCCAGCACCGAGATCAGCAGCAACGACCGGAGACCGGGCAGGGCGAGCGCCTCCCGGTAAGGCTTCAAGTTCACGACGGTCCGTACCTCCGGCCGCCAATCCTCGACCGGGGGTACGACAGCCGCAACCAATTACCTGCTCAAGCGGCCCTGATCACAGGCTCGCCGACCGTGGTGACCCCGGCGCCGTCGAGGGCCCGCAGCGCCACGTCCAGCGTGTCGGGCGCGACGGCGGCGGTCAGGTCCAGCAGCACGGTCGTCGCGAAGCCCTCCCGGGCCGCGTCGAGCGCCGTGGCGCGGACGCAGTGGTCGGTGGCGATGCCGACCACGTCGACCCGGTCGACGTCGTGCCGGCGCAGCCAGTCGGCCAGGCACTCGCCGTCGTCGGCGTGCCCCTCGAAACCGGAGTACGCGGCCGCGTGCTCGCCCTTGTGGAAGATCGCCTCCACCCGGTCGGTCGCCAGGTCCGGGTGGAACTCGGAGCCGGCGGTGCCCACCACACAGTGCCGGGGCCAGGAGTCGACGTAGTCCGGCGGGTCGCCGAAGTGCGCGCCCGGGTCGATGTGGAAGTCCTTGGTCGCGACCACGTGGTCCCAGCGCCCGGGCTCGGCGGTGAGCAGCCGGGTGATGCCGGCGGCGACCCCCGCCCCGCCGGTCACGGCCAGGGAGCCGCCCTCGCAGAAGTCGTTCTGCACGTCCACGATGATCAAGGCGTTGGCCATGTCGGTCCTCTCAACTCGCGGGTACGACGGTCACCGGAACGGCCGGGTCGCCGCCGGAGAGCTTGAGCCCCTCCCACGGGATGGAGATCAGGCACTCCCGCAGGTGCTCCCGTGACTCGTCGAGGGTGGGCAGCGCCACCGGCTCGCCCTCGACGACGAACGAGCGCTGGAGCAGCCGGTCGTTGGGCTGCCGGTCCGGCACGCCCTGCGGCACGATGACCTCCTCGGTGGCCGTGCCGGTCGGCTTGTGCCGGCGGACGGCCACCTTCCGGCCGCCGATGGTGGCCTTGTGCTCGGAGCGCTTGACCACCGGGCGCCCCTCCACCTCGACCAGCTTGTAGACCAGGCCGGCGGTCGGTGCGCCCGAGCCGGTCACCACGGCGGTGCCCGCGCCGTACATGTCGACGGGCTCGGCGGCCAGGGAGGCGATGGCGTACTCGTCGAGGTCGCCGGAGACGATGATCTTCGTCTCGGTGGCGCCGAGCGAGTCGAGCAGTTCCCGGGACTGCTGGGCGATGACCGCCAGGTCACCCGAGTCGATCCGGACCGCGCGCAGCTCCGGGCCGGCCACCGCGATGGCGTTGCGGATGCCCTGGCTGATGTCGTAGGTGTCGACCAGCAGCGTGGTGTCCTTGCCCAGCGTCGCCACCTGCGAGGCGAACGCCGCCTGCTCGTCGTCGTGCAGCAGGGTGAACGCGTGCGCGGCGGTGCCGGCGGTGGGGATGCCGTAACGCTGGCCGGCGGCCAGGTTGGAGGTGAACCGGAACCCGGCCAGGTACGCGGCCCGGGCGGCGGCCACCGCGGCCTCCTCGTGCGCCCGGCGGGAGCCCATCTCGATCAGCGCCCGGCCCCGGGCGGCCGTGACCATCCGGGCCGCCGCGGCGGCCACCGCGCAGTCGTGGTTGAGCACCGACAGCACCAGCGTCTCCAGCACCACGCACTCGGCGAAGGTGCCGGAGACGGTGAGGATCGGGGAGCCCGGGAAGAACAGCTCGCCCTCGGCGTACCCGTCGACGTCGCCGGTGAAGCGGTAGTCGGCCAGCCACTGGGCGGCCCGGTCGTCCACCACGCCGGTGCGGCGCAGGAAGTCGACCTCGTCGGGGTCGAACCGGAAGTCGCGGATCAGGTCGACCAGCCGGCCCGTCCCGGCGACCACGCCGTAGCGGCGGCCGGCCGGCAGCCGGCGGCTGAACACCTCGAAGACGCAGCGACGGTCGGCCGTGCCGTCCCGCAGGGCGGCGCTGACCATGGTCAGCTCGTAGTGGTCGGTCAGCAGCGCGGGGCGAAGGGTGCTCACCGCTCCAGCCTAGAGTTCAGGCCGGATCGGCGCCGTCGTGGCCCGGCATCGACCGCAGCGCGGCCCGCAGCTCGGCGCGGCCGGCCACCCCGAGCTTGCTGTAGACCCGCTGGAGGTGGTTCTCGACCGTGCGGGTGGAGAGGAACAGCCGCTCCGCGATGGTGCGGCTCGTGACGCCGTCGGCGGCGAGCCGCGCGATCTCCCGCTCCCGGTCGCTCAGCGTCGGGCGGAGCAGCCGCAGCGCCGGGGTGGACACCTCGTCGCAGCGGCGGAGCAGGTCGGCGAGGCGCTCCCGGGCCGGACCGGTCGCCCCGGGCCGGCCGCCGCGCATCCGGTGCAGCGCCATGGCGGTCGCCTCCGCGGCGTAGACGGTCAGCTCCCGGGCGGCGAAGCCCTCGGCCACGGCGAGCAGGTCGTCGGGGCAGCCGTCGACGGCGGCGCGCGCGTACCGGGCGACCAGCGGCGGCAGCACCCCGTCGACCTGCTCGGAGAGCTCCGTCAGGCGCTGCGCCACGGTCCGCCGGTCGCCGTCGGTGCAGGTCGGCCCGATCGACGCGGTGGCCTGGTCGAACCGGACCAGGTCGAGCAGGACCAGCAGCTCGTGCCCGGCCAGGCCGTCCTCCCGCAGCCGGTCGGCGAGCGCGGTGAGGTGCTTGGTGGCCGCCGGCAGGTCGCCGACCGCCGCGTGCACCGCACCCCGGGCCTGCTCCAGCCAGGGATAGAGGACCGCCATCCCGGGCGCGTGGGTGCGGTCCGCCTCGGCCATCGCCTCCGCCGCGTGCGTGGCGTCGCCGCGCAGCGCCGCCGCCTGGGCGCGCTCGGCGTGCGCCAGGCCGGCGTAGACCCGGCTCGTGGCGAGCACGGCGCAGGCGCCGAGGCTGGTCTTCAGCGCCTCGTCGCCGCGCCCGCGCAGCCGCGCCGCGTACGCCTGGAGGATGGCCAGGTAGCCGGTGCCGAGCCGGAAGTCCCCGGCGCCGGCCAGGTCGGCGAACTCGTCGGCGACGATCGCGTCGATGCCGGCCAGGTCGCCGGAGAGCGCGAGCCGGGTGCCCCGGGCCAGCTCCATGGCGAGCTGGAGGTAGGGCATGTCGCCCCGCCAGCACGCCGCCTCGGCCTGCACCCGGGCGATCGCGGTGGCGCTGCGCCGGTACTGCCCCTGCGCGGCTTGAAGGTGCGCGAGGGTGCACCGGGCCAGCTCGCGCGCGGCCATGGGGGCCGCCGGCCGGTCCAGCACGGTCTGGGCCAGCCGGACCGCGGTGTCGGTGTCCAGCCGGTGCAGCCGCATGATCGCCTCGAAGGCGCGGACCCGGGCCTGGTCGGCGGCGTCGGTCAGCTCGGCGCCGCGCGCGGCGATCTCCTCCACCGTGGATTCCCGGCTCAGCCCCCAGTAGCTCACCATGCCCCGGGCGGTCAGCCACCGGCCGCGCCGCCGGTCGTCCTGGATCGCCTCGGCCACCTGGTCGAGCACCGCGATCGCCTCGTCCGGCCGGTCGGCGAACATGAGGATCGTGGCGAGCAGCTCCGCCGCGTCCGAGCCGCCCTCGGCGTCCAGCGCCGCCCGGGCCAGCCGGGTGGCCAGCGGCACGTCGTACCGGCCGAAGGCCTGGGCGGCCGCGTCGAGCAGCAGGGCCGGGTCCTGCGCCGTGCCCGAGTCGAGCCGCCACACGGCGACCCGCAGTAGGTCGTCGCGGCGGCGCTTGCCGACCCGTTCGAGCAGCCCGGCCAGGGTGGCCTGCAGCCGCCGGGTGCGGCTGACCGGGCACTGCCGGCGCATCACCTCGCCGTAGAGCGGGTGGGCGAGGCGCACGTTGAGCCGCCGGTCGTCGCGCACCATGGAGATCAGGCCGCGCTCCTCGGCGACCTCCACGTCGGCCGGGTCGACCGCCTGCTCCAGCAGGTGCAGGCCGAGCGGCTCGCCGAACGCGACCAGCTCGACCACCGCGCGCACGCCGGGCGTGAGCTGGCCGATCCGGGTGCCGATCAGGTCGGTGAGACTGGGCGCCAGCTCCAGCCGGCCGGTCCACTTCCAGATCCCGTACGTCTTGTTCAGCTCGTCGCCGCCGGAGGCGGCCAGCACCAGCTCGCGCAGCAGCAGCGGGTTGCCGGCGGAGAGCCGGTGCAGCCGCTCCGAGGAGCCGGCGTCGACCGGCCCGCCGAGGATCGCGGCGAGCAGCCCGGTGGTCTCGGTCGGGCCGAGCGGCCCCAGCTCGACCAGGTCGACCAGGTCGTCGGTCCACAGGGCGCGGATCGGCAGCGGGATCTGCTCGCCGTTGCGCAGCGTGCCGAGCACCGTGGCGTTCTCGGAGCGGGCGATGAGGTGGACCAGCGCCGCCGACGGCGGGTCGAGCAGGTGCGCGTCGTCGATCGCCAGCACGATCGGCCGGCCGGCGGCCTGCTCCTGGAGGATGTCGACCGCCCAGCGCAGGATGCCGGCGGGGGAGAGGCCCTGCGGCTGCGCGGCCGGCAGCACCTGGACCAGCCCGCCGAACGGCAGCGCGGCGGTCGTGGCGCTGGCCGCGACGGACCAGATCGCGTAACGGTCGGGTGAGAGCGCGGCCACCCCCTCGCGCAGCAGCCGGCTCTTGCCCACCCCGGCGGTGCCGCTGAAGAGCAGCCCGCGGCCTTCCGGACCGCCGACCGCCGACAACAGACGGTTGAGCTCATCCGTTCGGCCGACGAAGTCCCAGCGACTCATCGGTGCAGCATATCGATGGTGTTCCGTCCGCACGTACACCGTCACGCAGCGAAGTTGAGTAATCTGTCGATTACTCGTGAGTATCGAATGTGTTCGGTGTCGGATCGGCGACAGCCGTAGGCTTCCGATAGCGCCCTGTGGCCAGGGAGAATCCATGCGACCGGACCGCAACCCGGTCGCCTGACCGGAGGCCACCTGATGAAACCAGGTCCACTCCCCTCGATCGACGTGCCCGAACCTGGCGGCCATTCCGAGCCGTCCCGCTGCGCCCCGCTGCCGACCCGGCTCGGGGTGACCGAGCCGGGGCCGGACGAGCCGCTGGGCGTCGTGGTCACCGGGCCGGCCGGCGCCGGCCGCCGCGAGCTGCTCGCCGGCCTGCTCGACCTGGATCCCGGCATGCTCGCCGTGCCCGCCGGCAGTCACCTCCTCGTCCACCACGCGAAGGTGCCCACCCGCGCCGCGTACGTGCCGGGCTACCGCCAGCCGCACTCCTACGGGGCCGACCCGCTCGCCGCCGGCCCGGCCCTCGCGCGCCCGCCGCGCCGGGTGGAGCTGAGCCTGCCGGACCCGCTGCTGCGCCACTTCACCGTGCTCGACACGCCGGACACCGGCGCCCTCGGGGTGGCCGGCGGCCGGGTGCTGCTCGACGCGGCGGGCCGGGCCGGGGCGCTGCTCTTCGTGATCTCCGCCGACCAGGCGTTCAGCGCGGCCGAGCTGCACCTGCTGGCCGAGGTGGCGCGCACCCGGGTCGAGGTGTTCTTCGCCGTCACCCCCGGCGTGGCCGGCTGGGCGGCGCCGGCGGACGGCACGACGACGGAGGACACGGGGGCGTCCGGGTCGTCGGTCGGCCGGTCCGGCCCGCCCGGCCCCGCCGCCCGCCGGTACGACGCCGTGGAGGTCTCCGTCGCGGCACACCGGGCCGCGCTGCTGGCCGCGGTGCCCGCGCTCGCCCAGGCCCGCTGGTTCCCGGCCCGCCAGGGCGAGCACTCGGTGCTGCGCCGCGCGCTGGTCGGCTGGGCCGCCGACGAGGGACTGCGCCGGGCCAGCTCCCGCCCGCCGGAGCCGCCCGGCGCCCACGGCCGGGTCCCCGTGGTGGCCGGCGCCGAGCCGGCCGACCTCACCGAGCGCATCGACCGCCAGGCCCGCTCCTGCGCCCAGCGGATCCGCCAGCACCTCGCCCTGGAGCTGGCCAACATCCACCTCCGCGTGGTGCAGGAGATCGTCT
Organism: Micromonospora halotolerans; assembly: GCF_032108445.1. Classification (NCBI taxonomy): domain Bacteria; kingdom Bacillati; phylum Actinomycetota; class Actinomycetes; order Micromonosporales; family Micromonosporaceae; genus Micromonospora; species Micromonospora halotolerans. The sequence goes on along the minus strand of NZ_CP134876.1, from coordinate 1,197,299 downwards.
TCGGGGTCGGCTGCGCCGGCCTGCCGCAGCTGCTCGACCGCGAGATGGAGGCGCTGTCGCTGCTCGCCACCGCGCAGTGCGACGAGGCGGTCCGCGGCATCGTCGACGACGCGGCCGCCCTGGTCTTCGGCGCACCGCTCGCCGAGGGCGTGCGCCGGCGGATCGTGCACGCCGTCCGCTGGGGCCTGGCCGACCACCCGGACGGCCGCGAGCTGGACCGCGTGCTCCTCGTCACGAGCACCGCCGGGGTGGCCGGGCTGGCCGGCGCCGGCGCCCTCGACGCGCTGGCCGGCTATCCGGGCGCCGAGCGCGACGAGGCGCTCCCGCCCGTCGGGGTGGCCCTCAACGGCGGGTGCTGGCAGCACTGGAGGGCGCCCGGCAACGCCGACCCCAACGTGGCCCGCTCCTGGGCCCAGCGGGCGCTGCGCGAGGTCGAGCTGGAGCTCTCCCGCCAGGTGTCCCGTCGCTTCGAGGTGATCCGCCTCTCGCTCGCCGCGGTCCTCGCCGATGCTGTCGACCACGGCATCCTCCTCGCCTGAGGTCGGGGCCGCCGCGCCGCCGTCGCGGTCGGCGTACGCGGCCCGGGCGGGTGATCCCGACCGCCGCGCCGTTCCGGTTCATCGGTTCCCCGGATCCGGTGGCACGATGGGGGGCATGGCGGCTCCACAGGTTGCGCCGGTCGAGACGCCGGACACTGACGAGGTGCCGGTCTCCGACCGGCCATGGGTGACCATCGTCTGGGACGATCCGGTCAACCTCATGACGTACGTGACCTGGGTGTTCCAGAAGCTTTTCGGATACAGCCGGGAGAAGGCCGAGCAGCTCATGCTGGACGTGCACCACAAGGGCAAGGCGGTCGTCTCGAGCGGCGCCCGGGAGCGGATGGAGCACGACGCGTCGCAACTGCACGCGTACGGCCTCTGGGCGACGGTGGACCGGTCATGAGCATGTTCCGCCGGCAGGGCGACCGCTACGCGGCCATCTTCGCGGTCGACGAGGTCCGGGTGCTGCGCAAGGTCGCCTCCGAGGTGGTCGGCCTGCTCACCGACGGCTTCGACCACGGCGACCCGGTGGTCGGCCGGCTCTTCCCCGAGGTCTACCCGGACGACGCGGCGGGCAGCGCCGAGTTCCGCCGCTACACCGAGGGCGATCTCAAGACCGCCAAGATCGACCAGGCCGGCGCGATCCTGGCGGCGCTGCCCGACGGCGAGGCCGGCGGCGAGGTGCGGCTCGACGCCGAGGCGGCCGAGGCGTGGCTGCGCGCGCTCAACGACGCCCGGCTGGCCATGGGCGTCCGGCTGGAGATCAAGGACGGCACCGACCTGGGCGAGGAGCTGGACGACGCGGTCGCGGAGGACCCCACCTCGTCGCGGGTGTTCCAACTATCGGTCTACGCGTACCTCGGTTATCTCCAGGAATCCCTGCTCAACGCCCTGATCGACTGAGTGGTGACGGTCGCCACCTCGCGGCCCGGGACGGCCAGCGGCTAGGCTTGGCGGCGTGCTGAGCATCGACCGGTCGATCATCGACGCGATCGTGGCCCACGCGCGTCGGGACCACCCGGACGAGGCGTGCGGCGTGGTCGCCGGTCCCGCCGGCAGCGACACCCCGACCCGGCACATCCCGATGGACAACGCCGCCCGCTCCATGACCTTCTACGAGTTCGACTCGATGGAGCAGTTGCGGGTGTGGCGGGAGATGGACGACCGCGACGAGGAGCCGGTCGTCATCTACCACTCGCACACCGCGACGGAGGCCTACCCGTCCCGCACGGACGTGTCCTTCGCCGGGGAGCCGGGGGCGCACTACCTGCTCGTCTCGACCCGCGAGCCCGACACCGAGGAGATCCGCTCCTTCCGGATCGTCGACGGCGTGGTCACCGAGGAGCCGGTCGAGATCGTGGCTGCCGTGGACCCGCACGCCGTCCAGTCCTACATGTTCGGGCAGAGCCCGGCGACGGTCGACTACGAGTGTTCCGACCGCTGACCTTCCAGCGCCGGCACACCTTTCTTCTTCCCGTCACCTGGCACGACCCGAACAAGGAGCACGAGACATTATGGCCATCGAGGTTCGCATCCCCACCATCCTGCGCAGCTACACCGGCGGCGCGAAGGTCGTCGAGGGCAGCGGCGACACCCTGGGCGACCTGCTCGCCGACCTGGACTCCCGGCACGCCGGCCTGCGGGCCCGGCTGGTCACCGACGCCGGCGCGCTGCACCGGTTCGTCAACGTCTACGTCAACGACGAGGACGTCCGCTTCCTCGGCGCGCTCGACGCCAAGCTCAACGACGGCGACAGCGTGACCATCCTGCCGGCCGTGGCCGGTGGCGCGTTCGGCTTCGCCGCGGCGGCGGCGATCGCGCAGCACAGTGCCGCGGCGGCGGCGATCGCACAGCACAGTGCCGCGGCGGCGGTGACCGCGCAGCACGGTGCCGCCGCGGCACGCGCAGCGCGTCGCTGAGGGCGGGCGGCATGGCACGGTACGACAGCCTGCTCGACGCCAGCGGCGGCACGCCCCTGGTCGGGCTGCCACGGCTCTCGCCGACGGTCCCCGACGGCGCGCCGCCGGTGCGGCTGTGGGCGAAGCTGGAGGACCGGAACCCGACGGGCAGCATCAAGGACCGGGCGGCCCTGTTCATGGTCCGCGCGGCCGAGGAGGCCGGCCGGCTCCGCCCCGGTGACACGATCCTGGAGCCGACCAGCGGCAACACCGGCATCTCGCTGGCCATGGTGGCCAAGCTGCGTGGCTACCGGCTGGTCTGCGTGATGCCGGAGAACGTCTCCACCGAGCGGGTCCAGCTGCTCCGGATGTACGGCGCGGAGATCATCTTTTCGCCGGCGGCGGGCGGCTCGAACCAGGCCGTGGCCACCGCCAAGCAGATCGCCGCCGAGCACCCGGACTGGGTGATGCTCTACCAGTACGGCAACGAGGCGAACGCGCGGGCTCACTACGAGACGACCGGGCCGGAGCTGCTGCACGACCTGCCGACCATCACGCACTTCGTGGCCGGCCTGGGCACCACCGGCACGCTGATGGGCACGGGGCGTTACCTGCGGGAGAAGGTCGACGGCATCCAGGTCGTCGCGGCCGAGCCCCGCTACGGCGAGCTGGTCTACGGGCTGCGCAACATCGACGAGGGCTATGTGCCCGAGCTGTACGACGCCACGGTGCTGTCCCGGCGCTTCTCGGTGGGCACCCGGGACGCGGTGCTGCGGACCCGGCAGCTCGTCGAGGTGGAGGGGATCTTCGCGGGCTTCTCCACCGGGGCGATCCTGCACGCCGCCCTCGCGGTGGCGCACGAGGCGGTCCGTGAGGGTCGCCGCGCCGACGTGGCCTTCGTGGTCTGCGACGGCGGCTGGAAGTACCTGTCGACCGGGGCGTACGGCGGCACCCTGGCGGACGCCGAGGACGCCCTGGAGGGGCAGCTCTGGGCCTGACGGCCGGACGGTCGGTTCGGTCCGCGCACGCCGTTGACCGAACCGACCGTTACCTCCGGGGACCGTACGTGTGCGGGTGTCACGTTGATGACAACTTCCGGCAGATGATTCTTGCCCGACCGGGCCGACGCGTAGGCTGCGCAGCGTGGCGAACGCGTCGGTAGAGATCATCGGCGGAGCGACCGCCGGTGTGTCGACTACCGAGCGTGAGATCGAGGCGACCGGATGCGACTGACCGTCCTGGGGTGCGCGGGCAGTTTCCCCGGGCCCGAGTCTCCCTGCTCCGCCTACCTCCTGGAGGCCGACGGGTTCCGGCTCCTGATCGACTTCGGGGTGGGTTCGCTCTCCACGCTCCAGCGCTACGTCGGGCTGCACGCCCCCGACGCCATCCTCCTCACCCACCTGCACTGCGACCACATGTTCGACGCCGTGTCCTACGTGGTGGTACGCCGGTACGCGCCGGACGGCCCGTACGCGCCCCTGCCCATGTACGCCCCCTCCGGCGCGCCCGACCGGCTGGCCAGCGCGTACGGGCAGGAGGAGGGCTCGGTGGAGGACGTCTACCAGTTCTACGGCCTGCAGCCGGGCACCTTCCCGATCGGCCCGTTCACCGTCACCGTCGACCGGATGAACCACCCGGTCGAGACGTACGGGGTGCGGCTGGAGCACGACGGCCGGGTGTTCTGCTACTCGGCGGACACCGCGCCGTGCGACGCGCTGCTGCGCCTGGCCCAGGGCGCCGACGTGTTCCTCTGCGAGGCCAGCTACATGGACGGGGTGGACAACCCACCGGACCTGCACCTGACCGGCCGGGAAGCCGGCGAGGCGGCCACCAAGGCGGGGGTGGGCCGGCTGCTGCTCACCCACCTGGTCCCCGCCTGGGGCAGTGAGTCGCACACGGTGGAGTCGGCGGCCGGGGCGTACAGCGGGCCGCTCGAGGTGGTCCGCGCCGGCGCGTCCTACGAGGTCTGACCGCCGCGTGCCCCCGGGTGCGCGACGGTCCACGGGGCAGCCGCGGGCGGTGAGCGCGCTTTAGGATCACGCGGGTGACCGACCCCTCCTCCGGCGCACCCGGCCCGCACCAGCCGTCCGGCTGGCCGCCCGCCCAGCAGCCGCCCGCGCCGGGCTGGCCGCCGCCGGGTTCGCCGCCGGCCGGACCGCCGCCGCCCGGTGCCCCGTACCCGGGGCACTTCGGCGGTCCGCCGCACCCGGCGTACCCCGCGCCCTTTCCGGCCGCGCCGCACCCGGCGCCGGGCAAGCGGTCCGGCGCCGGCCGGGTGGTGGTGGTCCTGCTGGCCGTCGGCGCGCTGCTGCTCGGGCTCTGCTGCTGCGGCGCGTTCACCTACAACGGTTGGTACCAGCCCCGCCAGCTACAGGAACAGCGCAAGGAGATGGTCGCCGACGCGGGCGTGCCCGCCGGCTTCACGAGCGCCGGCGTCGGGGCGGACGAGAACACGGCCGGCGCCACCTACAAGCTCGTCTGCCAGCGGGGCACCTGCCCCGTCGACGTGGCACAGAGCCTCCAGGCGTGGCTGGCCAACGCCGGTCTGCCCATCACCGTGGAGCGGATGCGGACCTGCCTGGCCGATCCCGGCACTCCGTCCTGCGGCGTCTTCACCTGGAAGCGCGACGGCTTCTCGGTGACCGCCACCGTGGTCAGCGTCCTGCCCCGCGGCGGGCGGAGCAGCGTCGACGGTTCGGTCACCGTGACGCTGAGCGTCGGCTGGCACGACTGAACGGTGGGCACCCGGGGGCGGTTCGATCACGGCACCGCATAGGGTGCAGGCATGGCGCGACCTGACGGGCGGCGGCCCGACCAACTCCGACCGGTGACCCTGACCCGCGGCTGGAGCACCCACCCGGAGGGCTCGGTGCTCGTCGAGTTCGGCGCGACCCGGGTGCTCTGCACGGCCAGCGTGACGGAGGGCGTGCCCCGCTGGCGCAAGGGCTCGGGGCTCGGCTGGGTGACCGCCGAGTACGCGATGCTGCCCCGGGCCACGAACACCCGCTCGGACCGGGAGAGCGTCAAGGGGCGCGTCGGCGGCCGGACCCACGAGATCTCCCGGCTCATCGGCCGTAGCCTGCGGGCCTGCGTCGACCTCAAGGCGCTCGGCGAGAACTCGGTGGTGCTCGACTGCGACGTGCTCCAAGCCGACGGCGGCACCCGGACGGCGGCCATCACGGGCGCGTACGTGGCGCTGCACGACGCGGTGACCTGGCTCGCCGAGCGCAAGGCCCTGGCCGGCAAGGTGGACAAGGTCATGCACCGGTCGGTGGCGGCGGTCAGCGTCGGCATCATCGCCGGCGAGCCGCGACTGGACCTCTGCTACGAGGAGGACGTGGCGGCCGAGGTCGACATGAACGTGGTCTGCACCGGGACGGGTGACTTCGTCGAGGTGCAGGGGACGGGCGAGGCCGGCGTCTTCGCCCGGGAGCAGTTGGACGCCCTGCTCGACCTGGGTGTGGCGGGCTGCCTGGACCTGGCCGACGCCCAGCGGAAGGCGTTGAACTGATGAACCGGCTGACGCGCAGCGGAGGGCGTTGAACATGAACACGGTGCTCCTGGCCACCCGCAACCGGAAGAAGCTCGTCGAGCTGCAGCGGATCCTCGACGGCGCGCTCGGCGCCCACCGGATCGCCCTGCTCGGCTTGGACGACGTCGAGGAATACCCGGAGCTGCCCGAGTCGGGCCTGACCTTCGGCGAGAACGCGCTCATCAAGGCCCGGGAGGGCTGCCGGCGGACCGGCCTGCCGACCATCGCCGACGACTCCGGTCTGGCGGTGGACGCGCTGAACGGCATGCCGGGCGTGTTCAGCGCCCGCTGGGCCGGCCGGCACGGCGACGACCACGCCAACCTGCAGCTCGTGCTGGACCAGATCGCCGACCTGCCGGACGAGCACCGGGGCGCCGCCTTCGTCTGCACGGTGGCGCTGGTGCTGCCCAGCGGGAAGGAGCACCTGGTCGACGGCCGGCAGCCGGGCCGCCTGCTGCGCGCCCCGCGCGGCGACGGCGGCTTCGGCTACGACCCGATCTTCCTGGGCGACGGGCAGGAGCGGACCAACGCGGAGCTGACCCCGGAGGAGAAGGACGCGGTCAGCCACCGCGGCAAGGCGCTCCGCGAGCTGGCCAAGCTGGTCGCCAAGGTGCTCCCGCCGGCCGCCTGACCGCGACGGGCCGGCCGACCTCGCCGTCCGCCGAGGCGGACGGCGAGGAGAGGCGCACCGGTCAGACCAGCCGGTGTCCGCCGTCGACGTGCAGCACGGTCCCGGTGATGAAGCTGTTCTCCAGGACCGCCACGAAGGCCCGGGCGATGTCGGCCGGGTCGCCCACCCGGCCACCCGGCAGCCGCTCGGCCATGGCCGCCAGCCTGTCGTGCTTCGCGTCGCCGGCGAAGGTGTCCCAGATCGGGGTGTCCACCCAGCCCGGCGAGACCGCGTTGACCCGGACCGGGGCGAGTTCCAGCGCCAACGCCCGCACGAGGGACTCCAGCGCCCCGTTCGCGGTCGCGACCATCGACCCGCCCGGTGCGGGCCGGTAGGCGGCGATGCCCGACGTGACGGTCAGCGAACCGGTCGGGGCCACCGCGACGTGCTTGGCGACCAGCCACGGCCCGAGCACCTTGGTGCCGAGGACCGCACGCGCCGCGTCGAGGTCGAAGTCGGCCAGCGGACCGTACGCGCCGGTCATGTCGGCGGCGGTGACCACGACGTGGTCCAGCTGCCCGCACTCGCCGGCCAGGCGCCGTACCTGCTCCTCGTCGGTGATGTCGACGGGATGGGTGCTCAGCCGCTCGGGTGCGCCCAGCCGGCGGGCCGCCTCGGCGAGTCGGTCGGCGGAACGGCCGGCGATGGTCACCTCCGCGCCGCCGTGCAACAACAGTTCCGCCAGCGCCAGCCCCATGCCCGAGCTGCCGCCGACGATCAGGATTCGAGATCGTTCCATGCCGCCCAGGTTCCCGGTCCGCCCGTGAGCCCGGAAGACCGTGGCGGGACCGGCCCTGACGGGGCTACCCCGCGTGCCGGTCGGGGATGTCAGACTCTGCGGGTGGTGGAGCACGGCGCACTCGGGGAGTTCCTGCGCAACCGGCGGGGCCGGATCGGGCCGGCCGAGGTCGGTCTGCCGCCCGGCGCCGGCCGCCGGCAGACCCCGGGGCTGCGCCGGGAGGAGCTGGCCGCACTGGCCGGCGTGAGCGTCGACTACTACATCCGGCTGGAGCGCGGCCGGGACACCAACCCCGGCCCGGCCGTCCTCGACGCGCTGGCCACGGCGTTGCGTCTCGACGACGACGAGCGGGCGCACCTGCACGCGTTGGCCCACCACGCGGCCGGCCGGCCCGCCCGCCGCCCGCGCCCGGCCACCGGGGTCCGGCCCGGGCTCCGGCTGCTGCTGGAGAGCGTCCGGCCCACCCCGGCGTACGTGCTGAGCCAGACCAGCGACGTCCTCGGCGCCAATCCCGAGGGGCTCCGGTTGCTGGCCGGGATCGAGCAGTGGCCCGGGGAACGACGGAACCTGATCCGGTACGTCTTCGTGCACCCGGCCGCCCGCACGCTCTTCGTGCCGTGGCGGCGGATGGCCGAGGACTGCGTGGCGCACCTGCGGACGGTCGCCGCCGCCGACCCGGAATCGCCGGAGCTGGCCCGGCTGGTGGCCGAGCTGTCCAGGGTCGCCGAGGAGTTCGCGGCGCTCTGGCGGCACTACGACGTACGGGTCAAGAGCGGCGCGCGGCGCAGCTTCCAGCACCCGGGGGTGGGCCGGCTGGAGCTGACGTCCGAGATCCTGACCGCCCCGGACGGGCAGCGGTTCGTCGCCTTCCAGCCCGACCCGGGCACCCCGGACCGGGACGCGGTCGCCCTGCTCGCCCACGCCCCGGCATACCGCTGACCGGCTGCCGGGACGTGGACGGCCCGACCGTGTCCGGGGCTCAGCCCAGCGGGCCGACCTCGCGTTCGATGGCGGCGCGCAGCGCGGGGCCGCCCACCACGTCCCGCGCCGCCTCCATGAGCGGGGCGAGGAACACGTCCGGCCCCGGCTCGCCGATCGCCTCGCCGAGCGCGGCCAGCGCGGCCCGGCCGGCCGGGGACGGGGTCAGCGGGGCGCGGAGCTGGAGCCCGCGTACGGCGGCCAGCAGTTCCACCGCGAGCACGCTGGTCAGGTTGTCCAGCACGGTGCGCAGCTTCTTGGTCGCCGCCCAGCCCATCGAGACGTGGTCCTCCTGCATGCCGCTGGTGGGCAGCGAGTCGACCGAGGCGGGTGCGGCCAGCCGGCGGTTCTCGGCGACGATCCCGGCGGCCGTGTACTGGGCGATCATCAGGCCGGAGTTGACCCCGGCGTCGGGGGAGAGGAACGCCGGCAGCTCCCGGGAGCGGGTGACGTCGAGCAGCCGGTCCACCCGGCGCTCGGCGATCGCGCCCACCTCGGACGCGGCGATGGCCAGGTAGTCGGCGGCGAAGCCGAGCGGCGCGCCGTGGAAGTTGCCGGTCGACTCGACCCGCCCGTCCGGCAGCACCACCGGGTTGTCCACCACCGACAGCAGTTCCCGCCCGGCCACCACCTCGACGAAGTCGAGGGTGTCCCGGGCCGCTCCGGCCACCTGCGGCGCGCAGCGCATCGAGTAGGCGTCCTGCACGGCGTGCGCCAGGTCGTCGCGGTGCGAGTCCATGACCGCCGAGTTCTGCAGCAGCTTGTGGATGTTCGCGGCCGAGGCGGCCTGGCCGGGGTGCGGCCGGATGGCGTGCAGCTCGGGCAGGAACGGCCGCTCCGAGCCGAGCATCGCCTCGATGGCCAGCGCGGCGGTCACGTCCGCCATGGCGAACAGGTGCCGTGCGTCGTGGATGGCCAGCAGCAGCATGCCGAGCATGCCGTCGGTGCCGTTGATCAGCGCCAGCCCTTCCTTGGCGGCCAGCTCCACCGGCTCCAGCCCGACCCGGCGCAGCGCCTCGCCGGCCGGCAGCCGGTCGCCCGCCGGGCCGAGCACCCAGCCCTCACCGAGCAGCGCCAGCGCGCAGTGCGCCAGCGGCGCCAGGTCGCCGGAGGCGCCGAGCGAGCCGTGCTCGGGCACCCACGGGGTCACCTCGTGGTTGAGCAGGTCCACCAGGGCCTCGGCGACCCGCGGGCGGACCCCCGAGCGGCCGAGGGCGAGCGAGCGCACCCGCAGCAGCATCATGGCGCGCACCACCTCGCGGGGCATCGGCGCGCCCACCCCGGCGGCGTGCGAGCGGATCAGCGCGTGCTGGAGCTCGGCCCGCCGCTCGGGTGCGACGAAGGTGTTGGCGAGCGCCCCGAACCCGGTGGAGACGCCGTACACGGGCCGGCCGGCGGCCTCGATGCCGTCCACGATGGACCGGCTGGTGGCCATCGCCTCCACCGTGGCGGGGTCGAGGACGACCTTGGCGGTGCCGCGGGCCACGGCGAGCACGTCGGCGGGGGAGATCCCGGTGGGCTGGATGACTACGGTCGACATTGCGGTACTCCGTTGTGCAGAACCTGGCGGATCAGCGGGACACCCGGCCGGTAGGCCAGGTGCAGGTGGGACGGGGCGTCGAGGATCATCAGGTCGGCCCGCGCGCCCCGCGCGAGCCGCCCCACGTCGTCGCGGCGCAGCGCCGCCGCCCCGCCGGCCGTCGCGGCCCACACCGCCTCCGCCGGGGTCATCCGCATCTCGCGTACGGCGAGGGCGATGCAGAACGGCATGGACGACGTGTACGACGACCCGGGGTTGCAGTCGGTGGCGAGCGCCACGGTGACGCCCGCGTCGAGCAGCCGACGCGCGTCCGGATACGGGGACCGGGTGGAGAACTCCGCCCCGGGCAGCAGCGTGGCGACCGTCTCCGAGGCGGCGAGCGCGCCGACGTCGGCGTCGGTCAGGTGCGTGCAGTGGTCCACGCTGGCCGCGCCCAGCTCCACCCCGAGCCGCACGCCCGGGCCGGGGCCGAGCTGGTTGGCGTGCACCCGCACCCCCAGCCCGACGGCCTGCCCGCAGGCGAGGATCGCCCGGGCGTGGTCCACGTCGAAGGCGCCCCGCTCGCAGAACACGTCGATCCAGCGCGCGTGGGGCGCGGCGGCGGCCAGCATCGGCCCGCACACCAGGCCCACGTAGTCGTCGGGGCGGTCGGCGTACTCGGCGGGGACCACGTGCGCGCCGAGGAACGTGGTGTCCTCGGTGAACTCGGCGGCGACCCGCAGCGAGCGGGCCTCATCGGCGACGGTCAGCCCGTACCCGCTCTTGATCTCGACTGTGGTGGTGCCCTGCCGCATCGCCTCGCCGCGCAGCCGCCGGACGGTGTCCCGCAGCTGATCGTCGGAGGCGGCCCGGGTGGCGCCGACGGTGGTCCGGATGCCGCCCCCGGTGTAGGGCTCGCCGGCCATCCGGGCGGCGAACTCGGCGGCCCGGTCGCCCGCGAAGACCAGGTGGGCGTGGCTGTCCACGAAGCCGGGCAGCACGGCGGCGCCCTCGGCGTCGATCCGCCGGTCGGCGGCCGGGGCGTACCGGGCCGGGCCGATCCAGGCCACCTGCCCGTCCTCGACCAGTACGGCGGCGTCCCGGCGGATGCCGAGCGGCCCGCCCTCGCCGCCGGTGTCGTTGGTGACCAGTTCCCCGATGTTGTCGACCAGCAGGCTGCCGCTGTTCCGCGGTGCCGGCCGCACCGGGTCGCCCGGTCGCACCGGTCGGTGCCGCCGGTCGCCCGGGCTCATGCCGTCACGTCCTGGATGGCGTGCCGCAGCTCGGTGGGGACGTCCACGGTCCGGTGCCGGCCGTCGGCCACGACCGTCCGCCCGTCGACCACCACGTGGGTCACGTCGGCGGCGGTGGCCGCGAAGAACGCGCCGACCGGCGGCACCCCTGCGGTGCGGGCGCTGTCCAGCCGTACCGTCACGAGGTCGGCCCGGTCGCCGACCGACAGCCGGCCCGCGTCGCCCCAGCCGAGCGCGGCGTGCCCGGCGACGGTGGCCGCGGTGAACAGCTCGGCCGGGCTGAAGTGCCCCCGCCGGCGCGTGCGCAGGCGCTCGTCCAGCTCCACGGCGCGGGCCTCCTCGAAGAGGTCCACCACGGCGTGGCTGTCGCTGCCCAGGCTGAGCGGGCTGCCCGCCTCGGCCATCCGCCGGGCCGGCCCGATCCCGTCGGCCAGGTCCCGCTCGGTGGTGGGGCAGAGGCACACCCCGGTCCGGCTGTCCCCGAGCAGCGCGACGTCGGCGCTGGTCGGGTGGGTGGCGTGCACCGCCGTGGTGTGCGGGCCGAGCACCCCGTGGTCGGCCAGCAGCCGGGTCGGTGTGCAGCCGTGCACGGCCCGGCAGGCGTCGTTCTCGGCCGGCTGCTCGGAGAGGTGCACGTGCAGCGGCACGCCGTTGCGGTCGGCCCAGCCGGCCACGGTGGCGAGCTGCTCGGCGGGCACCGCGCGGACCGAGTGGATGGCCGCGCCCAGCCGGGCGTGGTCGTTCTCGGGGCGGAACGCGTCGACGCGCTCGACCCAGCGCAGCGCGTCGCCGTCACCGAACCGGCGCTGCGTCCCGACCAGCTCCGCGCCGTCCACGCTCGCGGTCAGGTACGCGGTGTCCAGCAGGGTGAGCCGGATCCCGGCGTGCGCGGCGGCCTCGACCAGCGCGGCCGACATGGCGTTCGGGTCGGCGTACGGCCGGCCCTCCGGGCCGTGGTGCAGGTAGTGGAACTCGCCCACGCAGGTGATCCCCGCGAGGGCCATCTCCGCGTACGCGGCCCGGGCCAGGGCCAGGTACGAGTCGGGGTCGAGCCGGGCCGCCACGTCGTACATGACGTCCCGCCAGCTCCAGAAGTCGCCCCGCCCGCCGTGGGTGCGCCCGCGCAGCGCCCGGTGGAAGGCGTGCGAGTGGGCGTTGGCCAGGCCGGGCAGGGTCAGCCCGGGCAGCCGTACCGCGTCGCCGAGCACCTCGACCCCGGCGGGGGCCGCGCCACCGCCGACCAGCGGGGTGACCGCGGTGACCCGCCCGGCCTCGGCCTCGATCAGCACGTCGGGGGTGGGCTCGGCGTGGTCGGGCAGCCAGGCGTACTCGGCCAGCCAGCGGGTCAGCGGCATGCCAGCTCCTCCAGCACCCGGGCCAGGGCGCTCACCCCGGCCGCGCAGTCGGCGTCGGTGGCGGCCTCGGCGGGGGAGTGCGACACCCCGGTCGGGTTGCGCACGAAGAGCATCGCGGTCGGCAGGTGCGCGGCCAGCACCCCGGCGTCGTGCCCGGCCCCGGTGGGCAGCACCGGCGCGTCGAGCAGCGCGGCCAGCCGGCCGGCCAGCCCGCCGTCGAAGGCCACCAGCGGGGTGGCCGACTCCTGGGTGCAGGTCAGCTCGGTGCCGTCCCGCTTCGCCCGCTCCGCGGCCTTGGCCCGGACCGCCTCAACCAGGCCGTGCAGCGTCTCCGGCTCGGCCGCCCGGGCGTCCAGCCAGCCGGTCACCCTCGACGGGATGGCGTTGGTGGCGTTCGGCTCGACGGCCACCCGGCCCACGGTGGCGTGCGCGTCGCGCAGCCGGGCCTCCTTGTTCGCCGCCAGCACGGTGAACGCGTAGGTGAGCATCGGGTCGCGGCGGTCGGCCATCCGGGTCGTACCCGCGTGGTTGCCCTCACCGGCGAAGTCGAAGCGCCAGCGGCCGTGCGGCCAGATGGCGCTGGCCACCGCGACCGGCGCGCCCAGGTCGACAAGCGCGCGGCCCTGCTCGACGTGCAGCTCCACGAAGGACGCGAAGCGGCCGAGCAGGCCCGGATCGGCGCCCGCCGGCCGGTCACCCAGCGCCTCGGCGAAGCTCACCCCCGCCGCGTCGCGCAGCCCGGCCGCGCGCTCCACCGGGATCTCCCCGGTGAGCAGCCGCGACCCCAGGCAGGGTACGCCGAACCGGCCGCCCTCCTCCTCCACGAACGCGGCCACCGCGACCGGCCGGACCGGGGCGACCCCGAGGGCCCGCAGCTCGTCCACGGCCAGGAACGCGCTCACGATGCCCAGCGGTCCGTCGTACGCCCCGCCGTGCGGCACCGAGTCGAAGTGGCTGCCGGTGAGCACCGCGTCCCCGGCGGCCGGGTCGCCCCACCAGGCGAACAGGTTGCCGTTGCCGTCCTCGGTGACCGGCATGCCCCGCTGCCCGGCCTGCTCCCGGAACCAGCCGCGCAGGGTGCGCTCCGGCTCGGTGAGCGCGTAGCGCAGGTAGCCGCCGCTGCTCGAGTCCCGCCCGACCGGCGCGATCTCGTCCCACAGCGCGCGAAACCTGTTAGGAAGGGTCCCTTCCTCTACCGAATGCGTTAACAAGGGCCCTTCCTTACGCCTCGGCCATGGGGACGCGGACGCCGGTGCGGGTGGCGACCTCGCGGGCGTCGTCGTAGCCGGCGTCGACGTGCCGGATGACGCCCATGGCCGGGTCGTTGGTGAGCACCCGCTCGATCTTCTGCCCGGCGAGGGCGCTGCCGTCGGCCACGCAGACCTGTCCGGCGTGGATGGAGCGGCCGATGCCGACCCCGCCGCCGTGGTGGATCGACACCCAGGACGCCCCGCTGGCGGTGTTGACCAGCGCGTTGAGCAGCGGCCAGTCGGCGATCGCGTCGGAGCCGTCCGCCATGGCCTCGGTCTCCCGGTAGGGGCTGGCCACGCTGCCGCAGTCCAGGTGGTCCCGGCCGATCACGACGGGCGCGCTCAGCTCGCCGGACGCGACCATCTCGTTGAACCGCACCCCGGCCTTGTCCCGCTCGCCGTAGCCGAGCCAGCAGATCCGGGCCGGCAGGCCCTGGAAGGCGACCCGCTCGCCGGCCAACCGGATCCACCGGGCCAGGGACTCGTTCTCCGGGAACAGGTCGAGGATGGCCCGGTCGGTGGCCGCGATGTCCTTCGGGTCACCGGAGAGCGCGGCCCAGCGGAACGGGCCCCTGCCCTCGCAGAACAGCGGCCGGATGTACGCCGGCACGAAGCCGGGGAAGTCGAAGGCCCGCTCGTAGCCGGCGAGCTTGGCCTCGCCGCGGATGGAGTTGCCGTAGTCGAAGACCTCGGCGCCGGCGTCGAGGAAGCCGACCATCGCCGCCACGTGCCGGGCCATCGACGCCCGGGCCCGATCGGTGAACTCCGCCGGCTTCTTCGCCGCGTAGTCCCGGGCGTCGGCCAGCTCCACCCCCACCGGCAGGTACGACAGCGGGTCGTGCGCGCTGGTCTGATCGGTCACCACGTCGATCTCGACGCCCCGGACCAGCAGCTCGGGGAAGACGACCGCGGCGTTGCCGACCACGCCGACGCTCAACGCCCGGCGCTCACGCTTCGCGGCGAGCACCCGCTCGACGGCGTCGTCCAGCGAGTCGGCGATCTCGTCCAGGTAGCGGTCGCGTGCCCGGCGTTCCAGCCGGGTGCGGTCCACATCGACGATCAGGCAGGCGCCGCCGTTCATGGTGACCGCCAGGGGCTGCGCCCCGCCCATCCCGCCGCAGCCGGCGGTCAGCGTCAGCGTCCCGGCCAGGGTGCCGTTGAACCGCTTCTCGGCCACCGCCGCGAACGTCTCGTAGGTGCCCTGGAGGATGCCCTGGGTGCCGATGTAGATCCAGGAACCGGCGGTCATCTGCCCGTACATGGTCAGGCCGAGCGCTTCGAGCCGGCGGAACTCCGGCCAGGTGGCCCAGTCGCCGACCAGGTTCGAGTTGGCCAGCAGCACCCGGGGGGCCCACTCGTGGGTGCGCATGACGCCGACCGGGCGGCCGGACTGCACCAGCATGGTCTCGTCGTCGCGCAGGTCGCTCAGCGTCCGGACCAGCGCGTGGTACGACGGCCAGTCTCGGGCCGCCTTGCCGGTGCCGCCGTAGACCACCAGGTCCTCGGGGCGCTCGGCCACCTCCGGGTCGAGGTTGTTCATCAGCATCCGCAGCGCGGCCTCCTGGGGCCACCCCTTCGCGGTGCGTGCGGTGCCGCGGGCGGCGCGGACGGGCTGGTGCATCTCGTACTCCTCTCAGCCGAGGAACAACTGACGACGGGTGGCGGACGACTCGAACGCCTCGAGCCGGGCCTGGGTTTCGGCGGGGGTGGCGTCGCAGATCGCCTGGAGAACCACCATGGCCAGGGTCATCGGGGCGGTGTGCAGGTCGAAGACAAGGTCGGTGCCGACGGCGGCGGGGAGCACCACGTCGGCGTGGTCGGTGGCCGGGCTCACCGGGGAGTCGGTGATCGCCACGACGGTCAGCCCGGCGTCGCGGGCCTCGCGCAGCGCGTCCAGGGTCTCCCGGGGGTAGCGGGGCAGCACGAAGGCGAGCAGCGCGCGCGCCCCGGCCGCGGCGGCCTGTTCGAGCCGGTCGGCCAGGAGGCTGCCCCCGTCGTCGACGACCCGCACGTCCGGGTGCACCTTCGCGGCGAAGTACGCGAAGTACGCCGCGAGCGGCGCGGCGGCGCGCAGACCGAGCACCGGCAGCGGGCGGCTGGCCGCGAGCAGCCGGCCGACCTCGGCGATGCGCTGCGCGTCGGCGAGCTGCCCGGCGAGCCGGTCGAGGTTGCCCATCTCGGCGTGGACCGCCCGCTGGAGGGCGTTGCCGGCCTCGGCCGGGTCGGTGGCGCCGGTGGCGGTCAGCTCGCGCAGCCGGCGGCGCAGCGCGGGGTAGCCGTCGTGCCCGAGCGCCATGGCGAAGCGGGTCACCGACGGCTGGCTGACCCGGGCCAGCTCGGCCACCTCCGCGGCGGACAGGTACGCCGCCGCGCCCGCCTGCTGGACCAGGCAGTGCGCGATGCGGCGCTGGGTCGGGGTGAGCCGGACGCCGTGGAAGAGGTCGAGCAGGCGGTCGGTGGGTGCCGCACCGCTTTCATTCACGGCCTGACTCTATGCATGAAAACTTTCACAACGCAACCTTCGGCCGGTGGTCGTGCGGCGACCGGAGGACGAGCCGGGAGGCGTGCGCTCTGTACTATCCGCACGGCGGAAAAACCAGAGGAGTTGTCGCATGCAGCCGGTCGGCCCGTACAGGTTCACCGAGGCGCTGGGCGTCTGCCAGGTCGGCACGGCGTGGTGGGCCATCGACGGGCAGGACCGGCTGGTGACGGTGGCCGTGCTCGAGGGCGCGGCGGCGGCCGACCCGCCGTGGCGGGAGGCCTTCGCCAACGCGGCCAACGCCATGGCGCTGACCTCGGGAGGGCAGCGTTACGTCAACGCCGACTTCGCCGCCGCCAAGCCGTGGGTGGCGTACCCCTCGGAGGAGGGGATGGGGGCGCAGCGGCTGTTCCAGACCCTCGGCATGGACCTGCACCCGGCGGAGTCCGAGACGCAGGTCCTGATCCCCGAGTCCGGCGCCGTCGGCGGGCCGCCCCAGCCGGTCTCCGGGGTGCCGACCTCCGGCACGCCGAGCCCCACCTCGGGAGCGCCGCTGCCCTGGGCCATGCACGCCGCCGTGCCGCACCAGGTGTCGTCCCCGCCGCAGCAGGTGTCCCCGGCGCCGCAGCAGGTGTCCCCCGCGCCGCAGCCGGTCAGCGCCCCGCCGCAGGACCCGTTCACCGCGCCGGTCCGCCGGATCACGCCGTCCGAGCCGCGCCCCCGCCGGACCGGGCTCTGGATCGGAATCGCCGCGCTCGTCCTGGTGGTCGTGGCCGGTGTCGGCGGCGTCGTCGTCTGGTTCGGACCGGACGACCCCGGCACGCCGAAGACGGAGGGGACCACCAGCCCGGCGCTGCAGCCGGAGCAGAAGACGCCGCCCCAGTCGCCCGGCCTCGAGCCGCCCAGCGCCGGCGACTGGCCGAAGGAGTGGCCGAAGTTCACCCCGGGCGACTCGGTGCGCACCTTCTCCGACCTCGACGGTCTGGGCTTCGCCCTGAAGGTGCCGGGGGAGTGGGACTGCACGCCGGCCGGCCGCGCGCAGGGGTTCGTCAAGTACACCTGCGGCGTCTCGAACGACAAGCAGCAGATCGGCGGCGAGCTGATCGTGCGCGAGTGCCCGGTGCCGTGCGACGTGCGGCGGCAGACCGCGATGCGCCAGGAGGAGGAGGCCTGGGGTCTGCAGTGGATGCGGGGCGGCCAGTTCGTCTCCTACGCCGACTCCAGCAAGCTCCAGCTCGACGGTGAGCGCCGGTACGGCCTGGTGCTCGTCGCGTACTGGCGGGGCGGGAACAGCGGGCAGATCGACCGTCAGGTCGTCTTCCGGATGACCTCCCCGATCGACGGTGCGGGTCGGCTGCGCCGGGTGGCCAACCACCTGCGCGACACCCTGATCTTCTGACCGCCCGACCCCTCCTCGCCGCGCGGAGTTCCGACATGCCCTCTGGTACGGCCCTGGCACGTCGGTTCGCCGTCCTGCTGGGCACCGTCGCGATCGGCTGTGCCGCCGCCGTCCCCGGTGCGGCGGCGGTGCCGACGTACGCCCGCAACGAGCCGGCGGTCGCCGTGGCCACCCCGGCGACCGCCTTCCTGGAGGCGCGGTACGCCGGCTACCTCCGGAACACCGCCACGGGCGCTCTGGTCCGTCCCGAACAGGTGGTCGTGGTGCGCCGGTGCAGCGGGGCGGTGGTGAACCCCGACGGCTACGTGGTGACCACCACGGTCTGCGTGCAGCCGAGCCGGGAGGTGCTGCTGGTCAACGCCCTCTACCGGCTCGGCCGCACGCTGGTGCAGCGCAACGAGCTGCCCGCGGAACGGCTGGACGGTTTCGTCGCCGGCCTCCAGGGCTCCTCCACGTTCACCGGAGCCCGGCGCGGCACCGCGCCGACCCTGCGGCTGACCGGCCAGTTCGGTGCGGCGACCTCGGGGGACAGCTCCGTCCCGGCCGTCGCCGGCGCCGTCACGAAGGCGCTGCCGGCGGTGGACGGCAACGTGGCACTGGTGAGGCTGCGCCGCGCCGGCCTCCCGGCCGTCGAGCTCGCCCACCACCCCGACCTGCGCGCCGGGTCCTCGGTGGACATCCTCGGCTACGCGCTCGGCGAGGGCACCGGCGACTCCGGCACCTGGACCGTCCGTGACCGCACGGTCGAGGTCATCGGGCGTACCGGGACCAACCGCACCGGAGTCAGCGGCCAGATCGGTCCCGACTCCCGGGGCGGCCCGGTGGTGGACTCCGCCGGCCGGCTCGTCGCGCTCCTGGACACCGACACCTCCGCCGAGGGCGAACCGATCCGCGACCTGATCGGCACCGCCAACATCGACCGCCTGCTCGCCCAGAGCGGCGTCGACAACCGGTTGAGCGAGAGCGACCGCGCCTTCCGGTCGGCCCTGGCCGTCTACTTCGCCGGCCACTACTCCCAGGCGATCGAGCGGTTCGACGACGTGCTCGGCCGGGACCCCGGGCACGCCGCGGCCCGGGCGTACCGGCAGCGGGCGCAGGAGCGGCTGCGGCTGGACGGGGACGCCACGGAGAACGCCGCGGACTGGTGGTCGTACCTCCTCTCCGCCGCGGGCGGCGTGCTGGTCATCGGCGCGGTGACCCTCGGGCAGCGCGCGCTCCGTCGCCGGCCGCGGCCGGTCGGGCCCGGCACCGACGCGGAACCGGTGGCCGTCGGCGCGCCGCCGCCCACCACGGCGGAGGTCGGCCCGCCGGCCCCGAGCGCCCCGCCGGTGTCGTCGTCAGCCGAGGACACCCTCGTGCTGACCGTGCCCGCGGCCCGCCGGACGGAGGCGCCCGCGCCGCCGGCGCCGGCGGACACCGCCGGCCCGGACCGGACGGGCGTGCCGTCCGCCCTGGACGACACGGTGGTGCTGCACCTGCCCGAGGCGGGACCCGGCACGCCGGCGGCCGAGCCGGCCGACGGCGGCGGGCCGGCGACGCCCACCGACGCTGCGGCGCCCCGCGAGCGGCGCCGCAGCGCGTTCCGCCCGGACATCGAGGGTCTCCGCGCGGTCGCCGTGCTGTTGGTGGTGCTCTGGCACGCCGGCGTCCCGTACGTCTCCGGCGGCTTCGTCGGGGTGGACGTCTTCTTCGTGATCTCCGGCTACCTGATCACCACCGGGATGGCTGCCGAGGTGGCCGCCCGGGGGCGGCTGTCGCTCGGCCGGTTCTGGGCCAGGCGGGCCAAGCGCCTGCTGCCCAGCTCCGCGCTCGTCCTGCTCGCGGCCGTGGCCCTGACGTACCTCCTGCTGCCGGACATCCGCTGGCGGGACACGGCGGGCGACGTGGTGAGCAGCGCCCTCTACCTGGTCAACTGGCGGCTCGCCGACCAGGCCGTCGACTACCTCGCCGCCGGCCAGGCGCCGAGCATCGTGCAGCACTACTGGTCGCTCGCGGTCGAGGAGCAGTTCTACCTCGTGTGGCCGGTGCTGCTGGTGGGCGTCGCCTGGCTGGCCCGGCGGGGACGCGCTCCGGCGTCCCGGTTCCGCACCCTCGCGTTCGTCGCCGTGGGCGTCGTCTGGGCGGCCTCCTTCGCCTGGTCGGTGCTGCTGGTCGAGGCCGACCCCGGCCGGGCCTACTTCGTCACCACCACGCGGATGTGGGAACTCGCCGTCGGGGCGCTGCTCGCGCTGGCGCCGATCCGGCGGCTGACCGGCGGGGTCGCCGCGGTTGCGGGCTGGCTCGGCGTCGCGGCCATCGCCGCCTCCGCGGTGGTGCTGACCAGCTCGACCCCGTTCCCGGGCACGATGGCGCTGCCCGCCACCGTCGGTGCGGCCCTCGTCATCGCCGCCGGGGCCACCGCGCGGTACGGTCCGGTCGCGCTCCTGCGGTTGCCGCCGATGCAGTTCCTCGGCGGGATCTCGTACACGCTCTACCTCTGGCACTGGCCGCTGCTGGTGGTCCTCACGGCGCAGATGCCCGACCCGGGCACGCTGGCCGTGGTCGCCACCGTGGCCCTCTCGGTGGTGCTCGCGTACCTGACCAGTCGGCTGGTGGAACGGCCGGTCTGGCACTCGCCGCGGCTTGCGGTGCGGCCCCGGGTGGCGCTCGCGGTCGGGGCGGCCTGCACCGTGCTGTCGGTCTGCGCGGGGCTGGCCTTCCAGACCGCCGCCACCGCGCCGGCCCCGCCCCAGGCCAACGGGGGCGTGCCCGACGCGCCGGGCGCCGCCGTGCTGACCGCGGCCGGCGCGGCCGGCGCGGGGGTGCCCGTCGACCGCGCCCCGTCGGTGGTGCCCGACCCGGCGGTGGCCCGGGACGACCTGCCGTCGGTCTACGCCGACCGGTGCCACGCCGGCTCCACCGAACGCGAGGTGCTGCGGTGCGCGTACGGCCCGCCGGACGCCACGGTCACCATCGCCGTGGTCGGCGACTCGCACGCCGCCCAGTGGGTGCCGACGCTGCGGGCGGTGGCGGAACGGCGGAACTGGCGGCTGCTGACGTACACCAAGTCGAGCTGCCCGGTCCTCGACGTCGAGGTGGTCGGCGCGGACGGCCAGCGGCCCGTCGACGCCTGCGCGGCGTGGAACCGGGACCTGCCCGACCGGCTCGCCGCCGACCGCCCGAACCTGGTCGTGACGAGCAGCTACAACTACTCCGCCTACCGCGACGGCCGGCCGCTCAAGGGTGCGGCGGGGCGCGCCGCGCTGGTGGACGGGATGCGCCGGACGTGGCGGTCGCTGGCCGGAATCGCCCCCGTGGTGGTGCTGCGGGACACCCCGGCGCCGCGGCTGGACGTCGCGGAGTGCGTGTCGGCCCACCGGGAGGAGTTGACCCGGTGCGCGGTGCCCCGCGACGAGGCCCTGGCGGGCATCGGTCCGCTCCAGGTGGACGCGGCGCGGGGTCTGTCCGGCGTACGGCTGGTCGACCTGAACGACGCCATCTGTCCCGCCGAACGGTGCGCGGCGGTGATCGGTGGGGTGCTCGTGTACCGCGACACGAATCACCTCACGGCGACGTACGCGCGGACGCTGGCGGCCCGGCTCGACGAGCAGTTGCAGATGGTGATGGGGTGAGCGGAATGATCAGCAGGGACGGCGACGTCGCCGGGGTCGATCCTGCTGGCGGGGGCGCGGGCGGCCCGCTGCTGGCCGGCCGGTCGGTCGCCCTCGTGCACGAGTGGTTCGGCGCCACCGGCGGCTCGGAGAACGTCTTCCTGGCCATCCAGGAGGTGCTGCCCGACGCGAAGGGGTTCGTGCTGTGGCGCGACCGCGACGCGCGACGCGGCCTCGACCTCCAGGAGTCGTGGCTGGCCCGGACCCCGTTGCGGCGGTCCAAGGCGCTGGCGTTGCCGCTCATGCCGCTGACCTGGCGCACGCTCAGCAGCGAGCGGTTCGACGTGGTCATCTCGTCGAGCCACGCCTTCGCGCACACCGTGAAGTTCCGGTCCGCCCCGGACGCGCGCTACCTGAGCTACATCCACTCGCCGGCCCGCTACCTGTGGAGCCCGGACTTCGACGGCCGGGGTTCGAACGGCGTGCTGACCGTGCCCCGGCGCGTGCTTCAGGGCGCCGACGTCCGCCTGAGCCGACACGTGCACAGCTACGCCGCCAACTCCCGCGAGGTGCAGGCCCGCATCCAGCGGTTCTGGCAGCGCGACGCCCGCATCATCCACCCGCCGGTCGACGTGGACCACTTCGCCGACGCCCCGGCCGCGCAGCGCCGGCAGGACCGCGACTACCTGCTCGGCGTCGGACGCTGGATCCCGTACAAGAAGTTCGACCTGATGATCGAGATCGCCGACGCCGCGGGGATGCCGCTGGTCATCGCCGGGTCGGGGCCGGAGGAGGAGGCCCTGCGCCGGCAGGCGGCCCGGGTCGGCGTCCCCGTCACCTTCGAGCGGCAGCCGTCCCGGGACCGGCTCCGCGAGCTGTACTGGGGGGCACGGTGCCTGCTCTTCCCCACCCACGAGGACTTCGGCATCATCCCGGTGGAGGCGATGGCCTGCGGCACCCCGGTGCTGGGGCTGCGCCGGGGCGGGGTGCTGGAGACGGTCGTCGACGGCGAGACCGGCTTCCTGGTCGACTCGGACGACCCCCGGGCGTACGCCGCCATGCTGCGGCACGTCGACGGCCTGGACCGGGACCGGGTGCACGCCCACGCCGCCCGGTTCTCCACCGCGGTCTTCCGCGCCAACGTCGCCTCGTGGGTCGCCGATGAGACCGCCTGACGCCACCCCGCGCCTCCGCAGGCCGGGCGGCCACACCCTGGTCGTGGCCGTCGCGGTGCTCGCCGTCGTCACGGCCCTCGGCGTGACCACCGTGCTGCCCCGCCCGACCGTCGCCGGCGGGCTCGGCCTCGTCGTGGTGGCGGTGTGCCTGACGGCCCTCTACCAGACCACCCGGTCGGCGTCGTTCAGCCCGGTCTCCGTGACGTTCTGGGCCTTCGTCACGGTCTGGGTGGGCTTCGCGCCGCTGCTGCAGATCCGGGACCGGCGGCTGCCCTGGCCCGACCTGCCGCTGGACCAGTACTACGTCAGCGCGCAGGTCATCCTCCTGTTCGCGGTGCTGGCCTACTGGGCCGGCAACACCCGGCGCCTGCCCGCGCCGCGCTCCAACACCTCGCCCCGCACCCGGATCACCATCGAGAAGGCGCTGGCGGTCACCGTCACCGCCGCGGTGCTGGCCGTCGTCTGCCTGCCGATGACCGGCGGCCTGGCCGTCCGGTTCGGCAGCCGCGACGACCTCCAGCGGGCCATCGCCGAGGCCGGCCTGAAGAGCCGGCAGGACCTGGCGCTGCTCGGCCTGCTCAGCACCTTCCCGGCCGCCGTCGCCGCGATCGCCCTGGTGCTGTGCCTGCTCTGCTGGCGGAGCCGGAGTTACGCCGGACCGAGGGCACGGTGGGTGCTGCTGGGCACCACGGCCGTCGCGGTGCTCCTCAACGTCGTCTACAACAACCCGCTCTCCGCGAACCGGTTCACCGCCTTCGGCGTGCTGCTCGCCGCCGGCCTGGCGATCGTGCGGTTCGAGCGGCAGCGCTGGCGGACCCTGTTCTCGCTCGGCATGCTCACCGGCCTCGCCGTGCTCTACCCGCTGGCGAACCTGTTCCGCAACGAGCGCTCGCGCGGCGACCTCCGGTTGGGCCTGGACGCCTACTACACGTGGGACTTCGACGGGTTCCAGCAGACCGTGAACGCCGTCTACTACGCCCGCGTGCACGGCCACAGCTGGGGCCACCACCTCGTCTCCGCGCTGCTGTTCTGGGTACCCCGGTCCTGGTGGGAGGGGAAGGCCATCCCGGCCGGCAACGCGGTGGCGGCCGGCCGGGGCTACTCCTTCCAGAACCTGGCCCTGCCGTTCTGGGCCGAGACGTACCTGGAGTTCGCCTTCGTCGGCGTGGTGGTGCTGTTCTTCTTCTACGGGCGGCTCGCCCGGCGGCTCGACCGCGCGTTGAGCGCCACGCCGGCCGGCCTCGGGACGGCCCTCACGGTCACCTTCGCCGCCTTCCAGATCGGCCTGCTGCGCGGTCCCCTCGGCGCGCAGATCCCGTTCGTCGGCGCCGCGTTCGCGGTGCTCGTCGTGGGCGTGCTCGCCCTGCCCGACCGGGGCTGGCGGCTGACCCGACC
This sequence comes from Micromonospora halotolerans, assembly GCF_032108445.1. Classification (NCBI taxonomy): domain Bacteria; kingdom Bacillati; phylum Actinomycetota; class Actinomycetes; order Micromonosporales; family Micromonosporaceae; genus Micromonospora; species Micromonospora halotolerans. The sequence goes on along the minus strand of NZ_CP134876.1, from coordinate 1,173,525 downwards.
GCCCCCACCGGTGGACCACGGCCCCCCGACCGTGGCACCCACCCGAACAGAGGAGATGGCGCCCCATGACTGAACCACGGCCCCGGGTCGCCGTCCTCGCCGACTGGTGGTGGCCCGACGAGGTCGGCGGCGCGGAGCGCTCCGCCCGGGCGGCCGCGCGGGAACTGGCCGGCTTCGCCGACGTGTCGGTCTTCGTGCCGTCCACCACCGACAACACGTACGCCGACGGTCCGCTCACCGTGCACGCCGTCCGGCGGCCCTTCGCCCGGCGGCAGCACGCGGACACCCGGATCCGGCGCGGGCTGGAGTTCCTGACCGCCTGGCTGCTGCCCCTCGTCGCGTTCCGCCTGACCCGGCGGATCCGGACGTTCCGGCCCGACGTCGTGGTGGCCACCAACATCTCCCGCACCGGGCCCTGGCTGCCCCGCTGGGTGCGGGCGCGCGGCCTGCGGTACGTCCGGGTCTTCCACGACCTGAGCGACACGTGCTGGCGCCGGTCGCGGCTGAAGGACTCGCGCACCTGCGTGACCCTGTGCGGGGAGTGCCGGGTCAAGGCCGGGATCATGCGGGGCGCCACTCCGCGCGGCGCGGTGGGCGTCTGCGTCTCCGGCTTCGTCCGCGACGAACTCGCCGGGGCGGGCCTGACCACCCCGGCGGCGAGCCTCGTCGGCTACCCGCTTGTCGGCCCGCCGGAAGCGGTACGCCCGGCCCGGCGCGTCGACGAGACCCAGCTCGTGGTCGGCTACCTCGGGCGTCTCGACCCGGTGAAGGGCATCGAGTCGGCCATCCGCACGGCCGGCGCCCACCAGCGGAGCACCGGCACGCCGGTGCGGATGCTGGTCGCCGGTGAGGGGCAGCCCGACTACACCCGGACGCTGGCCGAGCTGGCCCGCTCGGAGGGGGTCGACCTGCACCTGGCCGGCCACCTGACGGTGGACGCGTTCTGCGACGCGGTCGACGTCGTCCTCATCCCGTCCCGCTGGATGGAGCCGTTCGGCCGGGTCGCCGTCGAGGTCGGGCGCACCGGGAAGCCGATGCTGGTCGCGCCGCTCGGCGGCCTGCCCGAGGCGGCGGCCGTGTCCGGCGGCGTCTACGCGTACGCCGACTTCCAGGACCCGGCCGCGGCGGCGGCCGCGCTCGGTGAGCTCCTCGCGGGCGCGGCGCCCCCGATCGCCGGACCCGGCGGCGGCGCGGCGACGACGCTGCCGCAGGCCGTCGTGGCCGCCACCCGGCGGGCACTGTCCGCCGCGGACGGCGTGACGGCGGGGCGGCGGCCGTGACCGGGACGGTCGCCCCGCCCCGGGCCGCCGCCGGGCGCAACTGGGCCCGGCTCGCCCTGACCCTCGGGCAACTGGCCCTCATGGGCACGAGCCTGGTGTTCAGCCTGGCCCTCGGCTACGCCGGTGACCTGTCCGCGGTCGGCGCCACCGCGCCCGCGATGCTGGTGTTCCAACTGACCTGCGGCGTCCTGCAGCGGTCCCTCGCCGAGGCGACGCTGCTCGCCGAGGCGCACGCCGAGCGGAACGCCGAGCGGACGGACTGCCAGCGGTCGGTGGCCGCCGCGTTCGCCGGCGGGCTCGCCGGCGCGGCCCTGGCGGTGGCGTCGGCGCTGGCCGTGTCCGGCGGGTCGATCGAGCTGGCCGTCGCCTACGCGGCCGGCATCCCGTTCGCGATCGCGCTGGACATCGGCCGGGCCGCGGGTGTGGCGGCCGGCGCCGCCCGGTCCGTGTTCCTGGAGACGGCCGCGTGGCTGGCCGCGCAGCTTGTCGTGCTGGTGGTCGCCGCCACCCGTTCACCGCTGGCCGTCTGCCTGTCCTGGACCGTGGTGAACGTGGTGTTCCTCCTGGCCGCCGCCGGCCGACCCGAGCGGCGGCCGCGCTTCGCCGGGCTGCCCGGCTGGGTGCGGTCCCGGCGGGGCGTGATGGGCGCGGCCTCCCTGGACGCCCTGCTCGTCGGCCTCACCCCGGTGCTCGCCCTGCAGGCCACCGCGTTCGTCGCCGAGGCCGCCACGCTCGGCGTCATCCGCCTCACCCAGCAGCTGTTCGGGCCGTTGGCGTTCGTGTCGATCACCGTCCGGCGGGTGCTGGTCTACCAGCGCAAGGCCGACGTCGGCACGACCCGGCGGCAGGACCTGCGGGACGGGGTGCAGGCGTGGGCGTTCATGGCCGCCGGTTCGGCCGCCCTCGGGCTGGCCGTGCTCGTCGGGCAGGAATTCGTCCCCGCGCTGTCGTTCCTGCCGGTGGGCTGGGTCCTGGTCGCCGCCGGGCTGGAGAAGACCGCGCTCGGGTTCTCCTACGGCTGCTCGCTGAGCAGGTTCATCCGGGGCGAGTTCGCGCTGCTCCTGCGCGCCCGCTACGTCATGCTCGGCCTGACGGTGCTCGCCGCGCCGCTGCTGACCGTCCAGTACGGAGCGTCCGGCTACCTGGTCGCGTCGGCCGCCGGGATGGTCGTCTACTCGCTGGTTCTCGTCGCGCTGCCGGCCCGTGACCGTCCACGGCCGACACCGGTCGCGTCGGACACCGGTCTGTCCTGACCGGTCGCCCTCGCTAAGGTTGTCGGCATGAGCGACAGTGTCGGCCTGCTGCTGCGGCGTGCCGGATTCGGCCCGACCGCGGTCGAGCTGGCCGCCGCTCGCCAGGCCGGCTACGCCGCCGCACTGACCGGTCTGACCGCCCCGCCCGGCCCGGACGTCGGCGCGACGGGCGCGCCCGTCCCGGACCTCGGGCCCGACGCGTACGCGGGCAAGCACGACCTGACCTACGAGGAGAAGGTTCGGCTGGAGGACCTCCGCGACGCGCAGACCGCGCAGCTCACCGAGTGGTGGCTGAACCGGATGACGGTGGCCAGCCACCAGGCGGTCGAGAAGCTGGTCTTCTTCTGGCACGGGCACTGGGCCACGTCGGTCAAGAAGGTGCGCAGCCCCCAGCTGATGCTCAGCCAGCACCGGACGCTGCGCGGCGCACCCGACTTCACCGTGATGGCCCGGCGGATGGTCGTCGACGCGGCGCTGAACCACTACCTGGACGGGCACCTCAACACCCGGCAGGCGCCCAACGAGAACCTCGCCCGCGAGCTGTGCGAGCTGTTCCTGCTGGGGATCGGCAACTACACCGAGAAGGACGTCAAGGAGGCCGGGCGGGCGCTGACCGGCTGGCGGTTCAGCCTCACCATGGGCCGCTCGGTGTTCGACCCGCGGGCCCACGACCCGGGTCGCAAGAGCATCCTGGGCCGCACCGGGAACTTCACCGCGCAGAGCCTCGTCGACCTGCTGGTGAGCCAGGAGGCCTGTCCCCGGTTCGTCGCCGCCCGCCTCTGGTTCCGGTACGGCTCGTCCACCCGGCCCATCCCGAAGGGGCTCCAGGAGAAGATGGCGCGCGCCTTCCCGGCGCCGATGGCCATGCTCCGGGTGCTCCTCGCCGACGAGGCGTTCCAGGCGACCGCCGGCACCATGGTGAAGCAGCCGGTCGAGTGGCTCGTCGGTGCGCTGCGGCAACTGGGTGTGCGGCCGGCCAACCTGCCCGCGGAGACCCGCAAGGCCGTCCTGCACGACCTGGAGAACCTGGGGCAGCTGCCGTTCGCGCCCCCCAACGTGGGCGGCTGGCCCTCCGGCGGCTCCTGGTTGACCTCCGCCGCCGCGCAGGTCCGCCTGCGGCTGGCCGGCCGGGTAGCCGAGCAGACGCCGGTCGACCAGGTGACCCCGGAGAGCCTGGCGTACCTGCTGGGCGTCGACCGGTGGACGAATCGCACCTATGCCGTGCTACGCGGCACGCAGGACCGGCGGCAGTTGTTGACCCTGGGTTTGGCGAGTCCGGAATACCTGGTGACATGACGATGACCCCACAGACCCGACGTCGGTTCCTGCTCGCCTCGGGCGTCACCGCGGGTGCCGCGCTCGCCGCCGGCGCCGGCGGGATGGGGCTCGCCCAGCTGCTGCGGACCGCGGGGCAGGACCGGGCCGACGCACCGTCGAAGAAGCTCGTCCTCGTGACGCTCTACGGCGGCAACGACGGGTTGAACACCGTCGTCCCCTACACCGACCCCGCCTACCACGATGCGCGGCCGGAGCTGGCGTACGACCCGGAGAAGGTGCTGCACCTGGACGACGCCCTGGGCCTGAACCCGGTCATGCGGGGCATGAAGCAGCTCTGGGACGAGAAGCGGCTGGCGGTCGTCCTCGGGGCGGGCTACCCGCGGCCCGACCGCAGCCACTTCCGGTCCATGGACATCTGGCAGACCGCGTCCCCGGCCGAACCGGTGACGACCGGCTGGGTGGGCCGCTGGCTCGACGGCACGAAGGCCGCCCCGGAGGCCGCGGTCAGCTTCGAACCGGTGCTGCCGCCGGTGCTCGCGGGGGAGACCCGGGCCGGTTCCTGCGTCAACGTCGGCGGCCTCGAACTGCCCCCGGGCATCAGCGCCGACGCCGTCGCCGCCCTCGGCCGGGGGGAGCCCGGCGAGCCGGAGCTGCAGGCCCGCGCGGCGCGCGCCTACGGCGACCTGCTCCGGGTGGAGCAGCTGGTCCGCGACGCCGAACAGCACCAGAGCCCCACCCCGGGCGGTGTCGAGCAGGAGGTCCTCACCACCGGCCCCGGCAGCCGCAGCGTCCTGGAGACCCAGCTGGCGCTCGTGGCCCGCTGCGTCGAGGCCGGGGTGCCCACCCAGGTCTACTCGGTGAGCCTCGACGGGTTCGACACCCACGCCATGGAGCGGGCCGGGCACGAGAGCCTGCTCACCCGGCTCGACCGCGCGCTGTCCGCGTTCGTGGCCCGGATGGCGCGCACCGAGGAGGGCCGCCAGGTGACCGTGGTCGTCTACAGCGAGTTCGGCCGGCGGGTACGCGCCAACGCCTCCCAGGGCACCGACCACGGGACGGCCGGGCCGGTGTTCGTCCTCGGGCCGGTGGTGGCCGGCGGGCTTCACGGCGAGCAGCCGAGCCTCACCGACCTGGACGACGGCGACCTGAAGGCCACGGTGGACTTCCGCGACGTCTTCGGCACGGTCCTGGCCTCGGTGCTCGACGCCGAACCCGACCGCTACCTGGGCGGCGGCTACCGGGCGACGCCACTGCCGCTGCTCACCGTCGACTGAGGACCGGTCAGCGCCCGCCCGCCCGGAACACCTCCGCGACGGTCCGCAGGATCACCTTGACGTCCAGCCACAGTGACCAGTTCTCGATGTAGTAGTTGTCGAACCTCGCCCGGTCCGAGATCGGCGTGTCCCCCCGCAGGCCGCTGACCTGGGCCAACCCGGTCAGCCCGACCGGCACCCGGTGGCGCATCGCGTAGTTCGGGTACTCGGCGGAGAACTTCTCCACGAAGTACGGCCGCTCGGGCCGGGGCCCCACCACGCTCATCTCCCCGCGCAGGATGTTCCACAGCTGGGGCAGCTCGTCCAGCGACGTACGGCGCATGAACCGCCCGATCGGCCCGACCCGCCGGTCGTGCGCGATGGACCAGTTCGTCTGCGACTCGTGCTCGTCCACCGGCCGCATCGACCGGAACTTGACCACCTGGAACGGCTTGCCGTAGCGGCCGATCCGCTCCTGATGGAAGAAGATGCCGCGACCACCGTCGAGGAATGTGGCGATCGCGCACAGCAGCAGCACCGGGCTCAGCAGCAGCAACGCCGTCGTGGCGAGGACCACGTCGGAGGCGCGCTTCACCGCCCAGCGCGGGCCGGAGAAGGTGGTGTCGCCGATCTTCACGATCGGGATGGCACCGATGTGGTCGGGGTAGCCGCCGTGCGACCGGGAACCCCACAGCCGTGGCACCGCCCACAGGTCACGGGCGGAATCGGCCTGCCGGAGCAGCGTCTCCATGAGCACCGACTCGGGACAGTCCGGGTCCGCGATGATCAGCACCTCGCACTCCAGCAACCGGGCCAGGTGCTCGAGGTCGTTCAGGGTGCCGATCAGCGGGACCGCCGCCCCGTGGTCCGACGGGGCCGTGTCGACGGAGCCCACGAAGCGCAGACCGTACTCGGGGTAGCGGCGCAGCAGCCGGGCCAGCTCCACCCCGATCGGGCCGGCGCCCACGACGATCGCGTTGTGCTCCACCCACCGGCGCCGGCGGGCCACGAGGGTCACCTTCCGGCTGCACGCCCGCCCCAGCACCACGAGGGCCGCGGAGAGCGCCACGCCGTGCATGAAACCACTGACGTACGGCACCGATTCGTGCCGGTAGGCCGCCACGATGGCGACCACCGCCCCCGAGGCCAGCAGCCGCCCGGAAAGGCTCGGCAGCTCGTCCAGGATGCTGAGGTGCCGGCGCGCCCGGTAGAGCCCACCGGCCGCGAAGACGGACACCGTGAGGACGGCGTTGGCCAGCGTGCCGCGCCAGTAGTTCTGGGTCACCAGCAGCGGCGCGAGCAGCGCGACGACGTCGACCGGCGCCGTCATCATCCAGGCCCGGAGCCAGCGCGTGCGCGTCGAGGCCCGGGAACTGGCGTACGGCAGCACCGCGGTCGTGTCCAGACCGGCGCGCGGCTCCGCGGCCGGCGCCGGTCCGCTCCCGGACCGGGCCCCGGGGACGGCCGAGGGCACACCGGTGCCCTTGTCCGTCTCCGGCCGCCGCATCATCATCTGCGGTGACTCGTGCCAGCGACCGGTCGCCGCCGGCTCTGTCGTAGCCGGTTGGCCTGACATGGTCGATCCTCCCCCGTGACAGCCCTCCCCGGCGCGAGCACAGTGAGGGCGATCGAAGGATATGAGCGCGTGGCTCCCGCCGCCAGAGCCGGGACGCCAATCCGACGTCCTACTTATCGGCGGAAAGGATCTCCGGGACCGAGTCGCGGCGGACCGCGTCGAAGAGGGTCTTGGCCTTCGCGGAGTCCGCGAACACCACGCTCTCGCTGCCCACCCGGCCGGTTCCCTTCACCGGGCAGGTGTAGAACCCGAGGTTGCCGCTGCGCAGGTGGCGCATCTCCATGGCCAGGTCCACAAGCGACATCGACTTGTCGACGGCCACCGAGTTCGCGGTGGCCCGGACGAACGAGTTCAGCTTGGTGGGGCTGCTCAGCGTGCCGCCGGAGGCCGCCTTGTCGAGGATCGCCTTGATGACCTGCTGCTGATGCTTGATCCGGGTGAAGTCGCCGTTGGCGAAGGCGTACCGCTCCCGGGCGTAGTCCAGCGCGGTGGCCCCGTCCATCGTCTGCCGGCCCTTGACGAACTCCCGCTTGCCGCTCGGGTCGAGCGAGTGGGTCGAGGTGAAGTTCTGCTCCACGTCGATCTCGATGCCGCCCAGGGCGTCCACGATCTCCTTGAAGCCGGCGAAGTCCACCATGGTCACGTGGTCGACGCGCACGCCGGTGAACTTCTCCACGGTCTGCACCATGAGCGGCACGCCACCCCACGCGTACGCCGCGTTGATCTTGGCGTCCCGGCCGCCCCGGCCCTGCTTGGACCGCGGGATCGCCGTCCACGTGTCCCGCGGGATCGAGATGAGCTGTGCGCTCGACCGGTCCTTCGGCAGGTGGGCCAGGATGATCGTGTCGCTCCGGGAACCCCCGGTGTTCTCCGGGTCGCGGGAGTCGCTGCCCAGGATCATGATGTTCATGGCGCCCTTGGCCACGACCTGAGGCCGGGCCCCCTCCGGCACCCCGGTGAACGCATCCACCCGGTCGATCGAGGAATTGACCGACCGGTAGTACAGGCCGCCCGCCAGCAGGCCACCGCCGGCGAGCAGCACCACCACCAGCAGCACGATCAGGGCGATCCGCCGGCCACGGCGGCGACGTGGCGCCGGCGCCGGGGTCTCCTCCGCCGCGCCGGTGTCCACACCCGACGACGGGAAGCGGGTGTCGGGGTAGGCGAGCGGGTGGCGATCTGACATGGTCGCGATGCTACTGACTCACGCTCCGTCACGGGGACCCTCGTCCGACCGGCCAGCCCCGCCCATCCGTTCGGCGCTTTCCTCTCGACCGATGCCGCGAACCTGATACAACGGCACGGGTGGATGCAACGAAGCTCCGCCGGGCCATCGCCCGGACCCCGCTCGCGCCGGTCGCCGCCTTCCCGAAGCGCCTGGCCCGGGTCGCCCGGCACGACGCCCGGGTGCTGCGCACCTCCGCCCGGTGGCTGCTCACCTCCCGGGAGCACCACAACTACACGTACGAGCTGACCAAGCTCAGCCGGCACCACCTGGCCTGGTTCGTCAGCGTGGTCTGCGACGTCCCCGTCGGGCAGGTACGCCGCTGGTTCGCCGAGATCGAAGAGGACGACAAGCTGCGCGCCCACATCGAGGCCGCCACCGCCGCCGCATCCCGCCGCGGCCTGGCCGACCGGCAGGTCCGCTACGCCCGCCGCATCGGCTGGTACGCCATCGTCCGCGCCCGCAAGCCCACCCACGTCGTGGAGACCGGAGTGGACAAGGGCCTCGGCACCTGCGTCCTGGCCGCCGCCCTGCTCCGCAACGCCGCCGAGGGCCACCCCGGCCGGGTCACCTCGCTCGACATCAACCCCGAGGCCGGCTACCTGGCCCGGGCCACCCCCTGGGCCGACGTGGTCGACCTCGTCATCGGCGACTCGGTCGCCTCGATCCGCGCGCTGGACCGGCCCGTCGACCTCTTCCTGCACGACAGCGACCACAGCCGGGTGCACGAACGCAGCGAGTTCGAGGCGGTCGAACCGAAACTCGCGCCCGGCGCCATGCTCCTCACCGACAACGTCACCGCCACCAACGTCCTCGCCGAGCACGCCGAACGCACCGGCCGGAAATTCCTCGCCTACCGGGAAACCCCCGCCGGCCACTGGTATCCGGGCGACGGCATCGGCGTCGCCTGGTGACGATCCCCCCTTAGCTTTCGCTTAGCCCGCTTGTCCGGCGCCCCACCGGTCCGGCAGCATCGACCGGCGTGACCGACGGCAGCGCACCCGGCCGCCCCCTGCCCACCGCCGACCAGCACCCACCCACCCGGGCCGGCCGCCGCCGCGCCCCCGCCGGCCCCCGCCGCCGGCTCGCCGCCGGCGGCCTCGCCGCGCTCGCCGCCGTGGTCGCCGTGACCCTCGCGGTACGCGGCGGCGCCGCCCCCGCCTGCGCCGCCTCACCGCCGCGCGCCCTGCCCGCCGCCCCACCGCTCGACGGCACCGTCCACAGCGGAAAGGCGACCTTTTACGACTCGAAGGGCGCCGGCGGCAACTGCTCCCGGCCCGCCGCACCCACCAACCGGCTCTACGTCGCCCTCGGCCCCAGCGAATACGCCGCCGGCACCTCCTGCGGCGGCCACCTCGACGTCACCGGCCCCCAGGGAACCGTCCGCGTCCTCGTCATGGACCAGTGCCCGGAGTGCGAACCCGGCCACCTCGACCTCTCCGCCGAGGCGTTCGCCCGGATCGCCGACCCGGTGCAGGGCATCGTCAAGGTCAGCTACCGCGCCGTGGTCGACCCGCCACTGCCCGGCCCGCTCACCTTCCGCGTCAAGGAGGGCGCCTCGCAGTGGTGGTTCGCCGTCCTCATCGGCGACCACGGCAACCCGCTGCGCGCCGTCGACGTGCGGCAGGGCGCTTCCTGGCGCGCCGCCACCCGCCAGGACTACAACTACTGGCTCATCGCCTCCGGCGCCGGCCCCGGGCCGTACACCATCCGCGTCACCGACGCGTACGGCCACCGCGCCACCGCCACCGGCATCCGGATGCTCCCCGGCCAGGTCCAGCGCAGCACGGTCCGCATGTACGGCGCCGCCGCGCCGACCCGATCGGCCACGCCCCGCCGCTCGCCCTCGGCTCGGCCCAGCCCCCGGAAGAGCGCCTCCGCCACCCCGACGGTCACCGCGCCGCCCGGCACTCCCGCCGTGCGGGACGCGGCCGCCGCCCCGCCGGCCACCCCCGCGCCGGTCACGGCCGCCTGCGACTGACCTGGCCCCTGCACCGCCGGGTCACCTCGCATCGGCGGCGGTCAGGCCGGGTCGGCGCCCAGGTCCAGCCACATGAAGACCTCGTCCCGGTCGTCGCCCGGGGCGAGCCGCAGCGCGCCGGGCAGCCGCCCGACCTCCCGGTACCCGAGGCGCTCGTAGAACCCGCCCAGGCCCAGCCCGTCCCGGACGGTCACGTGCAGCGCCGCCAGGCCCAGCTCCCGACCGATCCGCTCGGCCTCGCGCATCAGCGCCGCGCCGTAGCCGCGTCCCTGCGTGTCGGGGTGCACCATGACCCGCTTCAGCACCCGCCAGTGCGTCTTCAGGTGGAACCGGTTGTCCGCGATGATCAGGACGCCGACGAGGCGATCGCCCTCGTAGCCCACCAGCAGCCGGTCCGGCCCGTCGGCGATCGCGGCGAAGGTCGCCGCGGCCATGGGCCGCACGTCGGCGTCGGTCACCGGGGCGACGAAGCCGACGGCGCCACCGGCGTTGGTCACGTCCACCCAGAGCGCGGTGATCTGGTCGCGCAGCTCGGGGGTGAGATCGGGGTCGAGGACGAAACGCAGGTTCACGCCCGCCATCCTCCGCGAGCCGACGCGGCGCCGACCCGCCTTCGTGATCCACGCGACACCGCTGTTGGTGCGGGAGGGGGGTTTCGAACCCCCACGTCCTCTCGGACACAGGCTCCTAAGGCCTGCGCGTCTGCCGTTCCGCCACTCCCGCCGACCCGCCGAGTCTAGAGCGTCGCGCCGAGGCGGTGTGCAGTCCGGCCCGCCGCAGAGCGTTCGACACCGTCCCATGGCTGATCACCAGCGTGCCGCCGGATGCCGCCCGGATGACATCGGCGAGCTTGCGCGGCCCGAGGTCGGGGTTTGCCAGCGCGTGCCGCACCACGATGTCGTCCCACGGGCTGCTCCGAAGAAACCGGGGTGCGGGCGCGAGGTTGCCCCGCGTGGCCAGACGCGCCCGGAGCCGGGCCACGCGGTTGCGATGACACCCGATCCGGCGCGCCGCCTCGCCCGGACCGAGAATTCCCTGTTCCACCTGGCGGAGCAGGTCCTCCACGCGGCCCACCGGCAGTCGTTCCCCGGCGGCCGGAGTCGCCGGGTCAGGTGGTGGTGGCGGATGGGGCCGGGCGTCGCTCTTGTTGCGGCCGGCGTAGGTGTCGGTCTGGCTGTGGCAGTTCGGACAGAGGATCCTGAGGTTGGGCGGCCGGTTGTCGAGGAAGTCGCCGTTGAGGTGGTCGACGTGGAGGGTCAGCGGCCGGCCGCGCCAGACCGGACCGACCTGGCACTACCTCACACTCCTCGGGCACGCCGATGTCATCCAGGGCCCATTTCAGCCGGCTGCCGGGCGTGCGTCGCGAACCGGCGGGCAGTCGCACCAGCAACTGGGACGAGGTGGTGCGCCGCACGCCGCGCTGCCCCTTGTTGTGCGCGCTCCCGGTGAAGTGCGAGGTGTCGATGCCGAAGCGCTTGAGCTGGCGGCTGATGTGCGCGTGCGATCCGCCGCTCACCCGGACCCCGAGCAGCCGCATGACCTCGGTCACGCTGCGCGCCTGCGCCGCCGCTGCCGCCAGCCGCTCGGGCGAGTACTTGTAGCGAGGCATGCGCCGACGGTAACGGCGCCCTCCGACAGGCTCAGTCGAGCCCGAGGTCGCGGCGCAGCTTGGCGACGTGTCCGGTGGCCTTGACGTTGTAGAGCGCCCGCTCGATCTTCCCGTCCTCGTCGACGACGAAGGTCGAGCGGATCACGCCGGTGACGGTGCGGCCGTACATCTGCTTCTCGCCGAACGCGCCGTACGCGGTGAGCACCGACTTGTCGGTGTCGGCGACCAGCGGGAAGGTGATGGCGTCGCGGTCGCGGAACTTGGCCAGCTTCTCGGGCTTGTCGGGGGAGATGCCGACCACCTCGTAGCCGGCGGCCTGGAGCGAGGCGAGGGAGTCGCGGAAGTCGCAGGCCTGCTTGGTGCAGCCGGGTGTCATGGCGGCCGGGTACGCGTACAGGATGACCTTGCGGCCGCGCAGGCCGGCCAGGGAGAGGGTCCCGCCGCTGTCGGTGGGGAGGGTGAACTCGGGGGCGGGGTCGCCGGGGCTCAGGCGGTCGGTCATGGCGCAGACGATACCGCCGTCGCCGGGTCCGGGGCGGGTGGCGACGCGCCAGCCCGCGTGATGATCACCATGGCTTGTTGCAAGGGATTGGCAACAGCGACGCCCTGCAAATAAGCTCGGTCCGTGGAAACCCTGGCGATGCACATCTCGAACGGGATCATCGACGGTCCCGTCGCCGCGGTGTTCGCGGCCCTCGCGCTGGCCGTGCTCACCTTCTGCGTGCTGCGCGGGCGCCGTGACCTCGACGACCGGCTCGCGCCGATGGCCGGCCTGGTGGCCGCGTTCATCTTCGCCGTGCAGATGCTCAACTTCCCGATCTTCACGGCCGGGGTCAGCGGCCACCTGCTGGGTGGCGCCCTCGCCGCGCTGCTGGTCGGCCCGTGGGTGGGCGCGCTCTGCGTTGCCGTGGTGCTGGTCGTGCAGGCGCTGGTGTTCGGCGACGGCGGGGTGGCCATGCTCGGCCTCAACATCACCAACATGGCGCTGCTCGGCACCGCCGCCGCCTACCTGCTGATCGCGCTGCTGCTGCGGGTGCTCCCGCGCACGCCGGCCGGGCTCGGCATCACCGCCTTCGTCTCCGCGCTGGTCAGCGTCGTGGTGGCGTCGCAGGGGTTCGTGCTCGAGTACTGGCTGGGCGGCACCACCGACCTGGGCGGCAACCTGGCCGGGCTGTCCGGCACGATGGCCGGCGTCCACCTGCTGATCGGCATCGGCGAGGGTCTGATCACCGCGACCACCGTGGTCACCGTCGCCAAGGTCCGCCCCGACCTGGTGTACGCGCTGCGCGCCCTCAAGCCGGCCGTGCCGGCTCCCGCCGTCCCGGTCGCCGGAGGTGCCCGATGAGCAGGCGTTCCTGGCCGTTCGTCCTCGGCGGCCTGCTGGTCGCCCTGCTGCTGGCCGGCGTGGTGAGCAACTACGCCTCGGCGCACCCGGACGGGCTCGACTCCTCCCTGCTCAAGGGCTGCACGGTCGACGCCGACGGCGAGATCACCGGCGGCAGCTGCCCGGCCCAGCAGGCCAAGGACCATGAGCTGGCCGACAGCCCGCTCGCCGACTACGGCGTGCGCGGGGTGGGCAACGACTTCCTCTCCACCGGCCTGTCCGGCGTGCTCGGCGTGCTGCTCACCTTCGCCGTCGGCGGCGGCCTGTTCTGGCTGGCCCGCCGCCGCGGCCCAGCGGCCGGCACGGCGACCGGCACGGCGGATGGCACGGGGACCGGTTCGGCCGGCCCGACCGGCGACGCCACCACCGGCGACCCGGCCGACGAGCGTCCGGCGCGCGCCGCCGGCACCCGCTGAGTCCCGGATGGGTGCCGGCCACGCCCACGTGCTCTACCGCGAGTCGTCCTCGCCGGTGCACCGCCTCCCGCCGGAGGTGAAGATCGCCGCGATGGTGCTGTTCACCCTCGCGGTGGTCGCCACGCCCCGGGCGGCGTACTGGGCCTTCGGCGGTTACGCCCTGCTGGTCGTCGCCGTGGCGGCGCTGGCCCGGGTGGGGCCGCGCTGGCTGCTCGGCCGGGCGCTGATCGAGCTGCCGTTCGTGCTGTTCGCGTTCGCGCTGCCGTTCTTCGGCACCGGGGAGCGGGTCGACGTGGCCGGGTTGAGCCTCTCCGTCGACGGGCTGCACGGCGCGTGGAACATCCTGGCCAAGGGCACGCTCGGCGTACTCGCGTCGCTCCTGCTGGCGGCGACCACGACGACGCGGGACCTGATCGTGGGCCTGGACCGGCTGCGGTGCCCGCAGATCCTCACCCAGATCGCCACGTTCATGCTGCGCTACCTGGACGTGCTGGTGGGGGAGGCCCGGCGGATGCGGGTGGCCCGGATGTCGCGGGGCGACGACCCGCGCTTCCTCTGGCAGCTCCGCGGTTTCGCGGCCGGCGTCGGCGCGCTGTTCCTGCGGGCGTTCGAGCGGGGCGAGCGGGTCTACCTGGCCATGGTCTCCCGTGGCTACACGGGCCGGATGCCGGCGGTGTGGCAGGGCGCGGGCGCGGCCACCGCGGGCCAGTGGGCGGTCGCCGCGACGGTGCCGGCCATCGCGGCCACCATCGCCGCCGTCGCGCTCGTCCTGACATGATCGGGTACGTGCAGCAGCCGCCCTCCCTGGACGTCCGTGGCGTCCGGTACGCGTACCCCGACGGTCACGTCGCCCTGCACGGGGTGGACCTGACCGTGCCGCGCGGCGAGCGGGTGGCGCTGCTCGGGCCGAACGGCGCCGGCAAGACGACCCTGGTGCTGCACCTCAACGGCATCCTCACCCCGACCGGGGGGACGGTCAGCGTGGGCGGCCTGGCGGTGAGCCGGGACCGGGACACGCTGGCCGAGATCCGCCGCCGGGTGGGAATCGTCTTCCAGGATCCGGACGACCAGCTCTTCCTGCCCACCGTCGCCGAGGACGTCGCGTTCGGGCCGGCGAACCTGGGGTTGCGCGGGGCGGAGCTGGCCGCCCGGGTGGACGAGGCGCTCGCCGCGGTGGGGATGGCGGAGCACCGGGACCGGGCGCCGCACCACCTGTCGTTCGGGCAGCGCCGCCGGGTGGCGGTGGCCACGGTGCTGGCCATGCGCCCGGAGATCCTGGTGCTGGACGAGCCGTCGTCCAACCTCGATCCGGCCGCCCGCCGGGAGTTGGCGGAGATCCTGCGCGGCCTCCCGGTGACCCTGCTGATGGTCACCCACGACCTGCCGTACGCGGCGGAGCTCTGCGACCGTTCGGTGATCCTGGACGCCGGCCGGGTCGTCGCGGACGCGCCCACCCTGGAGCTGCTCTCCGACGAGCGCCTGCTCGCCGAGCACCGCCTGGAGCTGCCGTACGGTTTCGTGCCCCGCCCGTCCTGAGTCAGCGCGCGGCGGGCGCCGCGGGCGTGACGTGGACGGCCCGGGAGGCGGTGCGCAGGCGCAGGAGGCCGGCGGCGACCGCGCCGACGCCGGTGGCCAGCGCCAGGGTGACCAGCACCCGGGCGAGGGTGGGCGGGCCGGCGACCGGGGCCACCGAGCGGGACAGGACGGCCAGGTTCCCCACGCCGGCGAACAGGGTCAGGCAGGCGCCCACCAGGGCCAGCGCGAAGTCGGCGGCCGGGCGGCGGGCCAGCGTGTAGCCGCCGGCGGCGAGCGCGCCGAGCCCGGTGAGCAGCGTCCACGTCTGCCCGGTGAGCAGGTTGAGCAGCACTCCGCCGGCTCCGGCGGCGCCGGCGTCCAGGGCCTTGCCGACGGTGAGCGCCACGGTGGCGGCCCCGCCCAGGGCGAGCAGCGCGCCCACCCCGCGCAGCGCGCGGACGCCGGTGGCGGTGCCGGCCGGGACGAGGCCGGCCGCGCCGATCACCAGGAAGCCGAGGGTGGCGGTCACCCACCAGGGGTACGCGTCGGGCGGCGGCACCCAGTCCAGCGTGCCGCGTACCTCGACGGTGTCGGTGCCGGCGCGCAGCGGCACCACCCAGTCGCGGACCCGCTGCTCCCGGTCGGGGGCGGCGGCCACCTGGACGGGCGGGTCGGACTCCAGCCAGAGCGTCCGCTGGTCGTGCCAGCGGGCCGTGCGCCCGTCGGCGATCCGCCGCCAGGCCGGCGCGGCGGCCGGGTCGGCCTCCGGCGGGAGCTGGGTGTCCCCGGCGAGGGTGCGGTTGAGGTAGGTGGCGGGGGAGCGGGTGTTCTCGTAGACGCCGCCGGGCCCGATCCGCAGGTACGGCTCGCCGGAGTAGCCGAGCACCTCGACGTCGGCCGCGGTGCGGTTGGTCAGTTCGAGGCGGGCGCCGGCCTCGACCATCCGGGCGGTGAGCCCGGGCCGGGCCGGAGCGATCCCGGTGACCTCGGCGCGGTAGTCGGTGCCGTCCGGGGCGTCCGCGCCGTGCGCGGCGGCCGGGGTGGCGAGGGCGAGCAGGGTGGTGAGCGCGGCGGTGACCACCAGGGCGGCCCGCCGCAGCGGTGCGGGGATCACTTGCCGGCCGCCTCCACGGCCGCCCTGATCCCCTCCGGGCTGCGGTCCGTGACGTCCTTGCCGTCGACCCGGATGGTCGGGGTGCCGGTCACGCCGGACTTGGTGGCGTCGTCGGTGACGTGCTCGGTCCACCCCTTGTATTTTCCGTCCTTCACGCAGGAGCCGAAGTCGTCGCGGTCGAGCCCGACGCCCGCGCCGATGTCGATCAGCTCGTCGTCGCTGAGCCCGGCGCTGCCCTCGGCCGGCTGTCGGGCGAAGAGCTGGTCGGTGAACTCCTTGAACTTGCCGCCCTGTGCGGCGCAGCCGGCGGCGGCCGAGGAGCGGGTGGAGTATTCCGTGGTGGAGAAGCGGTTGAGGAAGGCCACCGGGTGGAAGTTCACCCGGATCTTGTCCTCGTTGATCAACTGGTTGATGGTCTCGCCGCTGGTCTGCTGGAACTGCTTGCAGACCGGGCAGAGGTAGTCCTCGTAGAGGTCGACGGCGACCGGGCCCTGGCCGAGGACGATGGCGGTGCCGGGCGGGTTGGCGCCGGGCGGGGTGGTGAACGTGTCCGACTTCTGGCTGGAGTAGACCGTCCAGCCGATCAGACCGGCGATCACCAGCACCACCACCGCGGCGACGGAGGTCCAGATCGTGCGGGTGCGCCGCTTTTCCCGGGCGATCTGGGCGCGGACCACCTGGGCCGCGTTCTTCCGCCCCTTGCGACTACTCATCGTCGACCTCCACGGTGTCGCCCGCCAGCCAGCCGTCCACGGAGAACGGGGTGCGGGGCCAGGTCAGCAGGAACCCGGCCAGTACCAGGAATCCCAGGTCCCGGAGGATCTCCGGGAGGTAGCTCGGTGCCTGGCCGGCGGCGAGCTGCCCGCCGCTGCCGAAGCATCCGCAGTCGATGGCCAGGCCACGGGACCAGGCCGAGGTGATGCCGGCGATGAAGACGACCAGCAGTGCCGCGGAGACGCCGGCGGCGAGCCGGGTGGCCAGCCCGAGGAGCAGGAGCACGCCGAGGGCCAGCTCGACGAAGGGCAGCGCGGCGCCGATCACGGTGGCCAGGTCGTACGGCATCACCTGGTAGGCGTTGACCGCCCGGCCGGAGGCGGCCAGGTCGTCGACCTTGGCGGCGCCGGCGACCAACCAGACGGCGGCCAGGCCGAGGCGGGCCGCGATGCCGAGCCAGGGCCGGACGGCGGGCCAGCGGGCGGCCCGGGTGGGGGGTGCGGTCACGGTCATTGGTCGTCCCGTTTCCGAGGAAAGTTCCACGATCAGCCGGTCAACGCGTCGCCGGCGGCCTCGACCAGATCGTCGCGGGCCCGGGCGACGCGGGAGCGGATGGTGCCCACGGGCACCCCCTCCACCGCGGCGGCCTCGGCGTACGACAGGCCGAGCAGCTGGGTGAGCACGAACGCCGAGCGCCGTTCGGCGGGGAGCCGGCGGACCAGGTCGGTGGCGCCGAGCTGCCCGGCCGGGTCCGGGTGGGGCCGGTCGGTGGCCGCGTGCGCGGCGAGCCGCGCGTCCAGCCGCCGGCGGCGGATCACGGTGCGGAGGTGGTCGGCGCAGGCCCGGCGGGCGATGCCGAGCAGCCAGGTGCGCGCCGTGGACCGCCCCTCGAAGGCGGGCAGCGCCCGGAACGCACGCAGGTACGTCTCCTGGGTCAGGTCGTCCGCGCTGTCCGGGTCGACCAGGGCGGCGGCGAAGCGCCACACCTCGGCCTGGGTGGCCCGGACGAAGGCGGCCTGGGCCACCGGGTCACCCGCCCGGGCGGCCAGTGCCCAGTCGGTCGCGGCGTCCCGCGCAGCCTCGCCCGCCGGCGCCGCGGGGCGGCCGGCGGAGGTGTCGCGCGGGGCGGGGATCACGACAGACGAGGTTACGCGGCGTACCTGTGCCGGACAGGGTCCTTCGGCCCATTACGTGGTCCCGCCCACGCCGGGAACTTTTTCCACCCGCCCGCCGACTACCCGCTCATGACGTGCGACGACGTGCGCGTGGCGCTTTCCGCCCGGCCGGACGGGAAGGAGCCGCAGGCTCGGGCCCGGCGGCTCCGGGTGGCGGAGCTCCGGCCGCGTACGGCGCCGGCGCCGGGGCGCGGATGAGGCCGGGTCGCCGGGGGCCGCACGGTTCGGGAAGCATGATGGTCATGACTGCTGCCGTACGCCGCCGCCCCGTGGCCGTCGCCGACCGTCCGTGGGCCGCCCGGCTGGGGACCGCCGCCGGCCTGCTGGTCACCCTCGTCGCCCTGCTGCTGGCCCCGGCCACCCCGGCCAGCGCCCACGCGGTGCTGGTGAGCAGCAGCCCCGCCGCCGCGGCCGTGGTGCCCAGCGCGCCCGCCGAAGTGGTGATCACCTTCAGCGAGGGGGTCCGCAAGGTCCCCGACAAGATCCGGGTGATCGCGCCCGACGGCTCCCGGGCCGACCGGGGCGAGCCCACCTTCAAGGGCGCGGTGGTCACCATCCCGGTGGACCCGTCCGGCGCGCGCGGCACCTACCTGGTCAGCTACCGGGTGATCTCGGCCGACAGCCACCCGGTCTCCGGCGCGTTCACCTACTCCGTCGGCGCGCCGTCCACGCCGCCGACGGACACCGGCGCGGACACCCGGGCGAACGCGGTGGTGGGCAACGCGGTCAAGGTGGCGAAGTACCTCGGCTACGTCGGGCTGCTGCTGCTCGTCGGCCCGGCGCTGGTGCTGGCCGCGCTCTGGCCCCGCCGGCTGTCCCGGCGCGGCCCGGCCCGGCTGGCCTGGTCGGCGCTGGGCCTGCTGGCCGTGGCCACGCTCGCCGAGCTGTGGCTCCAGGTCCCCTACACCAACGGCGGCGGCCTGTTCGACGCCACCGGCGCCGGCTTCGGCGACGTGCTGGGCAGCACCTACGGCGCCACGCACCTGGTCCGGCTCGGCCTGCTGGCCGCGGCGGCGTTCCTGCTCCGCCCGCTCTTCGCCGGGCCCGTCGGCCGCACCGACGGGCTCATCCTGGCCATCCTCGGCGGGGCCGCGCTGTTCACCTGGCCGCTCGCGGGCCACCCGGCCGCGTCGCCCGCGCCCGCCGTCTCGGTGGTGGTGGACGCCGTGCACCTCGGCAGCATGGCCGTCTGGCTGGGTGGCCTGGTGATGCTCGCGGTCTTCCTGCTGCGCCGGGCCGACGAGCGGGAGCTGGACGCCATCCTGCCGATCTGGTCCCGCTGGGCCGCGCTGGCGGTGGCCGCGCTGCTGCTCGCCGGGACCGTGCAGGGGCTGATCGAGGTGGCCACGCCGAAGGCGCTGGTCGACACCACCTACGGGCAGCTGCTGCTCGCCAAGATCGTGCTGTTCGCGCTGGTGATCGCGGTGGCCGCGTACTCCCGGGCGCTGGTCCGGAAGCGCACCGCCGCGGGCCGTCCGGGGTCCATGCGGCGGGCGGTGGTGGCCGAGCTGGCGATCACCGCGGTGGTGCTCGGCCTCTCGGCGACCCTGGTGCAGACCACCCCGGCCCGGACCGCCTCCGCCACGGTGGCCGGCGCCCCGGACGGCTTCTTCTCCACCACGCTGAGCAGCCCGCTCTACTCGCTGCAGGTCGAGCTGGACCCGGCCGAGACCGGCAGCAACTCGCTGCACCTCTACGCGTACACGCCCAAGGACAGCCGGCCTCAGCCGGTGCAGGAGTGGAAGGCCACCGCCGCGCTGCCGTCGGCCGGCATCGAGCCGATCACGATCCCGCTGCTTCCGCTGACCGACAACCACGCCTTCGGCGAGATCAACCTGCCGGCGGCGGGGCAGTGGCAGCTCCGCTTCACCGTCCGCACGTCCGACATCGACCAGGCCACGGTGACCGCCACCGTGCCCGTCAGGTAACCGAAAGGCTCGCCCACATGACCCGTCTCCGGCGTCCCGCAACCGCCGCCGCGCTCACCCTCGCCGCCGTGGCCACGGCCGTGCTCGGCCTGGCCGGGCCGGCCTCGGCGCACGTCACCGTCAACCCGCAGGAGGCCATGCAGGGCAGTTACGGCCGCTTCGCCTTCCGGGTGCCGAACGAGAGCGACACGGCGTCGACCACGAAGGTGGAGGTCAACCTGCCGGAGAACGCCCCGGTCGGCTCGGTCTCCACCATGCCGGTCCCGGGGTGGACGGTCGCGGTGGAGAAGCGCAAGGTCGACCCGCCCATCGAGGTGCACGGCAGCCAGCTCACCGAGGCGGTCTCGAAGCTGACCTGGACGGCCGCGCCGAACGGCGGGGTCAAGCCGGGCGAGTTCCAGGAGTTCCCGGTGTCGATGGGCCCGCTGCCGCAGGTCGACCGGATGGTGTTCAAGGTGCTCCAGACCTACTCGGACGGCAACGTCTCGCGCTGGATCGAGGAGCCCACGCCGGGCGGGGAGGAGCCGGAGAACCCGGCGCCGGTGCTCACCCTGGCCGCCGCCTCGGCGTCAGCCTCGCCGGTCGCGAGCGCCCCGGCGGCCGCCGCTGCCGACGACGACGGTGACGACGACGCCGACACCGGCACGGCCACCGCGTTCGGCGTGGCCGGTCTGGTCGCCGGCCTGGCCGGCCTGATCCTCGGCGGGCTGGCCTTCCTGCGTACCCGCCGGGAGCCCACCGCGAAGTCCTGACCTGCGCCGTCACGCCGGCCCGTCGGATCTTCCGGCGGGCCGGTGGTCGTTCCGCGGTTCTTCGGGTGCTTGCCGTGGATATCCGGCGAATCGTCGGCCCGCGTCGGTAAGGTCGGCCGGGTACTTCGCTACCGAGGGGGACGACGCGAATGCGTTTCGTGCGCACGATCGCCGGCATGCTGCTGTTGACCGTGGGGCTACCGGCCCTGCTGGCGGGCGCGGGGCTCTGGATCGCCGCCCGGCACGCCGACCCGGACGGCGGCTTCGGCGCCCGCTTCGAGACGATCCGCACCCCCACCCGCGCGGTCGTGGTGACCGACGTGGACGCCCTGCTCCGCGCCGACGCGCCGGTCGCCCGGGCCGGGCAGGCCCGGCTCCGGCTCACCGCGCGGACCGCCGACGGTCCCGCCTTCCTCGGCCTCGCCCCGACCGACCAGGTGCGACGGTGGCTGGCCGACGTCCCGCACACCACCGTGCGCCGGGTGGCGCTGTCCCGGGGCCCGCTGCCGGTCCGCCTGGACCCGCCCACCGCCGGCGCCGCGGTCCCCGTCCCGCTCGGCCAGGACCTCTGGGTACGCGAGGGCGTCGGCGCGCTGGAGTGGAGCCCGGCCGAGCTGGCCGGCCGGTCGCTGAGCCTGGTGGTCATGCGGCCGGACGGGCGGGCCGACCTGGCGCTGGACCTGCGCGCCGAGCTGCGCGCCGGCTGGTTCCCCGGCGTGGCCTGGGCCCTGCTGGCCGGCGGGACGCTGCTGGTGGTGCTCGCCGTGCTGGTGCTGCTGCGCCCGGTCCGCCCGCGCGAGGTGGTCTTCGTGGTCGAGCCGGACCAGGTTCCGGTGCTCGCCGGCCGGCTGGGCGTCAGCTCGCTCAGCGGGCTGGGCCAGCGGGCCGAGCCGTCCACCCTGCCCGACCGGCAGCTGGTCTCGGTCGGGTCGCGGCCCGCCGAGCGGTCCCGCGTGGCCATCGGTCCGGTGCCGAGCCGGCGGCCCGAGAGCCTGGCCGACCTGCCGGTCGCCCCGGACTGGTCGTGGCCCCCGGTGACCACCGCGGGGACGCCCCGCCCGGTCCGGCCGGCCACGCCGGTCGACGAGTGACCCGACCCCTACGGCGGTGGCCCTCCGCGCTGCCGACGCGGAGGGCCACCATCACCGGGGGATCGGTGCTACCTGGGAGAAACCTGAGGTAGTTGAGACCAGATTAGCGCCGAACGACGCTTGTCGCGAGATGTGTCCGGTTACTGCCTGTTTCCGACCGGGGTGCCGGCCGGCTCGCGCACCGGGCGGCGACTCGGCAGCACGGCCAGCAGCAGCAGGCTGAGCAGGACGTACGCGTTGCGGACGACGAAGTCCACCGGATCGTCCGTGCGCGCCGGGGCGACACCCCAGTCCTGGAAGGTGACCACCCCGTAGACGATCACGAAGCCGGTGCCGGCGGCCAGGACGAGCAGCCGGCGCCGCCGGCGGGCACCCTCCACCGTGGCCGGGTCCGCGTCCAGCGCCGCGTCGACCAGCACCACCACCGCCGGGATGAACCAGTACAGGTGGTGGGTCCAGGTGATCGGGCTGACCAGCCCGCCGACCAGGCCGGTCAGGGTGAGGCCGGCCAGCGCGTCCCCGGCCCGCGCCGCCCGGGCGGCCCGCCACAGCCCGTACCCGGCGACCAGCAGCGCCAGCAGCAGCCAGGGCAGCTGGCTCGGCTTGTCCGGCGCGGTGATCCGGCTGAGCAGGCCGAACAGCGACTGGTTGCCGGTGTAGTCGGTCCGGCCCACCCGGTCGGTCGCCCACAGCTCGTGGGTCCAGAACCGCCACGAGTCGCGGGGCGCGACCACCGCCGCGAGCAGCGTGGCCACCGTCGCGGTCACGGCCGCCACCACGGCGGCCCGCCAGCGCCGCGTGGCCAGCAGGTAGAGCACGAAGATGCCGGGGAAGAGCTTGAGCGCCGCCGCCAGCCCCACGCCCACGCCGGCCCAGCGCCGCCCCTGGGGTACGGCGAACAGCAGGTCGCCCAGGATCAGCACCACCAGCAGCATGTTGATCTGGCCGAAGGTGATCGTCTCGCGGGTGCTCTCCACGGCGAGGACCAGCAGCACGGCCACCGTGACGCTGAACATCTTCGGCAGGTCGCGCCGCCGCACCACGGGCAGCACCAGCCAGCGGGTGGTCACCACCACCCCGATCACGGTGAGCACCGTGAAGATGGCGATGGTGACGCCGAGCCGCGGGAGCGCGAACGGCCACAGCACCAGTCCGGCCAGCGGGGGATAGGTGAAGTACAGCAGGCCCTGGACCCGGTCGGGCTGCACGTAGTCGTAGAGCGGATGCCCGGCCCGCCACCAGTCCATCGCGCTCATGTAGATCTTGAGATCGAGGAAGTTGTGGTTGAGGCCCGGACGGTAGAGCGCCGGCAGCAACGCCGCGAGTGCCACCACCGTGACCAGCCGACGGGCCGTACGCCCGCCCGGATCGTCCTCGGTGACGGCTGGTGGTGCGACGGGTTCGGCTGGCACGGGGAAACCCTAGCGGTCCACCTGGGCCCGGGTGCTTCAGGCGCGGGCGGGTCGGCGGCGCGTAGTCTGTGGCGGTGGCTGATCTTCTCGTCTGGATCGACTGTGAGATGACCGGGTTGGACCTCGGCCGGGACAGGCTGATCGAGGTCGCCGCGCTCGTCACGGATCCTGACCTCAACGTGCTTGGAGAGGGCGTCGACGTGGTCATCCACGCCGACGAGGCGGCGCTGGAGGCGATGCCGGAGATCGTGCGCACCATGCACGGCAAGTCCGGCCTCACCGAGGAGGTGCGCCGCTCCACGGTCACCCTGGCCGAGGCCGAGGACATGGTGCTCGACTACGTCGCCAGCCACGTCAAGGACCCCCGTACCGCCCCGCTGTGCGGCAACTCCATCGCCACCGACCGGGGTTTCATCGCCCGTGACATGCCCCGGCTCGACGCCCACCTGCACTACCGGATGATCGACGTCTCCTCGATCAAGGAGCTGTGCCGGCGCTGGTACCCGCGGGTGTACTTCGGCCAGCCGCAGAAGGGGCTGGCCCACCGGGCGCTGGCCGACATCCGGGAGAGCATCCGGGAGCTGGAGTACTACCGGCGGACCGTCTTCGTGCCGCTGCCCGGCCCGGACGTGGAGAGCGCCAAGGCCATCGCCGCCCAGCTCTGAGCCCGGCCGGGCGGGGCCGCCCGAACCCGGTGGACGGGGCCGGCCGGGGTGTGGCTATTATTAGTCCGCGCCCCGCCCGGGTGACCGGCGCGGAGAGCATGGTGGCTGTAGCTCAGTTGGCAGAGCACCGGGTTGTGGTCCCGGTTGTCGTGGGTTCAATTCCCATCAGTCACCCCACATGACGCGAGCCCCCTCCTCCGGGAGGGGGCTCGCGTCGTTTCCGGTCCGCCAAGCGGGAAACGGCCCCCTCCCGGTGGGAGGAGGCCGTCGGATGCCCGCCGGTCAGGGGGTCGGCTCGACGCTCGGCTCGTCGGCGCCCGGGCTGGTGTCGTCGCCCGGCGCGGCCGGCGGCTCGTACGGCACGGCGCTGCCCTTGACGTACTCGTCCCAGCTCATGTTCCAGTCGGTCCAGCCGTTGCCGTTCTGGAGCTTGCGCTCGGTGCCCTTCACCGTGATCGGGTCACCCATCCGGGTGTTGGCGAAGAGCCAGTTGCCGTCCTTCATCGAGACGTTCACGCAGCCGTGCGACACGTTCGACCTGCCCTGCACGCCCTCCGACCAGGGTGCGGCGTGGATGAACTCGCCGCCCCAGGTGAGGCGCTGGGCGTAGTCGATCTCGGTGCGGTAGCCCTCCTCGGGGCCCAGCTCCTCCATGGTGTCGAAGACCGTGTGGCGGAGCTTCTCGATCACCACCATCGTCCCGCTGGACGACGGGGTGCTCTTCTTGCCGAGGCTCACCAGGATCGTCTTGATCACCTTGCCGTCCTTGGTGACCGTCATCTTCTTGGTGCGGTTGTCCACGGTCATCACGAACGACGGGCCGGTCTTGATGTCGACGGTGAGGTCGGAGCGGCCGTACCAGCCGTCGCCGAGCGGCAGCCCACCCGCCTGCACCTTGTAGGTCACCGTGCTGTTGGCCTTCCAGAACGCCTTCGGCCGGTAGTGCACCTCGGTCGGGCTCACCCAGTGCCAGATGCCCTCCTGGGCCGGCTTCGCGGTGACCGTCATCCGGCGCTGCAGGTCGTCGCGGTAGTCCTCCGGGATGGCCCGGCCGAACTTGACGATCAGCGGCATGGCCACCCCGACGACCTGGTTGTCGCCGAGGAAGCTGCTCACCCGGATCTGCTTGCCCGGCTTCGCCATCGTGGTGAAGGTGCTGGTCGCGGTGGCCGGCTTGCCGTCGTCGCCGGTCGCGGTGACGGTGGCCGTGTACGTCTCGCCGTAGGCCAGCGCGCCGTCCGGCAGCCAGCTCTTCCCGTCCTTCGCGAGCTGGCCCTCCACGACCTTGCCGGCGGAGTCCTTCAGCTCGACGGTGGTCTCCTGCGCCTCCTTCGTGGTGAAGGTGACGGCGGTGGAGGCCGGCACGTCCTTGGCGTCGGCCGCGGGCTCGGTGATGGTGGCGGCCGCCTTCGGGCCGCTCTCGCCGCCGCCCTGCCAGCTCGACGACTTGTCCCCGTCGCCGCCCCCGCCGCTGGTGCAGCCGGTCAGGGCCATGGCGGCGGCGAGCACCGCGGCCGCGAACACGCGGCGTCGCCCGCCGCGCCGGGGGGCCCCGCCCCGGATCAGCTCGTCCTGGCTAGCTCGCATGCTTCCCTCACAGTCGTGGTCCGGGTCCCATCGTCCTTACAGACGCGCCGGAACGGTTACCCGTTGCCGGAAGTGAACCGAAACACCCCGCCCGCGATGTAACGATTCTGATACCGTGCGGCGCTTTGTCGAGCGGAGTGGTCTCCACCTCCGCCCGAGGGTACGCGGACGAACGACCCACCGCCGGTGGCGCATCCGCCCACGTTACGCCTGCTCAGAAGGGCGACCCCTGGCCACCCTCGGGCACCGGCACGGCGCTGCCGGCGACGAACTGCGACCAGCTCATGCTCCAGGCCGTCCAGCCGTTGCCGGGTTCCAGCCGCCGCGGGGTGCCCTTCACCGTGATCGGATCGCCCACCAGCGTCTTGCCGAAGAGCCACCGGCCGTCCGCCATCGAGACGTTCACGCAGCCGTGCGAGACGTTCACCCGGCCCTGCACGCCCTCCGACCAGGGTGCGGCGTGGATGTACTCGCCGCCCCAGGTCAGCCGCTGAGCGAAGTCGATCTTCGTGACGTACTGGTTGCTCGGATCCGGCTCGTCCCGGGTGTCGAAGACCGTGGACTCCTTCTTCTCCATCACCACCATCGTGCCGCTGGAGGAGGGGGTGCTCTTCTTGCCCAGGCTCACCGGCACGGTGCGGACCACCGACCCGTTCTCGTACACGGTCATCCGCTTGGTCGCGTTGTCGACCTTCATCTCGAACGCGCGCCCGATCTTGGCGGTGGCGCTCCGGTCGACGTTGCCGTAGCGGCCGTTGCTCAGCGGGATCCCGGCCAGCGCCAGCCGGACCGTGATCGTGGTGCCCGGCTTCCAGTACTCCGGCGCGCGGTAGTACGCCTGCGTGCCGTTGTAGAGCCAGTGCCAGGCGCCCGGCTGCGGCGGGTCGGTCTGCACGAACATCCGCTTCTGCATCGCGGCGCGGTCCTTCTTCGGGATGCCCGGCGAGAACTCGGCGACCACCGGCATGGCCACCCCGTACGTCTTGCCGCTGAACATGTAGAGCCCGGAGCCGATCATCGACTTCGGCTTGGCCATCGTGGTGAAGCTGCTGGTGCCCTGCCGGGTCTGACCGTCCGTGCCGGTGCCCGTGACCGTGGCGGTGTACCGGGTCCCGTACTTCAGCGGAGCCGACGGCACCCAGGACGAGCCGTCCCGGCGCAGCCGCCCCGCGACGGTCGCGCCGTTGGCGGCCGTCAGGACGACCTTCGACACCTTGCCGCCACCCGGGATCCGCGCGCTGATCTCGGTGCTGACCGGGCGCTTGTCGGACCCGTCGGCCGGGTTCACCGTCAGCGCCGGCACGGCGGGCCGGCTCGGCTCGCCCGTCGCGTCCGGCGACGCGGTCGCCGCCGGGTCGCCCTGCTGCGCGCCGGCCACGAACGCCGGCTTCTTCTGGTCGTCACCGCACCCGGTCAGTGCCAGTGACGCCGTGAGGACCAGGACACCCACCATCGCCCCGGACCGCGCGAACCTGCCCATCCCCACCTCTGTTCTCGCGTGCCTGGCGGACATCGTGCCGCATGAGGGCCCGCCGCCCGCGCCCCTCGACCGGACAGACGCGAATTTTGGGGGCTTTCGCCGGTTAAGCTCGTCCGAAGGGTGGAGCCCGGTATCGGATTGGAACCCCGGTCGGCGTGCGTGCTAAGGTTCTTCCCGTTGTCAGCGAGCGCCGCTAGCTCAACTGGCAGAGCAGCGGACTCTTAATCCGCGGGTTCGGGGTTCGAGTCCCTGGCGGCGCACACTTCAGGTCAGGCCCGGTGCGATGCACCGGGCCTGAATTTTTTCCCGCCTGGCGGCGACCAGAATGAGGGCATGCGAGCCGCCTACATCGAGCGCCCCGGCCCGGCCGCCGAGATCCGGTACGGCGAACTCCCGGCACCGCGCCCCGGCCCGACCGACGCGCTGGTCGACGTGCTCGCCACCACGGTCAACCCCGTCGACACCTTCGTCCGCTCCGGGGCGTACCCCACGGCGCTGCCGCTGCCGTTCGTGGTCGGCCGCGACCTGGTCGGCCGGGTCGCCGAGGCCGGTCCCGGTGTGCCCGGCGTCCGCCCCGGTGACCTGGTCTGGTGCAACAGCCTCGGGCACGACGGCCGGCAGGGTGCCGCCGCCGAGCAGGCCGTGGTGCCGGCGGACCGGCTCTACCGGCTGCCCGACGGGGTCGACCCGGCGACCGCGGTGACCGTGCTGCACCCGGCCGCCACGGCGTACCTGGCGCTGTTCGTGCACGGCCGGCTCCGGCCGGGGGAGACCGTCGTGGTCGCGGGCGCCGCCGGCAACGTCGGCGCGGCGCTCGTCACCCTCGCCGCGGCGGCGGACGCCCGGGTGGTGGCCACCGCGTCGGCGGCCGATGCCGGATACTGCCGCCGGATCGGCGCCGCCGAGGTGCTCGACTACCGGGACCCGGCCCTGCTGAGCGGGCTGCGGTCGGTGTGCCCCGACGGCATCGACGTGTACCTGGACACCTCGGGTCGCAACGAGCTGGAGTCGGTCGTCGACCTGCTGGCGCTGCGTGGCCGGATCGTGCTGCTGGCCGGTGCCCGGGCCCGGCCGGTGCTGCCGGCCGGGCCGCTCTACATGAACGACCGCAGCGTGCTCGGCTTCGTCATCTCGCACGCCACCGTCGCCGAGCTGGCCGAGGCGGCGGGCGCGGTGAACCGCCTGCTCGCCGCCGGTCGGGTGGCCCCGCGCGAGGTCGTGCCGATGCCGTTGTCGTCCGTCGGTGAGGCGCACCGGATGCTGGAGCAGGGGGAGCTGCGTGGCCGGCGGGTGGTGATCCGGCCGTAGCCGCCACACCCTCGCTGGGACGGTGGCTGCCCCTGAAACGAGCCGGTGGGCGGCGTGTTAACGTGCTTCCCGTTGCCGGCGAGCGCCGCTAGCTCAACTGGCAGAGCAGCGGACTCTTAATCCGCGGGTTCGGGGTTCGAGTCCCTGGCGGCGCACGGTTCACTCAGGCCCGGTCCTTCGCGGACCGGGCCTGATGTCTGTCCAGCCCCGCTCGCCTGACCGCACGCCCCCTGCGCCCCGGCCCGCACCCGCGGACCGGGGCGCTTCGTCGTGCGCGCCCGGAGAACGTCAACCGGTGGTTGACGACCTCGCTTCGTCAACCTATGGTTGACGCATGACGGAGGAGATCGAGCCGCTGAAGATGACCCAACCGATACGCCTCGACGAGCTGATCGAGGGCATCAAGAAGGTGCACGGTGACGCCCTGGACCAGCTCGCCGGCGCCGTCCTGGTCGCCGACCACCTGGGCGACATCGCCGACCACCTGATCGGGCACTTCGTCGACCAGGCCCGCCGCTCGGGGGCCTCGTGGACGGAGATCGGCCGCAGCATGGGGGTGAGCAAGCAGGCCGCCCAGAAGCGGTCCGCCGCGAAGGCCGAGACGGCGGCGGCCCTCGACCCGAGCGCCGGCTTCGGCCGGTTCACTCCGCGGGCCCGCAACGTGGTGGTGTCCTCTCAGGAGGAGGCGCGGGCCGCCGGCAACGCCGAGATCACGCCGGGGCACGTCGCCCTGGGCCTGCTGGCCGAGCCCGAGGGACTGGCGGCCGCGCTGATCGTCGCTCGGGGCGTACCCCTGGAGCGGCTGCGGGAGGCGGTCACCGAGACCCTGCCGGCGAAGGCCGACACGGTCCCGGACCTGATTCCCTACGACGCGCGGGCCAAGAAGGTGCTGGAGTTGACCTTCCGGGAGGCGCTGCGGATGGGCCACAACTACATCGGCACCGAGCACATCCTGCTCGCCCTGCTCGAGGAGGAGGCCGGCGACGGCGTGCTCACCGGGCTCGGGCTGGAGAAGGCGGCCATGGAGTCGGCGGTCGAGGGCGCCCTCGCCGAGATCACCCGCAAGCGGGCCTGACCCGCGCCGGGCCCCGGTACCGCACCGGCCGGGCACGCGCCACGGGGGCGCGTGCCCGGCCGGTGCAACGTCAGGCGGTGGGGAAGCCGTAGCGGGCCGCGTGCTCCGGGTCGGCCGGGTCGACCTGGCGGATCCCCGCGTCGGCGAGGCGCTTGTTCACCTCGTCGAGCTGCTCGCGGACGAGTCTCGCCTCCTCCTCGGTGACCCGGCCCCGGTGCGGCCTTCCGGCGTGCTCGATGGTGCCGTAGTCGACCTTCTCGGCGGAGCGCCGGGCCTTGGGCGGCTTGACCCGCTCGGCGGTGCGCAGCAACTGCGCCATCGGCATGTCGGTGGCCATGGCGTCGAACTCGCTGGCGGTCAGCACCACCCGGCGCGGCTCGCCCCCGCCGTGGCGGTCGTGGATCTCCACGACGGCCACGTCCAGCGCCGCGTCGTCGATGCTCTCCACCTCGACCGGGGTGGCGTCGAGTTGCACGGGCCCGGCGACGAGGTCCGGGTGCTCCAGCACGACGACCTTGACCACCTCGTCGTCGGGGCGCAGCACCTGGCCGCTGAAGTCGGAGACGTGGATCGTCTTCTTGCCCATGCGCGAAGCTTCTCCTGTGGTAGCCGGGATTCGGACCACAAGACGCTACAGGACAGGTGTGCGAAAGCTCGGTGCGGAGCGCCCGGTGTGTCGGGCGCGTCAACGGGCGGTGAGGCCGCGCCGGGGCGAGGCGCCCGCCGGCAGCGCGTTCAGCTCGGCCCAGGACAGCGTCCCGCGGCGAGCCCCCCGGTAGTCGGCCTGCGCCGGGAACCGCCCGGCGGCGTCGACGGCCCGCCAGCGCTGCTCGGCGTCCTGCTGGTACCGGTCATTCGGCTGATTCGGCATGACCATTACCGTCCCAGAGAAACTTGTACATGTATGGAAATGAATATGACGCGGCATCGATGCCTGAGGTTCCCGCCGCTGTCGGTGCGGTTCTGACGTCGTCTACCCGCCCGCCGCGCACTCCAATCACCCCGGTGGATCCGGCACGCCGCAGGGCCGCGGTGGGCGTACCATGATCACGTGCTCGACCGGCGGCTGTTCCTGCACCTGGCGACCTGGTTGGGGCAGTGGCCGGCCGGTCCCGGGCTGCACGTGGTCCGCTCGCACCGGCGGGCCCGGCCGGCCTGGGACGGGCGGCTGCGTCCCGCCATCGCGGTCGCGTCACCGGCGTGCGCGATCCTCTCGGTGCCGCCGGACCGGGCCGGCCTGGTGCGGGACCTGGTCCGGGAGCGGCCCGGCGAACGGCTGCTGCCGGCCCTTCCGTCGGCGGTCGGCACGCCCGACTTCACCACCCACGCCGGGCTGTTCCGGTGGAGCACCGCACCGGCACCGCTGCCGGACGCCGGCGAGTGGGTCGCGCCGACCACACCCGGGCTGCCGCCCTGGCTGCGGCTGTTCGACCGGGAGGTGCTGGTGGTCCGGGACGCCGACGGGGCGTACCTGGCCGGGGCGGGAATCAAACGGCACGACGCGTACGGGCACGAGCTGGCGGTGGGGACCGTGCCGGCGGCGCGGGGGCGGGGGCTGGCCCGGCGGCTGGTCGCCCAGGCGGCCCGGCGGGTGCTGGACGAGGGAGCCATTCCCACCTATCTGCACAACCACGACAACCACACCTCCGCGCGGGTGGCCGAGGCGGCCGGCTTCCCGGACCGGGGCTGGACCTCGTACGGGGTGTTCCCCCGCTGACCGGGGCGGGCGCGGACCGTGAATCCCGGGCCGGATCCACGGTCCGCGGCCTCTCCCCCCAGGTCCCGACCCTGGTAACGCTAAGTGTCCGCCGCGTGCCGAGCAAGGGGTGAAGGGCTGCTGGCCCCTGTCCGGTTGCGGACTTGACCTGCGGTTCAGCCGATGGGGGCGGGTGCGGCGGTCAGTGACGCAGCGTGTGGATCAGGCCGACCACCTGGCGGGTCACGGGGCGCAGCACCCGCAGCCGGGACAGCTTCACCAGCCGGTCGACCAGCGGGACCGCGCCGTCGATGAGCTGGCGGGTCTTGGCCTGGTCGGGGGAGCGGTCGTGCACCCAGTAGAGCACCACGCCCATGTAGCCGAGCCAGAGCAGCTCCGGCAGGGGTTCACGCAGTTCGGCGTCCACCGTGGCGGCCGAGCCCTCCAGCACCTCCCGGAACAGCGACACCGAGGCGTCCCGCGGGCCGGACGACTCGGTGGAGAACGGACTGAGCGGCGAGGTCGGTTCGGCCGCCGTCTTGAAGAAGCTGGCGGCGAACGAGTGGTACGGCGTGAGCACGTCCACGCCGGCGTGCAGCACGGCGCCCAGCCGGGCGGCGAAGTCCCGCTCCCGGGCCAGCGCGGGCGCGGCCGCCACCCGGTGTTCCCGCTGGGTCTCCGCGTAGAACTCCTGGATCAGGTGTTCCTTCGAGCCGAAGTAGTAGTAGGCGTTGCCCACCGCCACGCCGGCCTCCTGGGCGATGGCGCGCATGGTGGTGCGCGCGTACCCCCGCTCGCGGAACAGCCGCATGGCGGTGTCCAGGATCAGCTGGCGGGTCTGCTCACCCCGGGCCGTCGCCCCGGTGCTCGGGCCACCCGCAGCGGTCGTCGGCGCAGTCTGCTCGGTCATCGTCGTCACCGTATCCCGGGTCCGGGCGGGGTTCCCGGACCAGCTCGCGTGCCGCGGAGGCGGTCGTCACCATCCGCCGGGCCAGCGGCAGCAGGTGTGGGCCGGCCAACCGCTCGGCGGTGCTCCGGTGGTCAACCAGGGCCCAGAGGCAGGCGAACCAGGCGCCGTCGCCCGCGTAGACCGCGCCCGTGTCGGCCACCACGGTCAGGTCCCGCAGCGTGGCGTCGTGGTCGAGCCCGGGGAAGCGCCGCCGGGCCTCCGCCGAACCGGCCGGCACGAACTCCAGGGGTACGAGCTGGGCGCGCGACGCGAGCCACTGCCGGGCGGCCCGGCACAGCGGGCAGTGCGCGTCGTAGAGGACGGTGAACCCGCGGATCCCACCGGCCCCGTGCCCGGTGGGATCCGTCGGGCGCCCGCCCGGGGCGGACGTCATCGTGGCGTGGCCGGCGGCGCCTGCCCGGGCGCGGGTCCGGCCGGCGCCGGTGCGGCCGGGTGGGCCGGCCGGGGGCCGCCCTGCGGCGGGAGATAGCCGACCGGGGCGAGCGGCGGGTGGGTGGCCGCCGCCTGCTGGCGCAGCCGCCCGCGCCGGTAGCGGCCGAGCGCGAAGACGTTGAAGAAGTGCAGGGCGCCGAGGACCAGCAGCACCCAGCCGACCTTCATGGACAGCTGTTCCAGCGCCTGGCTGGTGGTGCCCACCGGGGCGGCCTCCTTCATGGCCACCGTGACGTAGCCGAGGTTGAGCAGGTAGAAGCCGACCACCAGCAGGCTGTTGACCGCGTCGGCCAGCCGCTTGTCGGCGAAGACGTCCTCCAGGAACACCAGCCCGTTGCGGGCGAGCGACCGGGCCACCCACACGGTCAGCCCGATGCTGACCGCGAGGTAGGCCAGGTACATCCAGACCTTCACGTCCATCCCCGCCGCCTTTCTTGAACGCGTTCAAATAATTGTCCGGCTGAGCGTACGACAAGGTTTGAACATGTTCAAGTTCGTTGGCGGGGCGCCCGGCCGGTATGGTCGCGACGACGTGGATCGGGAGCGGACGGGCGGATCATGGAGATCGGTACGCGGGACGCGGGGGCGGGACGGCTGGTCGTCAGCCCGGTCGGCGACCTCGACATGGCCGGGGCCCCCGCGTTCGACCGGGCGCTCGACGCCGTGCTGGACCGGCCCGACCTGGTGGAGATCCTGGTGGACCTCGGCGCGGTCACGTTCCTCGACTCGACCGGGGTGGCCGCCCTGCTGCGCGGCGCCGCGGAGGCGGTCGGCCGGGGCGCCACCCTCCGGGTGACCGACCCGCAGCCACCGGTGGCCCGGGTCCTGCGGATCACCGCGGTGGACGTCCTGCTCGGTTGGCCGGGCGGACGGGACGACGACGGCAGCGCCCTGGAGCCCGGCTGGCGCCGCCTGCGTTGACCCGCCCCTCAGGGCTCCGTCCGGGCCGCCGCCGCGCCGGACCACTCCACCAGCACCATGGTGGCGTCGTCGCGGGAGGCGGTGCCCCGGTACGCGGCCACGGCCCGGCTCAGCCGGCGCAGCGTCTCCGGTGCGGGCAGCTCCGAGCCGATGTGCCGCTCGGCGAGGTCGGCGAGCCGGGGCAGGCCGAACATCTCCCCGGCCGCGTCGCGGGCCTCGGTCACACCGTCGGTGTAGAGCAGCAGCCGGTCCTCCGGCTCCAGCCGGGCCTCGCCCGGTTCGTCGCCGGGCAGGTCCAGGCCGAGCGGCGGGCGACGCCCACCGGTCAGGGCGCGCACGGCCCGTCCCCGGCGCACCAGCACCGGGGCCGGGTGCCCGGCGTTGACGTACCGGACCAGCCCCGTGTCGACCTCGATCTCGGCCAGGACGGCGGTCACGAACCGCCCGTCCCGCCACTGGCTGCGCAGGGCCGCCTCCACGGCGGCGATCTGCTCCGCCAGTCCGCCGCCGGTGCGCCGGGCGGCCCGGAGCGCGGCGAGCGCGACCGAGGTGGTCAGGGTCGCCGGCAGCCCGTGCCCGACCCCGTCCAGCACCGCGAGCGCGAGCCGGCCGCCGTCCAGCGCGTAGTCGAACGCGTCCCCGCCCACCTCGTAGCAGGGCTCCAGGATCGCGCTGACGGCGACCTTGTCGAGGGCGAAGGTGAGCGGCGGGAGCAGTTGCCAGAGCAGTTCGGCCGAGACCGCCATGGGCTCGCTGCGCCGGGCGCGCTGCAGGCTGTCCCCGTACGGCGACTTGCTGGTGATCAGGTGACCGATCAGGCCCGCGATCGTGCGGCAGCCGTCCCGCAGGGCCTCGTCCTCGGGATCCGTCCCGGCCGGTAGGCCGACCTCCAGCAGCCCCAGCCGCGCCGTGCCGTTGACCACGGGGACCCAGAGCCGGCCGTCCTGCCCGGTCCGCACCGCGACCTCGGTGTAGGCGCGGCCGGGCAGGCTGGTGTCGATGGGCAGCGGGTCCGGCAGCGGCCGGCCCGGCTCGGGCAGCGGGCGCAGCAGCTCCTGCTCGACGTCCACCACGTAGATGGTCATGGTCACGCCGAGCTCCCGCACCGCCGCCGTCACCGTCGCGGGCAGCGCGTCGGGCGGTACGCGGTGGGACCGGGAGACCAGGTCGGCCAGCGCCCGGTGCCAGGGGTGGGTGGCGGTCATCCGGACGCAGTACCCCGGAACGGGGCCCGACAGACCTCAGCCGGCCAGACCGAGCACCTGTGCCGCCGCGCGGCCGTTGGCGTGGCTGGCGCCGTACGTGGTCACGAAGGCCCGCGCGCCGGCCGGCCGCCAGCCGCCCGGCCAGCCCATCTCCACCACCGTCACCCGGTGCGTGGCGGCCAGCGCGTCGACCAGTTCCCGCGCCCCGGGCAGCCGGTGCAGGTGGCGACCGACCAGCACGACGGGCCGGTCCCCGGCGAGAGCGCGCAGCTCGTCCGGATCGGTCTCGCCGGCAACCGCACGGACCACCTCCGCCCCGGCCAGGTGCGGGCCCAGCCCCCACGGGACCCGCCCCTCGGCGATGGTGGAGGTGGTGTGCACCTGCACCACCAGCGGCGCCGTCAGGCCGGTGACGTCGCCCTCGACCCGCACCGCGCGCAGGGCGGCGGCGTAGCCGAGGCCGTCCGGGGTCTCCGCCGCGGCGCCGGCCGCGCCGGTCCAGGCGGCCAGCTCGGCGGCCCGGCCGGCGGCCTCCTCGACGCGGGCCCGGTCCAGCCGGCCGTCGGCGAGCGCGGCGACGATCTCCTCGACGACGTGCTCCACCAGGTCGGCGTCGACCTTCGCGCCGATGCAGAGCAGGTCCGCGCCGGCGGCCAGGGCGCGGACCGCGGCCGGCCCGACCCCGCCGGCGGCCAGCGCGGCGCCCTTCATCTCCAGCGCGTCGGTGATCACCGCGCCGGTGAAGCCGTACTCGGTGCGCAGCAGGTCGACCAGGACCGCCCGGCTGAAGGTGGCCGGACCGTCGCCGGTCAGCGCGGGCACCCGGATGTGCGCGGTCATGACGGCGCGTACCCCGGCGTCGACCACCGCGGCGAACGGCGGCAGGTCCCGCTCGCGCAGCACAGCCGGCGGCACGTCGACGGTCGGCAGCTCGTAGTGGGAGTCGGCGACCGTCGCGCCGTGCCCGGGGAAGTGCTTGGCGCAGGCCGCCACCCCGACGGACTGGAGACCGACGACGGCGGCGGCCGAGTGGACGGCCACCCGGACCGGATCGGCGCCGAACGAGCGGGTGCCGATCACCGGGTTCTCGTCGGCGGTGTTCACGTCGACGGTCGGGGCGAGGTCCAGGTTGATGCCGAGGGCGGCCAGCTCCGCGCCGATGGCCGCGTACACCTGGCGGGTCAGGGTCGGGTCGTCGACCGCGCCGAGGGCGGCGTTGCCCGGGTACGGGCTGCCGGTGGCATGGGCCAGCCGGGTGACGTCCCCGCCCTCCTCGTCGATCGCGATGAGCACGTCGGGACGGCCGGCGCGCAGCGCCGCGGTGGTCGCCGCCACCTGGGCCGGGTCGTGGATGTTGGTGCCGAACAGGGTGTGCCCGGCCAGCCCCTCGGCGAGCAGGTCGACCGCCCAGTCGGGCGGGACCGGGCCGGGGTACGCCGCCAGCAGGGTGCCCAGCGCGAGCCGACGGAGTCCTTCATCCAACCCCACGAGTATCCCCTTTCCCTGCCGGGTCGTCCGACAGCCCCGGATCGGGGTGGCCGATACGCTAACGGACACCCTCGGCAGGCGTTTTGTGGTTTGAAACCTTACTGAAAATTGAGGACGTGGCATGAGTGCGACCCGGCTGCCCGGCACCCCCCGACTGTTGCGGGCGCTCAACGACCGCGCGGCGCTGGAGCTGCTCCTCGAGCAGGGGCCGCTGACCCGGGCGCGGATCGGCGAGCTGACCGGGCTCTCCAAGGTCACCGCGTCGCAGCTGGTCGAACGGCTGGAGGAGCGCGGCCTGGTCGCCCGGGTCGGCGAGCAGGCCGGCGGGCGGGGCCCGAACGCCCAGCTCTACGCGGTCCGGCCGGGCAGCGCGTACGTGGTGGGTGTCGACGTCGGCGCGGAGCGGGTGGTGGCCGCCTGCGCCGACATCACCGGTGCGGTGGTCGGCCGGGTCGAGCAGTCCACGAAGGACACCGACGACCCGGTCGGCGTGGTGCACAACGCGGTGGTCCAGGCGGCCAGCAGCGCCGGCGCCGAGCTGTCCAGCGTGCGGCGGATCGTCCTCGGCACCCCGGGCCTGGTGGACCCGGGCACCGGCGACATCACCTTCGCGTTCAACCTGCCCCGCTGGCACAGCGGCCTGCTCGCCGCGCTCCGGGAGGACCTGCACACCCCGGTGGTCTTCGAGAACGACGTGAACCTGGCCGCCGTGGCCGAGGCGCAGTCCGGCGCGGCGCAGGGGACGGCGGACTTCGTGCTGGTCTGGGTGGACGCCGGCGTCGGCCTGGCGATCATGCTGGGCGGGCGGCTGCACCACGGCAGCAGCGGCGCGGCCGGCGAGATCGGCTACCTGCCGGTGCCCGGCGTACCCATCCCGCGGGACGTGTCGAAGCGGGCCAAGCCGGCGTTCCAGCAGCTCGCCGGGGCCGACGCGGTCCGGGCGGTGGCCGCGGAGCACGGGTTCGCGGCGGCCGGCGCGGCCGACGCGGTGCGTGCGGCGATCGAGGCCGGCCCGGCGGGCGGCCCGCTGCTGGACGAGCTGGCGCGCCGGCTGGCGCTCGGGGTGGCCAGCACCTGCGTGGTGCTCGACCCGCCGCTGGTGGTGCTGGCCGGCGAGGTGGGGCGGGCCGGCGGGGCGGCGCTGGCCGAGCGGGTGCAGCACGAGGTCGCCGCGATCACCCTGGTCCGGCCGCGGGTGGTGAGCACCGGGCTGACCGAGGAGCCGATCCTGCGCGGGGCGCTGCGCACCGCCCTGGACGCCGTCCGCGACGAGGTGTTCGGCTCGACGGTCGGCTGACCGCCGGCCCGTCGTCACCGGTGCCACCATGTGAAGGAATTCTTCACGAGGTGGCGAATCTCTGCAAGGAGTTGCCGGTGCGGTCCCGGCTCCGGGACCGCACCGGCACCCCTCAGATCAGGTCGCGGCGGCGGAACACCGAGAAGGCCGCCACGGTCAGGGCGGCGCTCAGGCCGAGCAGGACCACCAGGCCCGGCACCCAGCCCACCGTGTAGGAGCTCTCGCAGAAGCCACCGGTGCTGTAGTCGCAGGCGCTGGCGTCCCAGAAGCGGGCCTCGCCGTTGAGCCACGCCGCCAGGTAGCTGGAGAGCATGAACCGGTCCGGGCGGGTCACCGACAGGATCTGGAACACCAGTCGCGCGCCAAGCTCCCACACCACCAGGTAGGCGGCCACCGTGCCGAGCGCCGCCGAGGTGTGCCGGCCGAGCGTGGCCATGGCGAAGCCGAGCGCCGCGGCGAGCAGCACCAGCACCAGGCCGCGCACCCAGACCGCGGCGAGCGACGACCAGAAGTCGCCGCTCAGCCGGCCGGTGAGCCCGGAGGCCTCGCCGATCAGCCAGAACACCCCCAGGTACGCCACCGAGGCCAGCGCGGAGAGCCCGAGCAGCCCGCCGAGCAGCGTGCCCAGCTTCGCGCCGAGCACGACGAGCCGGCGCGGCCGCCAGAGCAGCAGGTTGACCACGCCACCCGAGTTCAGGTCGGCGCCGATGTAGGAGGCGCCCACCAGGAACCCGAACATCGCCAGGAACGCGATCAGGAAGTAGAGCAGCGGTTGGGCCTCGTTGGCGAAGACGAACACCCCGCTGAGGTAGTCGGACGCGGCCGGCAGCTTCTCCATGAGGGCGGGGTCGATCTGCGCGCAGTCCCGCGGCAGGTAGTCGTTCTCGTCCGGCGTCACGGTGCCGGCCTTGATCCGCAGGCAGCGGTCGTGCGCCAGCTCCATGTTGCGCACCTCCTCGGCGGCCTGCGCCTGGGCGCGGCCCAGCTCCACCGGGGTGGGCCGGTGGGAGCCGGCCAGCGTGGTCGCCACGGTCACCGCGAAGGCGGCCACCAGCAGCAGCATCATGAGCTGGACGAAACGGCGGGCGGCCAGCCGCTCCAGCTCGGCACGGACGAGGTTCACGCGTCCACCTCCCGGCTCTCCCGGACATCCAGGTCGATCACGCCGTCGTTCGGCGGCGCGCCGTCCACCTGGCGGGGCAGCGCCGGATGCGGGTGGCCGCCGGTCAGCTCCAGGAAGACGCTCTCCAGGTCGGGCCGGAGCGGGATCAGCTCCCGCACCCAGAGGCCCTGCTCGCCCAGCGTGCGGCTGATCAGCTCGGGGTCGACGACCCCGGTCACCACCAGGTGGTCGTGGCCCGGGGTCACCGCCATGCCGGCGCGGCCGAGCAGCTCCGCGGCCCGCTCGGGCTCGGCCACCCGGACCTGCCACTGGTGCTGGTCGAAGCCGGCCAGCACCTCCGCCACCGGCCCGTACGCGACCCGCCGCCCCCGGCTGATGATCGTCACGTGGTCGCAGATGAGCTGGATCTCGGCCAGGATGTGGCTGGAGAGCAGCACGGTCACCCCGGCCGCGGCCAGCGACCGGGTGAGGTCCCGCATCTCCCGGATGCCGGCCGGGTCCAGGCCGTTCGCCGGCTCGTCCAGGATCAGCAGCTCCGGGTCCTTGAGCAGCGCCGAGGCGACCGCGAGGCGCTGCTTCATGCCCAGCGAGTAGCCCTTGACCCGCTCGTCGCCCCGGTCCCGCAGGCCCACCTGCTCCAGCACCTCGTCGACCCGGGCGGTGGGCACGCCACCGGCCAGGGCCAGCAGCCGCAGCGTCTTGTGGGCGGTGAAGTTGCCGAAGAACTGCGGGCTCTCCACGATCGCACCGACCCGCCCGGCCACCTCGGCCAGCCGGTCCGGCGACTCGGCCCCGAGCACCGTCATCCGCCCCGCGTCGGCCCGGACCAGCCCGAGCAGGGCGCGCAGCGTGGTGGTCTTCCCCGAGCCGTTCGGGCCGAGGAAGCCGTGCACCTGACCGGTCTCGACCAGCAGGTCGAATCCGTCGACTGCGGTCCGGCGCCCATGACGCAGGGTGTGGAACGTCTTGCGGAGACCGGCGATCTCGATGACCGCGCTCATCCGCACGCCTCCCGGCAGCGGTCGGGCATGAGGCGTCCTCCCGGATTGGTGACCAACGACACGGCGCCCCACCCTATGGCCGCGACGCCGCCCGTGGGGGGCACCGTGCCGACTGCGTGGTTGGATGGACCGGTGACTGGTGACCTGATCCCCGGCGCCGCCGGCGCCCCCGCCCCCGCACCCGTGGACGCGGATCTGGTGGTCAGCCTCGACGGTGTCGGCGTCCGGCGCTCCGGCAGCACGCTGGTGCAGGACGTCGACTGGCAGGTCGAGCTGGACGAACGCTGGGTGGTGCTCGGCCCGAACGGCGCCGGCAAGACCACGCTGCTCAACCTCGCCGCCGGCCGGCTGTACCCGACCACCGGCACGGCGCACGTGCTCGGCGAGCGGATCGGCCGCACCGACGTCAACGAGCTGCGGACCCGGATCGGCCTCTCCACCGCCACGCTCGCCGAGCGGATCCCCGGCGACGAGCGGGTCACCGACGTCGTGGTGACCGCGGCCTGGTCGGTGGTGGGGCGCTGGCGGGAGAGCTACGACCGCACCGACGAGGCCCGCGCCCGCGCCCTGCTCGGCCAACTCGGCGTCGGCCACCTCGCCGAGCGGACGTACGGCACGCTCTCCGAGGGCGAGCGCAAGCGGGTGCAGATCGCCCGGGCCCTGATGACCGACCCGGAGCTGCTGCTGCTCGACGAGCCCGCCGCCGGGCTCGACCTGGGCGGCCGCGAGGACCTGGTGGCCCGCCTCGCCGAGCTGGCGTACGACCCGGACGCCCCGGCCATGGTGCTGGTCACCCACCACGTCGAGGAGATCCCGCCGGGCTTCACCCACGCGCTGCTGCTGCGCGAGGGGGGCATCGTGGCGCAGGGCCTGCTCGCCGAGACACTCACCGCCGACAACCTGTCGAAGACGTTCGGCCTGCCGCTGGTCGTCGCGCGGGCCGGCGAGCGCTGGACCGCGCGCGCCGCCTGAGCCGGACGGGAGCCGACGCCGTGCCGCAGACCCGGATCGCCGTGGTGGGCAGCGCGAACATGGACCTGGTCGGCACCGCCGCGGCGCTGCCCCGGCCGGGGGAGACGGTGCTCGGCGACGACTTCGTCATGCTGCCCGGCGGCAAGGGCGCCAACCAGGCCGTCGCCGCCGTGCGCGCCGGCGGGTCCTGTGTGTTCCTCGGCGCGATCGGCTCGGACGCCTTCGGGGTCACCCTCAAGGCGCGGATCACCGCGGCCGGCGTCGACACCGGCCACCTCCGGGTGGTGTACGGCGCCTCCGGCGTAGCCCTGGTGATGGTCGGCGGCGCGGGGGAGCACGCCATCCTGGTCACCCCCGGTGCCAACGACGCGTTCACCGGCCTCACCGAGGGCGAACTGGCCGCCGTACGCGAGGCGGACGTGCTGGTCGCGCAGCTGGAGGTGCCGGTGGACACGGTGACCGCGGCAGCGCTGGCCGCCCGGTCGGCCGGCACCCGGGTCGTGCTCAACGCGGCGCCGGTCCGGCCGGTGCCGGCGGAGCTGCTGGCCGCGACCGACCTGCTGGTGGTCAACGAGACCGAGGCGCGGGCGCTCACCGGCCGGGGCCGCGACGAGCCGGCGGCGCTGCTGGACCTGGTGCCCCGGGCGGTGCTCACCCTCGGCGGTGAGGGCGCCTGGTACGTCGAGCGCGACCGGCCGGCCGTGCACGTGCCGGCCGTGAAGGTCGACGTCGTCGACTCCACCGCCGCCGGTGACGCCTTCACGGCCGCCCTCGCGGTGGCCTGGGGCGAGGGGCGCGAGCTGGTCGAGGCGGTGCACTGGGCGGCGGCGGCCGGGGCGGCCTGCGTCCGCAAGCTGGGCGCCTCGGTGGCGCTGCCCCGCCGGACGGAGATCGACGAGCTGTTCAGCCGGCCGGACTGACCTCAGGCGGCGCCCGCCCGGAACGCCCGCCGGTACGCCGACGGCGACGTCCGCATGGCCCGGCCGAAGTGGTGCCGGTAGGTGACCGGGCTGTCGAAGCCCACCGCCCCCGCGATCTCGGCGACGGGGGCGTCGGTGGTCTCCAGCAGGGCCAGGCTGGCCCGCACCCGCTGGTCGATCAGCCAGCGGATCGGGCTGGTCCCGGTGGCCCGGGCGAAGTGCCGCAGGTAGCTGCGGGTGGACAGGTGTGCCTGCCGGGCCAGCGCCGCCACGGTCAGCGGCTCGGCCAGGTGGCGGACCGCCCAGGCCAGGCTCGCGGCGATCCGGTCGTCGCCCGGGTCCACGCTCACCGGCGCCTCGATGAACTGGGCCTGCCCGCCGTCGCGGTGCGGCGGGATCACCAGGCGGCGGGCCACCGCGTTGGCCACCGCCGCGCCGAAGTCGCGCCGGACCACGTGCACGCAGAGGTCCAGCCCGGCGGCGCTGCCCGCGCTGGTGAGGATGTCGCCGTCGTCCAGGTAGAGCACGTCCGGGTCGACCGTGACGGCCGGGTGGCGGCGGGCCAGCAGGTCCGCGTACCGCCAGTGGGTGGTGGCCCGCCGGCCGTCGAGCAGGCCGGCGCCGGCCAGGGCGAAGGCGCCGGAGCAGATCGACATGAGCCGGGCGCCCCGGCGGTGCGCCCGGCGCAGCGCCGCCACCAGCTCCGGCGACGGGTCGGCGGTCACGTCCGGCACGCCGGGCAGGATCACCGTGCCGGCCCCGGCGAGCGTCTCCAGGCCGTACGGGGTGTGCAGGGCGGCCCCGCCGACGACCGGCACCGGCCCCGGGCGCTCGGCGCAGACGGTGAGCCGGTACCAGTCGACGTCCAGCTCGGGCCGGGGCAGCCCGAACACCTCGGTCACGATGCCGGTCTCGAAGACCGACATCCCCGGGTAGGCGAGCACCGCCACGGTCCGTTCCACGGGGGTCATGGCGGGATGTTAGCGAAGGAGGGCGATCACGCCACTCCCGCCGACGTCCCGCCCGGCCGCAGGATCGGCACATGACCTTCTCCGTGCCGCCGGCCGACCCGGCCGCCGCCGTTGCCCACTTCCACGCCCGACTCAGCTTCGAGACCGACGTCAGCGACGTGCACGCCGCACTGGAGGCGGGCACCCCCGGTCTGGTCGTGGTCGACTCCCGCGGCGACGCCGCCTGGCGGCAGGGCCACCTGCCGGGCGCCCTGCACCTGCCCACCGCCGAGATCGCCGACCGGGCCGCCGACCTGGTGCCGGCCGGGTCGACCGTGGTGACGTACTGCTGGGGGCCGGGCTGCAACGGCGCCACCCGGGCCGCGCTGGAGTTCGCCCGGCTCGGCCACCCCGTGAAGGAGATGCTCGGCGGCTTCGAGTACTGGGCGCGGGAGGGGCTGCCGGTGATCACCCCGAGCGGCACGGTGCGGCGGCGGGTGGACGAGCTGACCGCGCCCCGGTCCGCCGCCGTCTGCGACTGCTGACCGGCTCAGTCGACGGGCTCGTCGGTGAGGCGTTCGCCCCGCCGGCGCAGCATGCCGAGCCCGGG
The DNA here is from genome assembly GCF_032108445.1 of Micromonospora halotolerans. Classification (NCBI taxonomy): domain Bacteria; kingdom Bacillati; phylum Actinomycetota; class Actinomycetes; order Micromonosporales; family Micromonosporaceae; genus Micromonospora; species Micromonospora halotolerans. The sequence continues at coordinate 1,130,869 of NZ_CP134876.1, read as the reverse complement.
GATGCCGGCCACCGCCAGCTTGAGGTCCCGGGTGACCGCCAGCAGGTCGTGCAGATCCGGGCCGACCCGGTCCAGGGTGGCCAGGATCGGCAGCACGTCCGAGGTCAGGTGCTCCTTCAGCTTCGGCAGCTCGTCGACCAGCCGGATGGCCGCGGTCACCTCCTCCGGGCTGAGCTGCTGCACGAACCGGGTCGCCATGGGTGCGGCCCGGCGCAGCGCCGGCTCGTACGCCCCCAGCAGCTCGGCCGCCGTGCCGGCCGCCTCCTCGGCGGTGACCACCGTGCCGGCGGCCCGGGCGGCCACCACGTCGGCCTCGGCGACCAGGGTGGCCGCCGCCCGCGCCACCCGGTCGGCCTCGCCCACCACCGCGGCGGCGGCCGTGGCGACTCCGGTGGCGGTCTCGATCGCCTCGGTGGCGGCGGCGCTGATCACGGCCACCTCCCGGACCGCCGCGTCGGCGTCGTCCAGCACGCGGTCGGTGCGGGCCAGCGTGTCCTCGATCCGGTCGACCACCCCGTTGATCCGCCGCAGCAGCGTCTCCACCTCGTCGAGCACCGCGAAGGCGCGGGCCGGCACGGCGGCGAACGCGGCGGCCGAGCCGAGCGCCTGGTCCAGGGCGGAACGGGTGAGCCCGACGACGGCGCCGGGACAAGCGAGCGCCGAGGGCGGCGCGGGTGGGGGCCGCCGGGGTACCGTCCCGGCATGGTGGACCGGGACGGGGCCGGGGCGGCCGGCACCGAGCAGGAGCGCAACGTCGAGGTGGTCCGGCGCTATCTGCGGACCTTCGTCACCAAGGACCTGGCCGAACTGGCCGAGGTGGTCGCCGAGGACGTGGAGATCTACGGCTCGGGCACGGCGGTGCGCGGGCGGCGCTACCCCGAGGCGGCCGTCTCCTCGCCCGGGCTGACGGTGCTCGACCAGCGGATCCTGGAGATCTTCGCGGCCGGGGACCGGGTGGTGGTCTCGATGGCGCAGACCTACCGGCGCGACGCCACCGGGGCCACCACGGTGCAGAGCGCGTGCAAGATGTACCGGCTGGCCGGCGGCCGGATCGTCCAGTTCTGGGGCGAGCAGGACACCTACGGCCTGCTGCGTGGCCTCGGGTTGCTGCCCGACGTGCCGATCGCCTTCTGACCGGCGCGCTGGGCGCGCTGGCCGGCGGGCGTGCTCTCCATGGCCCGCTGCACCGCACGGTAGATCTGGCCGAAGCGCAGCGCGTCGCCGGTGTGCAGCAGCCGCACCGGCCGGCCCCGCCAGCGCGCCCACATCTCCAGCTCGCGGCTGCCGCGGGCGTAGGACCGGTCGAGGTGTTCGAACAGCACGTCGGCGAGCGGCCCGATGCCGAGGCCGACCAGCACGGACGCCCCGACGATGGCGATCGTGACCACGACGGAGCGGTGCAGCCAGACCGCCAGCCCGATGCCGAGCACGGCGGCCACCAGCGGGCCGGCGAGGGCGGCGCCGATCGCACCGCGGCCGGCGAGGACCCGCCAGGAGCGGTCGCCCCGCCGGTGCCACACCATGCTCAGTTCGGCGAGGGGATAGCTGAGCCCGTCCACCCGGACGGCGGTGGAGGTGACCTGGACCGACTTGTCGTCGTAGTAGGTGATCATGGCCTCACTCCCGGTGCAGGGGCGGCGACAACTCCAGTTCGGCGCGTCGGACGCCGCGAGCGACCCGGAGCCGTCGACACCACACTGTCTACCCCAACGACCCTGGTCGTAAGGTTGGCACGCGACTTCGACGAGGAAGTGAGGGCAGCGTGAGCGAGTTCGTCAGGCTGGAAGTGAAGGACGGCATCGGCACCATCCGGCTGGAGCGGCCGCCGATGAACGCGCTCAACACCCAGGTGCAGGAGGAGTTGCGCGCCGCCGCCGCGGCGGCCACCGCCGACGCCGAGGTCCGCGCGGTCATCGTGTACGGCGGCGAGAAGGTCTTCGCGGCCGGCGCGGACATCAAGGAGATGGCCGACATGTCCTACGTGGACATGTCCGGCCGGGCCGCCGACCTGTCCAGCGCCCTGGGCGCGATCGCCCGGATCCCCAAGCCGGTGGTCGCCGCGATCACCGGGTACGCCCTGGGCGGCGGCTGCGAGCTGGCCCTGGCCTGTGACTGGCGGATCGTGGCCGAGGACGCCAAGCTCGGCCAGCCGGAGATCAAGCTCGGCATCATCCCGGGCGCCGGCGGCACCCAGCGGCTGGCGCGGCTGGTCGGCCCGGCCCGCGCCAAGGACCTGATCATGACGGGCCGGATGGTCGACGCCGAGGAGGCGCTGCGGATCGGCCTGGCCGACAAGGTGGTCCCGGCCGCCGAGGTCTACGAGGCCGCGGTCGCCTACGTGAAGCCCTACCTGACCGGCCCGGTGCAGGCGCTGCGGGCGGCCAAGCTGGCCGTCGACGGCGGCCTGGACATGGACCTCAACTCCGGCCTGGCCTGGGAGAGCCAGCTCTTCGCGGCGCTGTTCGCCACCGACGACCGGCGCGAGGGCATGGCCGCGTTCGTCGAGAAGCGCAAGCCGGGGTTCACCGGCCGCTGAACCGCCGGTCCGGGTCGGCGGCCCACCGTCGCCGCCGACCCGAGAACGGTTCACATCCCGCCTACCGGCCAGTAGCGTGTGACTCCGGTCATGACGAAGGGAAGTGGCGATGACGGAACGGGTCGAGGGGCACGGCGGCGAGCTGGCCCTCGCGGCGCTGCGCGCGCACGGCGTACGGGAGATGTTCACCCTCTCCGGGGGGCACGTCTTCCCGCTCTACGACGCCGCGCACCGGACCGGCTTCCCGATCTACGACGTCCGGCACGAGCAGTCCGCCGTCTTCGCCGCCGAGGCGGTGGCGAAGCTCCAGCGCCGCCCCGGCCTGGCCGTGCTCACCGCCGGCCCCGGCGTCACCAACGGCGTCTCCGGCCTGACCAGCGCCTTCTTCAACGCCTCACCGGTGCTGGTGCTCGGCGGGCGGGCCCCGCAGTTCCGCTGGGGCTCCGGCAGCCTCCAGGAGATGGACCACCTGCCCCTCGTCGCCCCGGTCACCAAGCACGCCGAGACGGTGTTCAGCGCCGACGACATCCCGCGCGCGGTCACCGCGGCCCTCACCGCCGCGCTCACCCCGCACCGCGGCCCGGCCTTCCTCGACTTCCCCCTGGAGGCCGTCTTCTCGGTCGGCGACGCGGACCTGCCGGCGGTCACCCCGCCCGCCCCGATCGAGGCCGACCCGGACGAGGTCGCGAAGGCCGCCGCGCTGATCGCCGCCGCGTCCCGGCCGGTGATCATCGCGGGCTCCGACGTGTACGCGGGCGACGCCGTCGAGGCGCTGCGGGCCGCCGCCGAGTCGCTCCAGGTGCCCGTCTTCACCAACGGCATGGGCCGCGGCGCGCTGCCGCCGGAGCACCCGCTCGCCTTCGCCAAGGCCCGCCGCGTCGCCCTCAAGAACGCCGACGTGGTCGTGGTGGTCGGCACCCCGCTCGACTTCCGGCTGGCCTTCGGCGACTTCGGCGACGCGCGGGTGGTGCACGTCGTCGACGCGCCCAGCCAGCGCGCCGGGCACGTCCAGCCGGCCGCCGATCCCGCCGGTGACCTGCGGCTGATCCTCACCGGGTTCGCCGAGCACCCCGGTGACCGGGCCGACCACGCCGACTGGATCGCCCAGCTGCGCACCGCCGAGGACGCCGCGAAGGCGCGCGACGCCGAGGAGATGGCCGCCGAGACCGACCCGATCCGCCCGGCCCGCGTCTACGGCGAGCTGCGCAAGGTGCTCGCCCCCGACGCGATCACCATCGGCGACGGCGGCGACTTCGTCTCGTACGCCGGGAAGTACCTGGAGCCCGCCCAGCCGGGCACCTGGCTCGACCCCGGCCCGTACGGCTGCCTGGGCACCGGGATGGGCTACGCCATGGGGGCGCGGGTCAGCCACCCCGACCGGCAGATCTGCGTGCTCATGGGCGACGGCGCGGCCGGCTTCTCGCTGATGGACGTGGAGTCGCTGGCCCGCCAGCGGCTCCCGGTCGTGATCGTGGTCGGCAACAACGGCATCTGGGGCCTGGAGAAGCACCCCATGCGGGCCATGTACGGCTACGACGTGGCCGCCGACCTGCAGCCCGGGCTGCGCTACGACAAGGTCGTCGAGGCGCTCGGCGGTGCGGGCGAGACGGTGGAGAAGGCCGCCGACCTCGGCCCGGCCCTGGCCCGCGCGTTCGACGCCGGCGTGCCGTACCTGGTCAACGTGCTGACCGACCCGGCCGACGCGTACCCCCGCTCGTCGAACCTGGCCTGACCTCGACGCCGCGACCGCCGCCGCCCGGGTGACCGGCGACGGCGGTCGCGCCGTCGCGCCCGGAACCGAAAAATCAGCGGTCTGTCAGCGCCTGTCGCCGTAGCGTCAGCGCCGTCGCTCAAGGTGGGGTGACCAGCCAGAACGACGGGAGCAACGATGACGTACGCGACGCACGCGGAGGGCCTGGTGCGCGGCTTCGGCGCCACCAGCTCGCGCAGCCGCGGCAGCAGGGCGTCCGGCGCGGCCCCGTCCAGCCGCACCTCGACCAGGTCCTCCGGGCCCGGTGCAGCCGGGCGCCGCCGACCTCCACCGGCGTCCCGGTGTCGGCGCGCAGCTCCAGGGGGCCGAGCGGGCTGATCCGCACGGCGTCGATTGTGCCCGCCCGGCGCCCGCCGGCCGCGCTCAGACCTCCGGCCGGTCCCGGTCGTCCTGCCCGCGGCGCAGCTCCTCCTCACGCCGGCGCAGGTCCTCCTCCCAGCGGCGGAGGCGTTCCTGGTCGTCGGCCCGCCTGCGCTCGGCGAGCGAGGAGAGGAACTCGGGGTCGTCGTCCGGCGCGACCGGCCGGGGACGGTGTTGCTCGGAGAAGCCGTTCCCCATGGGCCAGGCGGTCCGCGTCCGCCGGGCGCCGGCCTCCCGGCCGGCCACGAACCAGGCGATGGAGCCGACCAGCGGGAAGAACAGGATGATCAGCACCCAGGCGACCCGGGGCAGCGCGCGGATCTCGCCCTCCTCGGCGGAGAGGCAGCTGATCAGGGCGCAGACGGCAAGCACGAGCTGGGCCAGGAAGAGCAGCCCGTAGAGGCGAACCATGCCGGACATCATGGCGCACTGGGGATGCTCAGCGCAGCCCGCGCAGGACGTGCAGCACGCCCAGCAGCGCGAGCCCGGCCGCCGCCAGCGCGGTGAGCGGGATCGACCAGCGCTCCGGCCCGCGCGGCCCGACGCCGGTGGCCCGCCGCCAGCCGACCAGCAGGACGCCCGACCAGATGACCACCGCCAGTCCGGCCAGCAGCGCGTCGACCGTGCGCCCGGTGAACGCCAGCCGGAGTTCCAGCACCAGGATCGCGGTGACCGCGAGCAGCGTCCGCCGCCAGGCCAGCCGGGTGCGTTCCGGTTGCAGCCCCGGGTCCCGGCTCACCCGAGGGCCCGGGCCAGCACGACGGCCACCAGCACCAGCGCGCCCAGCGCGACCACGAGGGCCAGGACGGCCGGGAAGCGGGACGCGGGCAGCTCCTCGTCCAGCCGGATGGCCCGTTCGGTGCGGGCCCAGTGGTCCACCGCCCGGACCGCGACCGTGGCGCCGAGCAGCAGCAGCGCGACGGCGATCACCTCGCGCAGGTGGGCCAGGGGGAGCCGGGGGAGGAACTGGGCGGCGGCCAGCCCACCGGCGATCAGCGCGAGCCCGGTGCGCAGCCAGGCCAGGAAGGTCCGCTCGTTGGCCAGCGAGAAGCGGTAGTCCGGCCTGCTGCCGACCGACCGCAGCTCGCGCGGGTCGAACCAGCCCTTGATCGCCTCCCACACGTCGTCGATTATCCGCTTTGCCCGGTGCCTAGCCTGAAGGGATGACCGATCTTGACGCGCGGACCCTGCGCGACGCCTACGACACCCAGATCCGCCCCGAGCTTCCGGACCCGGTGCCGGCCGGGGTGACCATCGACCGGGACGGCCCGCTGTTCCGCGTCCTCAACCTGGACCGGGGCGGTTTCCTCACCTACCGCACGCTGGACGGGCTGGCCGGCGCCGAGCTGGACGCGCTGATCGCCCGGCAGGTCGAGTTCTTCCGCGCCCGGGGCGAGTCGGTCGAGTGGAAGCTCAACGGGCACGACGAGCCGGCCGACCTGGGCGACCGGTTGCGCGCCGCCGGCTTCGTGCCGGAGGACCTGGAGACCGTCGTGGTCGGCCCGGTCGCGGCCCTGGCCGCCGCCGTCCCGACCCCGCCCGAGGGGGTACGCCTGCGCGAGGTCACCGGCCACGAGGACCTGCGCCGGATCGCCGCCATGGAAGAGGCGGTCTGGCAGGAGGACCGGAGCCACCTGGTGACCGGGCTGGCCCGGGAGATCGAGGCCGACCCGCAGTCGATCACGATCGTGGTGGCCGAGGCGGGCGACACCGTGGTGAGCGCCGGTTGGGTGCGCTACCTGCGCGGCACCGGCTTCGCCACGCTCTGGGGCGGCTCGACGCTGCCGGAGTGGCGGCGCAAGGGCATCTATCGGGCGCTGGTGGCCTACCGGGCGCGGCTCGGCGAGCAGCGCGGCAAGACCCTCGTACAGGTGGACTGCTCGCCGGACAGCCGGCCGATCCTGGAGCGGCTCGGTCTCGTTGCGGTCACCACGACCACCCCGTACGTCTACACTCCGTGATCATGGAGCGGTTGACGGCGGACGAGCAGCTCACCCTCAAGACCGGAGCCTTCGGGGCCGTCTTCCTGGTGTCCAACGCGGTGCCCGGGATGCTGGGAATGGTGCGGGAGAGCATCGCCGCGTCCGGGGCGCTGGGCGACGCCAGCGGGGTGGTCAAGGAGGCGCTGACCACCGGTCCGTTGCCGCAGCTGCCCCGGGACTCGGCGCTGGAGGTCGAGGCGACCGTGCTGCCGGCGCTGGGCCGGGCGGTGGAGATCCTTCGCACCAAGTCGCCGGGGGACGTCGAGGCGTACCGGTCGGTGGTGCTGGCGGCCGCCGACCGGGTGGCGCAGGCGCACCGGGGTGTCGCGCCGGCCGAGGCCGCGGTGATCGACAAGATCAGGCACGCGCTGGCCGAGCCGGCCTGACCGGCTCGGCCGACCAGAGCGCCCGCACGCTGGCCTTGACGCAGCGGTCGCGGACCCGGCCGCAGGCGCAGCGGTAGGTCTCCGGGAGCATGCGGCGGCAGGCCCGGCGGGCGGTTCGGGGGCCGTCCGCCGCGGACCGCCGTCCCGCCGAAACGCTCTTTTCTGGCATATCCGTCACCTCCCTGTTTCGGGGAGCTTACCCGCCGCGACGGACCCCGGTGACCTGTGTCACTCTGAGGCGCCGGGGAGGCGATGCTACTTGCGGGTAACATAGCCCCCGTGGGCAACTGCACAGCTCCGCGCGGTTGACCGAACGTTAAGTCACGCGCAAGGCTGCGCCCGTGACCGGGCGAGTGATCGCTACACCAAACAGGAGGGTCGTCGAAGCGCGATGAACATCGTCGTACTCGTCAAGCAGGTGCCCGATTCGGGCGCGGACCGCAACCTGCGTCCTGACGACAACACCGTCGACCGCGGTTCGGCGAACAACGTCATCAACGAGATGGACGAGTACGCCATCGAGGAGGCGTTGAAGATCAAGGAGGCGCACGGCGGCGAGGTGACCGTCCTGACCATGGGTCCGGACCGGGCGACCGAGTCGATCCGCAAGGCGCTCTCCATGGGCCCGGACAAGGCCGTGCACGTGGTGGACGACGCCCTGCACGGGTCCTGCGCCGTGACCACCTCGAAGGTGCTCGCCGCCGCCCTGGGGCAGCTCAACGCCGACCTGGTCATCTGTGGCGCCGAGTCGACCGACGGCCGGGTCCAGGTCATGCCGCACATGATCGCCGAGCGGCTGGGCGTGGCCGCGCTGACCGGCGCGCGCAAGCTCACCGTCGACGGCGCCACGCTGACCGTCGAGCGGCAGACCGAGGAGGGCTACGAGGTGGTCACCGCCTCGACGCCCGCCGTCGTCTCCGTCTGGGACACCATCAACGAGCCGCGCTACCCCTCCTTCAAGGGCATCATGGCCGCCAAGAAGAAGCCGGTGCAGACGCTCTCCCTCGGTGACCTGGGCGTCGCTCCCGCCGAGGTGGGCTTCGACGGCGCCACCAGCGCCGTGCTCGAGCACACCAAGCGCCCGCCGCGCTCCGGCGGCGAGAAGATCACCGACGAGGGCGAGGGCGGCGTGAAGCTGGTCGAGTTCCTCGCCACCGAGAAGTTCGTGTGAGAGGTCTGGGACATGTCTGAGGTTCTCGTCGTCGTCGAAGCCACCAAGGAATTCGGCGTCAAGAAGGTCACCCTGGAGATGCTCACCCTCGCCCGCGAGCTGGGCACCCCGAGCGCGGTCGTGCTCGGTGGCGCCGGCGCCGCCGAGGCGCTGAGCGCCAAGCTGGGCGAGTACGGCGCGGAGAAGATCTACGCCGCCGAGGGTGAGGAGATCGACGGCTACCTGGTGGCCCCGAAGGCCACCGTGCTGGCCGAGCTGGTCCGGCGGGTGCAGCCGGCCGCCGTGCTGCTCGCCTCCTCCCAGGAGGGCAAGGAGATCGCCGCCCGCCTGGCCGTCAAGCTGGACAACGGCATCCTGACCGACGTGGTGGCCCTCACCGCCGACGGCACCGCCACGCAGGTCGCCTTCGCCGGCTCCACCATCGTCAAGTCCAAGGTCACCAAGGGCCTGCCGCTGGTCACCGTCCGGCCCAACTCGCTCAACCCGGCCCCGGCCGCGGCCACCCCGGCCGTCGAGCAGCTCACCGTGTCGGTCGCCGACGCCGACAAGCTGGCCAAGGTCGTCGAGCGGGTCGCCGAGCAGAAGGGCTCCCGCCCGGAGCTCACCGAGGCGTCGGTCGTCGTCTCCGGTGGTCGCGGCGTCGGCAACGCCGACAACTTCAAGCTGGTCGAGGAGCTGGCCGACCTGCTCGGCGGCGCGGTCGGCGCGTCCCGCGCGGCGGTCGACTCCGGCTTCTACCCGCACCAGTTCCAGGTGGGCCAGACCGGCAAGACCGTCTCCCCGCAGCTCTACGTCGCGCTGGGCATCTCCGGCGCGATCCAGCACCGGGCCGGCATGCAGACCTCCAAGACCATCGTCGCGGTGAACAAGGACGCCGAGGCGCCGATCTTCGAGCTGGCCGACTTCGGCGTGGTCGGCGACCTGTTCAAGGTCGTCCCGCAGGCCGCCGAGGAGATCCGCAAGCGCAAGTGACCCCGTCACGACGCGAGCCGCCGTCCGGTGATCCGGGCGGCGGCTCGCTGTGTGTCGCGGGCCCTTCCGTGGAAGGGAGCTGATCGGCGGGCCGGGGAGCTGAGCCGGCCCGCCGATCAGCCCGTCAGGGTGCCCCTCAGCAAACTGTCGCCGGAGTGGGCGGGCTTGTTTGTCGAACTGTTCGACGTCTTGCTCAGGGTACCCAAGGAAGACCAGCGCAGCGTCCGGGGATCCCTCAGATCCTCGAGTACCCCGGAACCTCCCCGAGATTCGTCGGGCGCGGGGTGCAACCGGTCGCGGACGGAGGCCGCGCCGGTGCGTCCGATGTGGCTTCCCCCGCCCCTCGCCCGCCGGGCTGACCGGGTCGTCAGGGGGCGTGCCGGCCGGAGCGTCCGGACCGCCCGCCCCCAGGCCCGCACCGGACGGGCGGTCCGGCATCGGGCGGCACGCCGGTGGGCCGTTAGGCTGAGCGGTGATGGCATACCTGGATCACGCGGCGACGACCCCGATGCTCGACGAGGCACTCGAGGCGTACGTCGCCACGGCCCGCGAGGTGGGCAACGCGTCGTCGCTGCACGCGGCGGGCCGGCGTGCCCGGCGGCGGGTGGAGGAGTCCCGGGAGCGGGTGGCCGCCGTGCTCGGCGCCCGCCCGTCCGAGGTGATCTTCACCGGCGGTGGCACGGAGAGCGACAACCTGGCCGTGAAGGGCATCTTCTGGGCCCGCCGCGCCGCCCGGGCCGAGCGGGTGCGGGTGGTCTCCAGCGCCGTCGAGCACCACGCCGTGCTGGACGCGGTGGACTGGCTGGCCGGGCACGAGGGCGCCGAGGTCGGCTGGCTGCCGGTCGACGCCGCGGGCCGGCTCGACCCGGAGCGGCTCCGCGCCGAACTGGCCGCGCACAGCGACCGGGTGGCCCTGGTCACCGCGATGTGGGCCAACAACGAGGTGGGCACCGTGCAGCCGGTGGCCGAGCTGGCCGCGGTCGCCGCCGAGCACGGGGTGCCGTTCCACACCGACGCGATCCAGGCGGTCGGCCAGGTGCCGGTCGACTTCGCCGCCAGCGGCGCCGCCGCCCTCACCGTCACCGGCCACAAGCTCGGCGGCCCGACCGGGGTCGGCGCGCTGCTGCTGGCCCGCGACGTGGCCGCCACCCCGCTGCTGCACGGCGGCGGCCAGGAGCGCGACGTCCGCTCCGGCACCCTCGACACCGCCGGCATCGTCGCCTTCGCGGTCGCCGTGGAGGCCGCCGTGAAGGGCCAGCAGGAGTACGCGGCCCGCGTCGCCGCGCTCCGCGACGACCTGGTCGAGCGGGTCCGGCAGGCGGTCCCCGAGGTGATCTTCAACGGCGACCCGGGCGACCGGCTCCCCGGCAACGCGCACTTCTCGTTCCCGGGCTGCGAGGGGGACGCGCTGCTGCTGCTCCTGGACGCCCAGGGCATCGCCTGCTCGACCGGCTCGGCCTGCTCGGCCGGGGTGGCCCAGCCCTCGCACGTGCTGCTGGCGATGGGCGCCGACGACGACCGCGCCCGTTCGTCGCTGCGCTTCACCCTCGGCCACACCAGCACCAGGGCGGAGGTCGACGCGCTGATCGCCGCGCTGCCGGGCGCCGTGGAGCGGGCCCGCCGCGCGGCCGCCCTCCGCACCCCCCGCTGAGCCGGATACCCTCGGTGATGACGAGGGGAGTGAGCTGGTGAGGGTTCTGGCGGCGATGTCGGGCGGGGTGGACTCCGCCGTGGCGGCGGCGCGCGCGGTGGAGGCCGGGCACGACGTGACCGGTGTGCACCTGGCGCTGGCCCGCAACCCGCAGACGTACCGCACCGGCGCCCGGGGCTGCTGCACCCTGGAGGACTCCCGGGACGCCCGCCGCGCCGCCGACGTGCTGGGCATCCCGTTCTACGTCTGGGACATGGCCGACCGGTTCCACGAGGACGTGGTGGACGACTTCGTGGCCGAGTACGCGGCCGGCCGTACCCCGAACCCGTGCCTGCGCTGCAACGAGAAGATCAAGTTCGCGGCGGTGCTGGACCGGGCCGTGGCCCTGGGCTTCGACGCGGTGGTCACCGGCCACCACGCCCGCCTCGGCCCCGACGGCCTGCTGCGCCGCAGCGTCGACGCGGCCAAGGACCAGTCGTACGTCCTTGCCGTGCTGACCCGGGCGCAGCTCGACCGGTCGATCTTTCCGCTCGGCGACTCGACCAAGGCGGAGGTGCGCGCGGAGGCCGCCCGGCGCGGTCTCGCCGTGGCCGACAAGCCCGACTCGCACGACATCTGCTTCATCGCCGACGGCGACACCCGGGGTTTCCTGTCCCAGCGGCTCGGCGAGGCCCCCGGCGAGGTGGTGGACGCGCTCACCGGCGCGGTCGTCGGCAGCCACACGGGCGCCTACCAGTACACCGTCGGGCAGCGGCGCGGCCTGCACCTGGACCGGCCCGCGCCGGACGGCCGCCCGCGCTACGTGCTCTCCATCACCCCGAAGACCAACACGGTCACCGTGGGCCCGGCCGAGGCGCTGGAGGTCGCCGAGGTCCGCGCCGCCCGCCCGCTCTGGACCGGCGGCGAGCGGCCCACCGGACCGGTGGAGTGCGAGGTGCAGCTGCGGGCCCACGGCGACGTGGTGCCGGCCACGGTCGAGCTGACGGCCGACGGCCTGCGCGCCGAGCTGCGCCGCCCGGTACGCGGGGTCGCCGCCGGGCAGGCGATCGTGGCCTACCGGCCGGACCCGGCCGGAGACGTGGTGCTCGGCTCCGCCACCATCACCGGCTGATCCGTCGCTCCGCTCCGGGCGAGAAGCCGGAGAACCTGTCGGACGCTACGAACGTGATGACGTGAACGACTCAGGCCGGCGGGGCCCACCGCCGCCCCGCAGGACTGTCGCCGGGTTCGCTCGATGCGGCGGGCGGGGTGGTGGATAGGCTGCGGCGGTGACTGACCAGAGGTGGCCCTGGCCCGGCGGGGCGGCGACCGGCATCGGGTCGCTGCCCGGCACCGATATCGCCGAGGCGCAGCGCATCGTGCTCGGTGAGCTGCCCGACCTGCCGCACCTGCCGGAGCTGCCCGCCCGCGGCCCCGGCGCCGACCTGATCGGCCGCACCGGCGGGCTCCTCGTCGAGCTGCCGGTCGAGCTGTACGCGGGGCGCTGGCGGATCGCCCCCCGTCCCGGCAAGGACCTGCGCCGCGCCCGCGACCTGATGGAACGCGACCTCGACCAGCTCGCCGAGCAGGCCGAGCAGTACGCCGGCCCGGTCAAGGTCCAGGCCGCCGGTCCGTTCACCCTGGCCGCCTCGCTGGAGCTGCCGATCGGCGGCCGGCTGCTGCGCGACCCCGGCGCGGTCCGGGACCTCGCCGGCTCGCTCGCCGAGGGGCTGCGCGGGCACGTGGCGGCGCTGGCCCGGCGGCTGCCCCACGCCTCGGTGCTGCTCCAGCTCGACGAGCCGTCGCTGCCCGCGGTGCTGGCCGGCCGGGTGCCCACCGAGAGCGGCCTGGGCGCCTACCGGCCGGTCGAGGCCGAGGTGGCCCGCGCGTTGCTGCGCGGCGTGATCGAGGCGGCCGGCGTGCCCACCGTGGTGCACTGCTGCGCGCCGGACGTGCCGCTGGAGCTGATCCGCACCGCCGGCGCCGTCGGCGTCGCCCTCGACCTGGCCCTGGTCACCGACCTGGACCCGCTCGGCGAGGCCATCGACGCCGGGTTCGGCCTGCTGGCCGGCGCCGCGCCCGCGCTGCCGCCGCCGGCCGGTCGCGCGCCGACGTCCGCCCAGGTCGCCGACCGGGTACGCCGGGTCTGGGACCAGCTCGGCTTCCCCCGTCGCCGGCTCGCCGAGCAGGTGGTGGTCACCCCCGCGTGCGGCCTGGCCGGGGCCACCCCGGCGTACGCGCGGGAGGTCCTCGCCGCCTGCCGGGACGCCGGCCGCCGGCTCGCCGAGGAGTGAGGTTTCCTGTCGTACGGCGGGGGCAGGATGACCGGCATGATTGGACAGCTGCGTTCCGTGGTGATCGACTGCCCTGATCCGCGCGCGCTGGCCGGCTTCTACGCGGAGCTGCTCGGCCTTCCGCTGATCGAGGACAACTCCGACGGCGACGAGTGGGTGGTGCTCGGCGGCCCACCGGGTCACCAGCCGCGCGTCGCCTTCCAGAAGGCGCTCAACCTGCGTGCCCCGGCCTGGCCCGACCCCGAGCGGCCGCAGCAGTTCCACCTCGACGTCACCGTCGACGACATCGAGATGGCCGAGAAGGCGGCGCTGGCCCTCGGCGCCCGCCGGCTGCCCGGCGAGGGGGAGGGCTTCCGGGTCTACGCCGACCCGGCCGGCCACCCGTTCTGCCTCTGCTGGGACTGACCACGCCGGGCCTGCGCGGCCGGGCCGCACCCGGCGCGCATGGGCGTGCCGCGCCCGGCTTGCGCGGGCGGGGCATGATCGCCACCGTGATCGAATCCGCCCCGCGCCGCGCGTCCGGCTCGCTCTTCGGCCTCGCCTACGGCGACGCCCTGGGCAAGCCCACCGAGTTCCTCACCGTCACCGAGATCGTCCGCCGCTACGGCCCGACCGGCCCGCGGGAGCTGACCGGTGACCCGGCGCTGGTCACCGACGACACCCAGATGGCGCTCGCGGTGGCGTGGGCACTGCACGACGCACCGGCCTTCACGCCCGAGGCGGTGGAGCCGTTGCTGCGCCGGCGGTTCCTCGACTGGGCGGTCAGCCCCGACAACAACCGCGCGCCCGGCATGACCTGCCTGCGCGCCTGCGCCGAGCTGGACCGGGGGACCCGCTGGCAGGACGCGACGGTCGCCGATTCGAAGGGCTGCGGAGCGAACATGCGGGTCACCCCCGTCGGGCTGCTCGACGCCGACCTCGACACCCTGGCCGGGCTGGCCCAGCTCCAGGCCGGCCTGACCCACGGCCACCCGACCGGCCTGGCGGCCAGCGAGCTGACCGCGTACGCGGTCCGGCTGCTGCGCGACGGCGCCGCGCTGCCCGAGCTGCCCGGGTTGCTCACCGACCGGGCGCACGCCCAGCGCACGGTCTACCGGGGCGACTGGCTCGGCGACCTGTGGCAGCGCTCGGGCGACCCGACGCCGGCGGAGTTCATGGCCCGGGGCTGGGACGACTGCCTGCGGGTGCTCGGCCGGCTCGACGCGGCGCTGGCCCGCCCCGACGACGGCGGCGACCCGTGCCGGCTCACCGGCGAGGGCTGGATCGCCGAGGAGGCGCTGGCCACCGCGCTGCTCTGCGCGCTGCGCCACCCCGACGACCCGGTCGGCGCGCTGGCCCGCGGCGCCACCACGGCCGGTGACTCGGACTCCATCGCGGCCCTGGCCGGCGCCTTCGTGGGCGCCGCGCACGGCATGTCGGCCTGGCCCGCCGACTGGTCCATGCGAATCGAGTACGCCGACCAGCTGAGCGCGCTCGCCGCGCCGCTCGACTGAGCCGGGCGCCCCACCGCCCCATTCCTGTTGATCACACTGGCGTGCCTTGACCGCCCAGGTCGCGCGGTGCGGGCGGTGGTCAGGCCGTCAGGTGGGGGAGGCGGCGGATGCCCTGCCAGAGGTCGGGGTCGCAGGCGCCGGCCCGGTCCGCGAAGGCGGTGAGGGGCACCGGGATCGGCTCGCTGATGTCCAGGAAGCTGTCGTGGTCGGCGTTCGGGTCCCAGCTCCGGGTGGGGATCGGCAGGTGGTCGTCCCGGCCCGACTTGTCCTGGCTGGTGATCTTCAGGACGTCGGCGTCCCGGCCGTCGAGCCGCAGCACCAGGCAGGGGCGCACCTTCGAGCCGGTCCCGTCGGCGTAGGGCACGTCGGCCCACCAGATCTCCCCGGGCCGGGGCGCACTCGCCGGTCCCCGCCCGGCGTTCCGGGGTCGGGGCGGCGCACCGGTACGCCCACGCGGCCCGGTGTCCCGGGGCGGCACGCCCGCACGCTTGCGCGCCCGCTCGCCACCGGACCGCCTCGCGACCCGGCCACGCCACTCGCCCCACAGCCAGCCGGCCGCGACACACGCCACGATCGCCGCGGCCCAGAGCAACCCGTCGCGCATGCGTACCCCCGCCTCTCGCCCGTGCCGGCCCACCACCGCCGCCCGGCGATCGTCGCACGCCGACCACCCACCACCCCCCAGTCGCCCCGCGCCCGGCCGCGTCCGGCGATCATGAGGTTGGCGGGGTGGGATGTCCGGTTCGGTGCCGGCAACCTCATGATCGGCGGAGAACGCACCGGTCTGCCGGCGGCGGTTGTCAGCCCCGCCCGATACCGTGCGGAGGTAGCACGATCACGGGAGGTCGACAGCGGTGTCCGAAGGCGGCAGGGTGTCCGAAGAAGCGATTCCCCAGGCGGTCAGCCCCGCGCAGGAGGCGGCGGCCGGCGCCGAGCCGACCCCGGAGGCGCGGGAGCGGCACGCCACGCTGAGCCAGGAGCTCACCGAGCACCAGTACCGCTACTACGTGCTGGACGCGCCGACCATCTCCGACGCCGAGTTCGACAAGCAGCTGCGGGAGCTGGAGGCGCTCGAGGAGCAGTACCCGGCGCTGCGCACCCCCGACTCGCCGACCCAGCGCGTCGGCGGCACCTTCTCCACCGACTTCACCCCGGTCACCCACGCCGAGCGGATGCTCTCGCTCGACAACGCCTTCGCCGACGAGGAGCTGGCGGCCTGGGCCGAGCGGGTCGAGCGGGACGCCGGCGGCCCGGTGCCCTACCTGTGCGAGCTGAAGGTCGACGGCCTGGCCATCAACCTGACCTACGAGAAGGGGCGGCTGGTCCGGGCCGCGACCCGGGGTGACGGGCGCACGGGTGAGGACGTCACCGCCAACGTGCGCAGCATCCGGGACGTGCCGGCCCGGCTGACGCCCTCCGACGACTTCCCCGACGTGCCGGAGTTCCTCGAGGTGCGCGGCGAGATCTACTTCCCGGTGGCCGCCTTCGCCGACCTCAACGCCGGCCTGGTCGAGCAGGGCAAGGCGCCGTTCGCCAACCCGCGCAACGCGGCCGCCGGCAGCCTGCGCCAGAAGGACCCACGGATCACCGCCTCCCGGCCGCTGCGCCTGGTGGTGCACGGCATCGGCGCCCGCCGGGGCTTCCAGCCGGCCGCGCAGTCCGAGTCCTACGCGGCGCTCAGAGCGTGGGGGCTGCCGACCAGCGACCGCTGGCGGGTGGTGCCCGACCTGGCCGGGGTGGCGGAATACATCGCCTACTACGCCGAGCACCGGCACGACGTCGAGCACGAGATCGACGGCGTGGTGGTCAAGGTCGACCCCGTCTCCATCCAGGGGCGGCTCGGCTCGACCAGCCGCGCGCCGCGCTGGGCCATCGCCTTCAAGTACCCGCCGGAGGAGGTCACCACCAAGCTGCTCGACATCGACGTCAACGTCGGGCGCACCGGCCGGGTCACCCCGTTCGCCGTCCTCGAACCGGTCCGGGTGGCCGGCTCCACGGTCGCCCTGGCCACCCTGCACAACGCCCGCGAGGTCGAGCGCAAGGGCGTGCTCATCGGCGACACGGTGGTGCTGCGCAAGGCCGGCGACGTCATCCCCGAGGTGCTCGGCCCGGTGGTCGACCTGCGCCCGGCCGACGCCCGCCCGTTCGTCATGCCCACCGCCTGCCCGGCCTGCGGCACCCCGCTCGCGCCGGCCAAGGAGGGCGACGTCGACATCCGGTGCCCCAACTCGCGCAGCTGCCCGGCGCAGCTCCGGGAGCGGGTCTTCCACCTGGCCGGTCGGGGCGCGTTCGACATCGAGGTACTCGGCTACAAGGGCGCCGCCGCGCTGCTCGACGCCGGGATCATCCAGGACGAGGGTGACCTGTTCGCGCTCGACGCCGAGCAGCTCTCCCGCTCGCCGTTCTTCGTCAACAAGGACGGCACGCTGGGCAGCAACGCGACCAAGCTGCTCGACAACCTGGCCGTGGCCAAGGAGCGGGAGCTCTGGCGGGTGCTGGTCGCGCTCTCCATCCGGCACGTCGGCCCGACCGCGGCGCAGGCGCTCGCCCGGCACTTCCGCTCGGTCGAGGCGATCGACGCGGCCAGCGAGGAGGAGCTGTCCTCGGTGGACGGCGTCGGCCCGACCATCGCGGCCAGCATCAAGGAGTGGTTCGCCGTCGACTGGCACCGCGAGGTGGTGCGCAAGTGGGCCGAGTCCGGCGTGCGGATGGCCGAGGAGGCCGGCGAGGAGGGCCCGCGCCCGCTCGAAGGGGTGACCGTGGTGGTCACCGGCACGCTGGCCGGGTTCAGCCGTGACCAGGCGTCCGAGGCGATCCAGAGCCGGGGCGGCAAGGTCACCGGCTCGGTCTCGAAGAAGACCGGCTTCGTGGTGGTGGGCGACAACCCCGGCTCCAAGGCCGACAAGGCCGCCGACCTCAAGCTGCCGATCCTCGACGAGGAGGGCTTCCGGGTGCTGCTGGAGTCCGGCCCGGACGCGGCCCGCGAGGTGGCCCGCGTCGAGGGGTGATCCGCCTACCGGCGGCCCTGCCGCGCATTCCAACTTAATTACGACTACGACCGATTCGTGACTGTCGTGTCGGGGAAATCGGCACCGAGGGCGTTTCATTGGCGTACGGCGCGTGACCGTGCGCGCCGGGGCCGACCCCGGGAGGTGCGATGGAGACCGGCGACCCGCGAAACTCCGTCCCGCCCGGGCGGACCGGGCCGTTCTTCGGCTTCGTCACCGTGGTCGGTGTCCTGGCCCTGCTCGTCTCGGCCGTGCCGCTGGCCGCGCTCCCCGACGACCTGCCCCACCTGCCGGCCGCCTTCTGGACCATGGCGGCGCTGGCCGTCGCCTGCGACGCCCGCCCGTTCGTGCCGCCCGGTCGACGGCAGACCTCGGCGGTCTTCCCGTCGACCTGCTTCACGTTCGCCATCCTCCTCGGCTGGGGGCTCGGCCCGGCCGTCGCCGTGCAGGCCGTGGCGGTGGCCGTCTCCGGCTGGCGGCTCGGCTACGCCGGCTGGCGCACCGCCTTCAACGGGGCCCAGTACGCCTGCGCGCTGGCCGCCGCGTACGCGGTCAGCCGGCTCGGCCCGGGCGAGCTCTTCGGCGACGGCCGGCTGCACTGGACCGACGTGGCGGCGGTGGGTGGCGCCACGGCGACCTGGTTCGTCGTCAACTACGGCCTGGTCAGCTGCGCGATCCGGCTGCGGTTCGGCGACCGCTGGTGGCCCAGCGTCCGGCAGGGCCTCGCCTACGAGCTGCTCTCCACCGGCTCGCTGCTGCTGCTCGCCCCGGTGCTGGTGGCCGCCGCCCGGGCCAGCGCCGCGCTGATCCCGTTGGTGCTGGTGCCGCTGTTCGCGGTCTACCGGATGGCCCGGCTCTCCGCCGAGCGGGAGCAGCTCGCCGACCTCGACCCGCTCACCGGGCTGCCCAACCGCAAGGCCCTGCTCACCGAGGTGGCCGAGCAGGTGCACCTGCACGCCGAGCGGGCCGCCCGCGGCGAGCCGGACGCCCACCTGGCCCTGCTGCTGCTGGATCTCGACCGGTTCAAGCACGTCAACGACGCGCTCGGGCACGCGGTGGGTGACCGGCTGCTGGTCGAGGTGAGCGCCCGCCTCATCGAGGTGGTCGACGGGGAGGAGCTGGTGGCGCGGCTCGGCGGCGACGAGTTCGCCATCGTCGTACCCGGGCTCACCGGCACCGACCAGGCCCGCGAGCGAGCCGACCGGGTGGTGGCCGCGCTCGCCGAGCCGGTGCCGCTGGACGGCCTGCCGCTGGACGTGGGCGGGTCCATCGGCATCGCCCTGTTCCCCGAGCACGGCGAGGACTTCGCCACCCTGATGCGCCACGCCGACGTGGCCATGTACGACGCGAAGCACCGCAACGACACCGTGGCCGTCTACGCGCCCGAGTCCGACCACAACTCCGCCGAGCGGTTGAGCCTCCTCGCCGACCTGCGCCGGGTGCTGGAGTCCGGGCCGCCGGCCCGGGCCGAGGAGCCGACCGGCGTCCGCGGCGGCGACGGCGCGGCGCTCGCCCCCGCGCCCGGCCTGTCCACCCCGGCGGCTCGGTCGGCCCGTGGCGACGGCCTGCCACGCAACGGTGGCCGGGCCGGAGGGGCGCGAGCCGGCTCCTCCGGCGGGGCGCGCCTGACGCCGCGCCGGGACCTGGAGCCGCCGGCGCGGTGGCGGCTGCGGCGCCGCGAGCGGGTGGAGGTGCGGCACGACGACGAGCTGATCAACCGGATCGTCACGGGCGCCGACCCGATCCGCCGCCGGGCCACCCGCGCGACCACGCCGGAGACGCCGCCGGAGATCCCGTCGCCCGACGACGGCGACCGGCTGAGCCCGGCCCACGGCGGCGCCGCCGGGGCGGTGCCCGACGCCCGGCCCGGGACGGTGGCCGACGACCTGCCCGGGGCGGTAACCGACGACCTGCCCGCTGCGGTGGCGGACGCCCGGCCCGGCGCGGTGGCCGACGACCAGTCCGGGGCGGTGCCCGACGGGCAGCCCGGCGCGGTGCTCGGTAGCCGGACCGGAACGGTGTCCGCCGGGCGTCCGGAGCGCGGCGCTTCCGATCTTCCGGCCGGCGTAGCCGCGATCCGGGGGGCCGAGCAGCGCGTCGGCGCCGGTTCGGCCGGGCTCGACGACCCGGCCGGGGACCCGGGCGAGATCACCATGTACTACCAGCCGCAGATCGCCATCGCGACCGGCGAGGTGGTCGGCGTCGAGGCGCTGCTGCGCTGGCGGCACCCGCGCCGGGGCATGGTCGACCCCGGGGAGCTGATCCAGGTCGCGGAGCAGAGCGCGGTGATGCGGCTGCTCACCCGCCGGGTGGTGGACGACGTGGTGGAGCAGGTCGCCAAGTGGTCCGCCGCCGGCGTCACGCTGCGCGCCGCGCTCAACGTCAGCGTCCGGGACCTGCACACCGGCGAGATCGCCGACCAGATCGCCGACCGGCTGGCCCGGTACGGCGTGCCGCCGGACCGGTTGCAGGTCGAGATCACCGAGGGCGCGCTGATGGCCGACCCGCGGCGGGTGCTGGCCAGCATCACCCAGCTGCACCGGATCGGGGTCGGCATCGCGCTGGACGACTTCGGCACCGGCTACTCGTCGCTGCAGCACCTGCGCCGGCTCCCGCTGTCCGAGGTGAAGGTCGACCGGTCGTTCGTGCTCGGGATGGCCGACGACGCCGACGACGCGGCGATCGTCCGATCGATGATCGAGCTGGCCGGGGCGCTCGGGCTGCGGGTGGTGGCCGAGGGCGTCGAGGACGAGCGCACCTGGCGGCTGCTGCACGCGGCCGGCTGCGACGTGGCGCAGGGCTGGTTCTACGCCCGGCCCATGCCGGCCGGGGAGCTGGTCACCTGGCTGTCCCGGTACCGGCCGGTCCACCCGGCCGTGGCGGCGGAGGGCGAGGGACCACGTCGCCCGGCCGGCTGACCGGCGGGCCCGGGCGGCTGACCGGCACACCGGCCGGCGGGCCCGGCCCGCTGAACGGCACACCGGCCGGCGTGCCGGCGGGGCGGGCACCGGGAGTCGGAGGCGTCGACCCGACCGGAGGGCAATAGACTCGCTCCGGTCACCGCGTGTCATCGTCCCCGGCGAGCGCGCGGCCGGCACACCGCAGACGCAGCAGGACAGCCACGAAGGGGGCACCCGATGGCCGCCATCTCCCGCGAGGAGGTCGCGCATCTCGCGCGACTGTCGCGGCTCGCCGTCACCGAGGAGGAGTTGGACACCTTCGCCGGCCAGCTGGACGTGATCCTCCAGTCGGTCGCCCAGGTCGGCGAGGTCGCCGCGGCGGACATCCCGCCGACGTCCCACTCGGTGCCGCTGACCAACGTCCTCCGCGAGGACGTGGTGACGCCGTGCCTGACCCCGCAGGAGGCGCTGTCGGGTGCGCCCGACGCCGAGGAGCAGCGGTTCCGCGTCCCGCGGATCCTGGACGAGGATGTGGCTTCATGACTGACCTGACCCGGCTCACCGCCGCCGAGATCGCCGGTCTGGTGGCGACGGGCGAGACCTCCGCCGTGGAGGTCACGCAGGCCCACCTGGACCGGATCACCGCCGTCGACGAGCAGGTCCACGCCTTCCTGCACGTCGACACCGAGGGCGCGCTGGCCGCCGCCCGCAGCGTGGACGAGCGCCGGGCCGCCGGCGAGGAACTGGGGCCGCTGGCCGGCGTGCCGGTCGCCGTGAAGGACGTGCTCACCACGAAGGGCGTGCCGACCACGGTCGGCTCGAAGATCCTGGAGGGCTGGCGCCCGCCGTACGACTCGACGATCGTCGAGCGGCTGCGCGCCGCCGGCACGGTGATGCTCGGCAAGACCAACATGGACGAGTTCGCCATGGGCTCCTCCACCGAATACTCGGCGTACGGCCCGACCCGCAACCCGTGGGACCTGGCGCGGATCCCGGGCGGCTCCGGTGGTGGCAGCGCCGCGGCGCTGGCCGCGTACGAGGCGCCGCTGTCGATCGGCTCGGACACCGGCGGCTCGATCCGCCAGCCCGGCGCGGTCACCGGCACCGTCGGGGCGAAGCCCACCTACGGCGGCACCTCCCGCTACGGCCTGGTGGCGTTCTCCTCCTCGCTGGACACCCCCGGCCCGTGCGCGCGCAACGTGCTGGACGCCGCGCTGCTGCACCAGGTGATCGGCGGTCACGACCCGCGCGACTCCACGTCGATCCCGGCCCCGGTGCCGGACGTGGTCGGCGCGGCGAAGCTCGGCGCGTCCGGCGACCTGACCGGGGTGAAGCTCGGTGTGGTCACCGAGTTCACCGGCGAGGGCGCCGAGCCGGGCGTGATGGCCGCGTTCCGCGAGGCGGTGGAGGCCCTGGCGAAGCTGGGCGCCGAGATCGTCGACGTCTCGTGCCCGCACTTCAAGTACGCGCTGCCGGCCTACTACCTGATCGCGCCGAGCGAGTGCTCCTCCAACCTGGCCCGGTTCGACGGCGTCCGGTTCGGCCTGCGGGTCGGCGACGACGGCAACCGGTCCCTCGAAGAGGTCATGTCGCTGACCCGGGAGGCGGGCTTCGGCCCCGAGGTCAAGCGGCGCATCATGCTCGGCACCTACGCGCTCTCGTCGGGCTACTACGACGCCTACTACGGGCAGGCGCAGAAGGTCCGGACGCTGATCACCCGGGACTTCACGGCCGCCTTCGAGGGGGTGGACGCGCTCATCTCGCCGACCACCCCGTTCGTGGCCTTCCCGATCGGGGCGCGCACCGCCGACCCCTACCAGATGTACCTGGCCGACCTGTTCACCATCCCGACCAACCTGTACGGCGGACCGGCCATCTCGGTGCCGTGCGGCCTGTCCGAGGGCCTCCCGGTCGGTTTCCAGATCATGGCTCCGACGATGGCCGACGACCGGATGTACCGGGTCGCCGCCGCGCTGGAGTCCACGGTCGGCACGTTCACCCCACCGGCACTGTGAGGCAGGAGCACCGATGACGACGACACTGCCCGCGTACGACGAGGTCGTGGCGCGCTGGGAACCGGTGATCGGCCTGGAGACCCACGTCGAGCTGGGCACGAACACCAAGATGTGGTGCGGCTGCCCGACCGACTTCGGCGGCGAGCCGAACACCCGGGTCTGCCCGGTCTGCCTGGGCCTGCCCGGCTCGCTGCCGGTGGCCAACAAGGCGGCCATCGAGGCGACCATCCGGATCGGCCTGGCACTGAACTGCTCGATCGCCGAGTGGTGCCGGTTCGCCCGGAAGAACTACTTCTACCCGGACATGCCGAAGAACTTCCAGATCAGCCAGTACGACGAGCCGCTCTGCGTCGACGGCTACCTGGACGTCGACGTCAACGGCGAGACCGTGCGGATCGGCATCGAGCGGGTGCACCTGGAGGAGGACACCGGCAAGACGCTGCACGTCGGCGGCGCCACCGGCCGGATCCACGGCGCCACCGAGTCGCTGGTCGACTACAACCGGGCCGGCATCCCGCTCGTCGAGATCGTCACCAAGCCGATCCCCGGCACGGGGGCGCTCGCTCCCGAGGTGGCCCGGGCGTACGTCACCGAGCTGCGCGACGTGATCCGCTCGCTGGGTGTCTCCGACGTCCGGATGGAGGAGGGCTCGCTGCGCTGCGACGTGAACACGTCGCTGAACCGGCCGGGCGAGGAGTGGGGCACCCGCACCGAGACCAAGAACGTCAACTCGCTGCGTTCGGTCGAGCGGGCGGTCCGCTCGGAGATGCTGCGCCAGGCGTCGGTGCTCGACGCCGGTGGCAGCATCACCCAGGAGACCCGGCACTTCCACGAGGACACCGGTGACACCACCCCCGGCCGGTCCAAGGAGACCGCCACCGACTACCGGTACTTCCCGGAGCCGGACCTGGTCCCGCTCGCGCCGGACACCGCCTGGGTGGCCGAGCTGAAGGCGGCCCTGCCGGAGCTGCCGAGGCTGCGCCGCAAGCGGATTCAGCAGGACTGGGGCCTGTCCGACCTGGACATGCAGTCGGTGGTCAACGCCGGCGCGGTCGAGCTGATCGAGGCGACCGTGGCCGCCGGGGCGACCCCGGCCGGCGCCCGCAAGTGGTGGCTGGGCGAGCTGTCCCGCCGGGCCAACGAGAGCGGCGTGGAGCTGGCCGACGTCGGGGCCACCCCGGCGCAGGTCGCCGAGCTGCAGGGCCTGGTCGACGCCGGCAAGCTCAACGACAAGCTGGCCCGTACCGTGCTGGAGGGCGTGGTGGCCGGCGAGGGCTCGCCGACCGAGATCATGACCAACCGCAACCTCGAGGTGGTCTCCGACACCGGCGCGCTCACCGCCGCCGTGGACGAGGCGATCGCCGCGAACCCGGGCATCGCCGACAAGATCCGCAGCGGCAAGGTGGCGGCGGCCGGCGCGCTGGTCGGCGCTGTCATGAAGACCACCCGCGGCCAGGCCGACGCCAAGACCGTCCGCGAGCTGATCCTGGCGCGCCTCGGCGTCCAGGGCTGAGTCCCGTCCCGAGGGCCGCCGTCGTGACCCGGCGGCGGCCCCCGGTCTGTTCCGCACACGCGGCCACCCCGCACCCCTCGCGCGTGGGCGTCAACGGCGACGCCCGGATGGAGTCACCGTGAACCAGCACGACCTCGACGTCCTCGACGAGATCCAGCGGCGGGTGCTCTGGCTCGCCACCCGCATCGTGGACGCGGCGAACCACGACCGGGACACCGGCGACGGGGTGAAGGTCGGCGGCCACCAGGCGTCCAGCGCCTCGCTGGTCACCGCGATGACCGCGCTCTGGTTCGCCCACCTGGACGCCGAGGACCGGGTCGCGGTCAAGCCGCACGCCTCGCCGGTCTTCCACGCCGTCCAGTACCTG
Source organism: Micromonospora halotolerans (assembly GCF_032108445.1). Lineage (NCBI taxonomy): Bacteria > Bacillati > Actinomycetota > Actinomycetes > Micromonosporales > Micromonosporaceae > Micromonospora > Micromonospora halotolerans. The sequence continues at coordinate 1,106,471 of NZ_CP134876.1, read as the reverse complement.
CTCGGCAACCTGGACCGGTCCTACCTGCCGAAGCTGCGGGCGCGCGGCGGGCTGCAGTCGTACCCGTCGCGGACCAAGGACCCGGACGGGGTGGACTTCTCGACCGGCTCGGTCGGCCTGGGCGCGGCCGCGCCGCTGTTCGCGGCGGTCACCCGCCGCTACGTCGACGCGCACTTCGGCGAGCGGACGCACTCCCGGTTCATCGCCCTCATCGGCGACGCCGAGCTGGACGAGGGCAACATCTGGGAGGCCGTCGCCGACCCGGCCACCACCGGGCTGGGCAACGTGATGTGGCTGGTCGACTTCAACCGCCAGTCGCTGGACCGGGTCGTCCCCGGCGTGCGGATCAACCAGTGGCGCGGCCAGTTCGAGGCCGCCGGCTGGCACGTGGTCGAGGTCAAGTACGGCCGCAAACTCGCCGAGGCGTACGAGCGGCCGGGCGGGGCGGCGCTGCGCGACTGGATCGACCTGATGCCCAACGAGCAGTACCAGTCGCTGTTCGGGCTGGCCGGGCCGGCCCTGCGCAAGCAGTTCCTGGACGGCGCCCCGGCCGAGGTGGCCGCCTTCGTGGCCGACATCCCCGACGACGAGCTGGGTCCGCTCGTCACGGACCTGGGCGGGCACGACCTCCAAGCGATGCTCGACGCGTACGCCCAGTGCGACGCGGTCACCGACCGGCCCAGCGTGGTCTTCGCCTACACGGTCAAGGGGTGGGGCCTGCCGATCGCCGGCAACCCGCGCAACCACTCGGCGCTGCTCACCAGCGAGCAGGTCGACGCGCTGCGCGCCGCGCACGGCCTGACCCGCGACACCGAGTGGGACCGCCTCGACCCGGCGTCCCCGGCCGGCATCCGGGCCGGCGAGCGCCGGGAGGCGCTGGCCCGCGCGCCGCGCGAGCGGGCGCTCGGGGTCACCGTCCCGGAAACCACGAAGGTACGGGTGAACAAGCCCGTCTCCACCCAGGAGGTCTTCGGCCGGGTGCTGGTCGACCTGGCCCGCGACCCGAAGGTCGCGCCCTACCTGGTCACCACCGCGCCGGACGTGGCCACCTCCACCAACCTGGCCGGGTTCATCAACAAGACCGGGGTGTTCGCCCCCACCGAGCAGCGTTCCTGGACCGAGGACCGGATGCTGCGCTGGACGGAGACCCCGGCCGGTCAGCACATCGAGCTGGGCATCTCCGAGATGAACCTGTTCCTGCTGCTCGGCCAGCTCGGCCTGTCGTGGGACCTGTCCGGGCAGCCGCTGCTGCCGGTCGGCACGGTCTACGACCCGTTCGTGCTGCGCGGCCTGGACGCGTTCCTCTACGGCACCTACTCCGGCTCCCGGTTCGTGGTGGCCGGCACCCCGTCCGGCATCACCCTGGCCCCCGAGGGCGGCGCCCACCAGTCGACCATCACCGCCTCGGTGGGCCTGGAGCTGCCCGGGGTCACCTTCTGCGAACCCGCGTACGCCGGCAGCCTCGACTGGCTGCTCTGCGACGCGCTCGGCCAGATCGCCGGGGGAGCGGCCCCGGCCGCCACGGCCGCGCCGGCCGAGGACGGCGCGTACTACTTCCGCCTCAGCACCCGGCCCATCGACCAGGCGCCCTTCGAGGCGGCCCGGGCGCGGATCGGCGACGCGGTGCTGCGCCGGCAGGTGGTGGCGGGCGCGTACCGGCTCGTCGACGCGCACGAGGCGTACCCCCAGCTGGCGGACGCCCCGGTCGTGCAGCTCGCCGCCTCCGGCGCGGTGCTGCCGGAGGTCCTCGCGGCCGCCGCGGAGCTGGCCGAGGAGGGCGTCGCGGCGCACGTGGTCGACGTGACCAGCCTGGACCGGCTCTACCGGGCCTGGCAGCGGACCCTGCGCCAGGGCGTGCGGACGGCGACCGTGCCGAGCGTGCCCGGCGCGCTGCGGTCGGCCTTCGCCGACCGGGTGCCGGTGGTCACCGTGCACGACGCCGCCTCGCACGCGATGGCCTGGCTCGGCTCGGCGCTCGGCGCCCCGGCCGTGCCGCTCGGGGTCGACGAGTTCGGCCAGTCCGGCAGCGTCGGCGAACTGTACGAGCTGCACGACCTGCTGCCCGGCAGCATCGTCAACGCGGCGCTGGCGGCCCTGTCGCTGCGCTGAGCCTCAGCCTGTGGGGCTGGGTGTCGCGGTCGGGCTGCCGGTCGGGGCGGGCGAGACGGGCCCGCCCCGGGTCGGGGTCGGGGTGACCGGCACCTGGTCGCCCTTCGTCGGGTCCTGGATGATGTGCCGTTCCAGGTTGACCTGCGACTGCCCGGTGCCGCCCACGGTGATGTCGTCGTAGGCCTGGAGCAGCTTCTGCTGGTCGAAGTAGAGCACCGTCATCGACAGCGGGGTGGGCTTCTCGCCCTCCAGGCCACGCAGCCCGGCGCCGCCCGTGGAGCCCTCGACGAAGAGCTGGGTCGGCTGCTTGTCCGGTACCTGCGGCAGCTTCGACACCTGCCGGGCGTGGGTGTGCCCGGCCAGCACCAGCGGGCAGGTGCCGGAGAGCGGGCCGGCCGAGGCCGGGTCGTGCACCAGCGCGATGTTCACCGGCTTCGGCGAGTTCCGCACCGTGGTGGCGAGCTGCTCGCCGGTCCCGATCACCTGGTCGGCGACCACCTTGGTGAGCCCGCTGCCGGCCGGCGAGGTCTCCTTGTCCGGGGTGAACCGGGGGTCGCCGATGCCGGCGATGGTCAGCCCGGCGACCGTGGTCGTGGAGTTGTTCAGTACGACGGCGTTCGGCTGGGCGGCCACGGCGGCGGCGGTGCGCGCCGAGTCGTGGTTGCCGCGGATGTAGACGTACGGCTTCTTGAGCAGGCCGATCGAGCCGACGAAGGACGCCTCGGGCTCGCTGCCCCAGTCGGTGATGTCGCCGGTGTCGATCACCACGTCGATGCCGAACTGCTCCACGACCGTGCGGATGAGCTGCCAGCCGGTGGGGTTGAGGTGCATGTCGGAGACGTGCAGCACCCGCGTGGTGCCGGGCGACGGTTGGACCACCGGCAGCGCGGAGACCGTCGTGTAGAGCTTGCTGACGTTGCCGACCAGCCGTTGCAGCTGCTCGGCGTACTTGGTGTAGTCGTTGGCGATCCGCCGCGCGTCACCGACGATCGCCGGCGCGTTGACCAGCAGCCCCTCGTAGCGCGGCTCCTCGATGGCCTGGGGCCGGATGGTGGCGGCGGCGAGGCCGAGGCTGCCGGCGGTGACCACCAGCGCCAACCCGCCGGCCCACGCGGTGCGCCGCACGTCGCGGAAGACCAGACCGGCCAGCAGCAGGGTGGCCAGCACCGCCGAGGCCAGGGTCTTCAGGCCGAGTCGCATGACGCCGGCCCGCACGTCCTCGACCGCCGACTGGCTGGCCCGGCTGATGCTCGCCGGATCGTCGATCAGCGCCTCGGTCCGCCGCTGGTCGAGCGCGCCCAGCTCGACGGTCAGGTAGGCCGGCCCGTCGTGGCTGTCCAGCAGCAGCGCGCCCAGCGGCGGGATGTCGACGGTGGTGCCGCCGGTCAGCGACGGGCTGAGGTCGAGCTGGGCGCGGAACGGCCCGATGTCGGTGCCCACGTGCCCGCCCGCGTACGTGCCGGCCACCACCCCCGTGAAGGTGACCACGAGCACGGCCAGCACGACGCCGAGCCGGCGCAGACCGGTGCCGGGACGCCACCGACGACGGGCGCGCCCGTCCTCCGGCGTCGTCCCGTCCCCGCCGCTGTGCTGCTCGTTCTCCTGGCCGTCCATGCTGAGATTCTGACCTGCCCGTCGAAGGATCTTGGCAAACCCCGGGAAGCGGGATCAGCTGCGCCCGGCGCCGCCGTCGGCGAAGACCAGCCGCAGGATCCGGTCGTCGTCGCCGGCCGGCTTGCCCCGCCCGTCCCGGTTGGAGGTGCTCACCCAGACCGAGCCGTCCGGCGCCACGGCGGCGGCGCGCAGCCGGCCGTACCGGCCGGTGAGCAGCTCGCGCGGCTGGCCGAGGACCGTGCCGGTGCCGGCCAGCTCGACCAGCCAGAGTCGCTGCCCGCGCAGACAGGCGGTGAGCAGCAGCCGTTGCACGGCCGCCAGGCCGGAGCAGGAGGCTTCGCCGGTGCGCCACTGCACGATCGGGTTGACGTAGCGCCGGTCGTCGCCGCGCCCCTCGACCTGCGGCCAGCCGTAGTTGCCGCCCTTGTTGATCTGGTTGATCTCGTCCCAGGTGTTCTGGCCGAACTCCACGGCGTACATCCGCTTGTCCGGCGTCCAGGCGAACCCCTGCACGTTGCGGTGCCCGGTCGACCAGACCGGGGAGCCTGCGGTGGGGTTGCCGGGGGCGGCCTTGCCGTCCCGGGTGAGCCGCAGGATCTTGCCGCCGAGGTTCTTCGGGTCCTGCGCGTGCGCGGTCTGCCCGGCGTCGCCGGTGCTGGCGTAGAGGAAGCCGTCGGGGCCGAAGCCCAGCCCACCGCCGTTGTGGTTGCCGGCCTTCGGGATGCCGGTGACGATCGGGGTGGGCGGCCGGCCCAGCTCCAGCTTCGCGATCCGGTTGTCCTCGGCGCTGGTGTAGTAGACGAAGACCGTGCGGTCCCGGGCGTACGCGGGGGAGACCGCGATGCCGAGCAGCCCGCCCTCGCCGGCGGCCGCCACGTCCGGCACGGTCTGCACCACCCGGACGGTCATCCCCTCCGGCCCCGAATCCGGGCCGACCTGGAGGATCCGCCCGCTGTCCCGTTCGGTGACCAGCGCGGCGCCGTCCGGCAGGAAGGCGATGCCCCACGGCACCGCCAGCCCCTTCGCCAGCACCGTGGCCACCACCTGCTGGCCGGCGCCGCCGGGGCTGGCCGTGGTGGACGGCGACGGGAGGTTGGGCGGCTCGCCGGCCGGGTCGGGATCGGGGTCGCCGAAGGCACAACCGGCGGTGCCCAGCAGCAGAGTCGCGCAGGACGCCGCCAGCGCCGCCCGGAGGCGGCCGGCGCGGGGGAACGGGGGACGCGGCCTCACCTGGCCCAGCCTAGCCGGGCCGGGTGGCGAACCGGGCCCGACGAACCGAGCCGCGGCTCAACGGGCGCGCAGGGCGAGCAGGGCGACGTCGTCCTCCCGGCGCTGGGCGGCGGCGAGCAGCTGGTCGCAGAGGGCCACGAGGGGCAACCCGGCGGCACCGGCGAGCTGCGTGACCAGCTCGGCCTGCCCCTCGTCGATCGGCCGGTCCCGGCGTTCGATCAGCCCGTCGGTGTGCAGCAGCAGGGTGTCACCGGGAGCGAGGGTCAGCTCGCGGCGCGCGCGCCGGGGCGGGTGGGCCAGGCCGAGCAGCGGTCCCCGGATCCCGTCCAGCACCTGCACCGGGCCGTCGGCGGGCACCAGCAGCGGCGGCGGGTGGCCCGCGTTGCACCAGGAGACCAGGAGCCCGGACGCGGCCGGGCGGACGCGGGCCAGCACCGCGGAGGCCACGGTCGGGACGGGCAGCCCCTGGATCGCCCGGTCGAGGTGGGTCATCAGCTCGTCGACCGGGTCGTCCCGCCCGTACGCGTCGCCGCGCACCAGGTTGCGCAGCTGCCCCATGGTCGCCGCGGCCTCGATGTCGTGCCCCGCGACGTCGCCGATCCCGGCGATCAGGTCGCCGTCGGGCTGCACGAAGGCGTCGTACCAGTCGCCGCCCACCTCCACCCGGTCCGCCGCCGGCTGATAGCGGGCGGCCAGCTCCACGCCGGGCACCACGGGCAGGGTGGGCAGCATGCTCTGCTGCAACACCTCGGCGACGTGCCGCTGCTCGCCGTAGAGCCGGCTGTTGCCCACGGCCTGGCTGGCCCGGCGGCCGATGTCCAGCGCGGTCCGCAGGTCGCTCCCGTCGAACCCGCGCCGGGACGGCCCGTTGACCAGCGTGACGGCGCCGATGACCCGGTCACCGGCGGCGGTGATCGGCACGCTGAGGTGGGAGCCGAAGCCGAGCCGCTCGGCGAGCGGCGCCAGGTCCGGTTCGGTGGTGCCCCGCTCGACATCCGCCGGGGTGGCCGTGCCGCGGATGACCGGGCGCCCGGTCCGCAGCACCGACCGGATGACCGAGTCCGGGCCGAGGCCGGTGGCCAGCAGCTCGGCGAACCGGGCCAGGTCGGCGGCCCGGTCCGGGTCCCGGTGTGCGCCGGAGACGCTGCGCGGCCGGCCCGCCGGATCGGTGAGGGTGATCAGGCACCAGTCGGCGAACAGCGGGACCATGGCGCGCCCGAGCCGGTCGACCGCCGTGGCCACGTCGAGCGTGCCGCCCAGCGTCTCGCTCATCCCGGCCAGCATGGCGAGCCGGTCGTGCGCCTCCTCGGCGCGGCGCCGGGCCTGCTCGGCGCTGCGCAGGGCGATCCGCAGGCGCAGCTCCGAGGAGCAGGCGGCGGCCAGGTCGGCGAGGGTGCGCAACTGCTCGGCGGTCCAGGCCCGGGGCTTGCTGTCGACGGCGCAGAGCGAGCCGAGGACCCGGCCGTCGAGGTCGGTCAGCGGCATCCCGGCGTACGCGACGACGCCGAGGTCCTCGATGGCCAGGTTCCCGCGCACCCGGGGGTGGAGCCGGGCGTCGGGCAGCACCATCGGCGCCTCGATCTCGACCACGTGCTGGCAGAACGAATGGCTCAGCGGGGTCTCCCGCCGGGCGGCCCACGGCTCGGGCAGCCCGGTCGCGCCGGGCAGGAACTGGCGGTCGGCGGTGACCAGCGAGACCAGCGCCACCGGCACGTCGAGCAGATCGGCGGCCAGCCGGGCGAACCGGTCGAACGCCTCGTCGGGCGTCGCGCCGAGCCGGGTCTCCGCGAGGGACCGGAGCCGCTCGGGTTCGGCCAGCGTCGGAAGCGGCACGGCCCGGCACCCCGGAGTGTCCTCGCTCATCGCCACCTGTCTCCGGAGTCGGGAACGCCGGCCGGCGCTCCGCTCGGTTATACCTCCCGGGGCCCACCGCCAATCCCGGCAAGCGGCGGTCATCACGGGCCGAGCCGCCCGCGCCGTCCGGGGCGACTATCGTCGGCGGTCGTGAAGGTATGGATTCCGCACCCGGCCGGCCGGCGCCTCCTCGGCGAGCTGCCCGAGGGCGTCACCCTGGAGGTGCTGGAGGACCCGGCCCGGCCGCCGTCGTCCCCGAGCGGTGTGCGGTTCTGGGTGCCGCCCTTCCTCGCCGGCCCGGACGCCGGCGCGCTCCTGGCCGAGCTGCCCGACCTGAAGGTGGTGCAGCTCCTCTCCGCCGGGGCGGACGCCTGGGTGGGGCGGGTTCCCGAGGGTGTGACGCTCTGCGACGCCCGCGGCGTGCACGACTCGGCCACCGCCGAGTGGGTGGTCGCCGCGATCCTGTCCGCGCTGCGCGGCTTCGGGCCGCTGGCCCGCGCCCAGGCCCGCCGCGAGTGGGCGTACGACGAGGTGGCCCCGACCGACGAGCTGGCCGGCAAGCGGGTGCTGATCGTCGGTGCGGGCTCGATCGGCTCGGCGGTCCGCGCCCGGTTGGCCCCGTTCGAGGTGAGCTTCACCCTGGTCGCCCGGACGCCCCGCCCGTCCGAGGGGGTGCACGGCGTCGACGAGCTGCCCGCCCTGCTGCCCGAGGCGGACGTGGTGGTGCTGCTGGTGCCCTTGACCGAGCAGACCCGGGGGCTGGTCGACGAGAAGTTCCTGGCCGCGATGCCCGACGGGGCGCTGCTGGTCAACGCCGCCCGTGGCCCGGTGGCCCGCACCTCCGCGCTGGTCGCCGAGCTGGCGTCGGGGCGGCTGCGGGCCGCGCTGGACGTGACCGACCCGGAGCCGCTGCCGGCCGAGCATCCCCTGTGGGAGCTACCGAACGTGCTGCTCACCCCGCACGTCGCCGGCTCGGTCCGCGGCCTGCTGCCGCGGGCGTACCGGCTGGTGGGGGAGCAGGTGCGCCGGTTCGCGGCCGGGGAGCCGCTGGCCAACCGGGTGGTCGACGGCTACTGACGGGTCAGGCGGCGGACTCGGGCAGTTCCTGCCCGGTGGCGGAGATGAGCCGGGGCAGGTCGGCGGCGCGGACCGCGGGGAGCACCAGCGTCTCGCCGTCGTCGAGCCGGGCGACCGCCCGGCCGCGCGGGTCGGTGGCCAGCTCGGCGACCCGCGTCCAGGGCACCCGCCGCTGGCCGACGAGGGCTCGCAGCCGCAGCTCGCGGGCGTCCGCGTCGGTGCCGGCCCGCCACGCCCAGACGCCGACGGCGAGCGGGATCAGCAGCACCCAGAGCAGCCACCAGCGCGCGGTGGCCAGCGGCAGCGCGCCGATGAACGCGACGAGCGCGGCGACCAGGATCGCCTGGTTGTAGCGGAAACGGACGGTGTCGGCGCGGCTCACCTCCCGATGATCCCACCTCGGCCCGCCGGCCATCCCGGCGGGCGGCGGCAGCGGCCGGAGCCCGGATGTGACGGGCGTCACGTGTTGTGTCGCATAACGGCGGACGTCCGGGATCGTTTATGCGCGTGGCCGCACCGGTCCCCGTCCGGCGCCGGCCGCACCCGCATCCGACCCGTTGACCCCGCACGTCGTACCGCAACCGCACCGCCCCGTGCCCCCTCACGAAGGCGACCGCCGTGCCCGTCACCCGTACCGCCGCCGGTCCCCGCCGGCGGCCACCGCTGTCCGATCTCGTCGTGTCGCTCGCCGGCGCGCTGTTCGTCCTCGCCGGCGCCGCCGGCCTGGTCCCCGGCCCCGCCGCCGTGGCGCTGGCCGTGGCCGGTGGCTCCGCCCTGGCCTGCGTCCGGCTCGCCTGGCTGGCCGGCGCTCCGCCCGGGCCGCCGGCCGCCGCGCCGCCCGCCGAACGGCCCGGCGCCACCGCGGCGCCGGACCCGCCCGAGCCGGCCGTCGCCCGGCCGACCGGCCGGCGGGCCCGCCGGGTGGCGCTGTCCCGCCGGGTCGCCGGGATCCTCGACGTCGCCGTGCTGGCCGCCGGGCTCACCGTGGCGGTGCTGCCGCTGAGCGATCCCGTGCACCGGCTGCCGGTCGCCGTGACCGGTCTGGCGTTCACCACCCCGCTGTACGCCGTCGCCCTGCTCCGGCTGCCCGGCCGCTCCCGGCTCTCCGGCGCGGAACGGCTGAGCCGTGCCGTGGACGTGATGGCCCTCGGTCTCAGCCTGGTCTTCGCCGGCTGGGTGCTGCTGCCGGCCGGCCCGGTGCCGCCGGCCGCGCGGGCGGCCAGCGTCGGTGGCGCCCTGGCGCTGGCCGTGCTGCTGGTGGCTGCGGTCGCCGAGCGCCGCCGGCGACCGGGTGCGGCCCTCTGCCACGCCGGCACGGCCGCCACGCTGGGCGGGCTGGCCCTGCTCGTGGTCCTGCTCGCCTGCACCGCCCCGGACCGGGCCCTGCTGGCCGTCGCGCCGCCGCTGCTGGCCGGCGCACTGCTGACCGCGGCCGGCGCCCGGCGTACCGCAGTGGGGGAGCGGCCCCGCACCGGCGTCGCGCCGGCCGCCTGGCCCGGGCTAACCGCGCCGGCCGGCATCGCGGCGCTGGCCGCCGGCCACCACCTGTGGACGGTGGGACAGTTCACCGCCCCGGAGATCGCCCTGGGTCTGTCCGTCATCCCGCCGATGGTGGTGCGGGAGGTGCTCGCCGCCGCCGACCACCGGCGCCGGGCCGAGCGGCTGGCCGCGAGCGAGGCGCGGCTGCGGCTCCTCGCGGGCGGCGGGGAGTGGCCCGCCGACGCCCCGCCGGCCGACCGGGGCGAGCTGGTCCGCGTCCTCGCCCGGCGCACCGGCGGCGCGCTGCTCGTGGTCGACCTGCACGGCGTCGACGGAACCTCGGTGCTCGACGGACCGGTGCTGGCCGAGGTCGTCCACCGGCTCCGGTCCGGCTCCGGCCCCGGCGACCTGGTGGCCCGGCTCACCGACACCGAGTTCGCCGTGCTCACCGACCTCGGGCCGGTGCCCGCGTACGCGCTGGGCATCCGCCTGCTGGCCGCGCTCGCCGAGCCGTGCCCGCGGCCGGGCGGGGCGAGCCGGATCCGGGCCAGCATCGGGCTGGCCGAGACCACCGGCGGCGACCCGGGGGACGTGCTGCGCCAGGCCGACCTGGCCCGGCGGCGCGCCGTGCAGCTCGGTCGCGACCGGGTCGAGTGGTACGACGCCTACCTGGAGGAGCAGCTGGTCCGCAGGCTGGACCTGGAACGGGAGCTGCCGGGCGCGGTCGCCCGGGGCGAGCTGGACCTGGTCTACCAGCCGGTGCTGGCCCTGGCCGACCGGCAACCGGTGGGCACCGAGGCGTTGCTGCGCTGGCGCAGTCCCGCGCTGGGCACGGTGCTGCCGGCGGAGCTGCTGCCCGTCGCGGCCGACCTCGACCTGCTCGGGGAGGTCGGGCGGTGGGTGCTGGACCGGGCCTGCCGGCAGCTCGCCGCCTGGTCGGAGGGGGGCCGGGAGCTGTGGATGGCGGTCAACGTCACGCCCCGCGAGCTGGCCGCCCCCGACTTCGTGGCCCGCACGGCGACGGCCCTGGCCGCGTACGACGTGCCGCCGGAACGCCTGGTGGTGGAGGTGGCCGAGCCGGCCGTGGCCCGCGAGCTGTCCACCGTGGTGGCCCGGCTCGCCGGTCTCCGCTCGCTCGGCGTCCGCACCGCGCTGGACGACTTCCGCGCCGAGCACGCCTCACTCGCCCAGCTCCGCCGGCTGCCGATCGACCTGCTGAAGGTGGGCCCGCACCTGGTCGGGCCGGGCGCCGACGGGCAGCGCCCGCTCATCGACGTGGTGGCCAACCTGGGCGACCGGCTCGGCCTGGAGGTGGTGGTGGAGGGCCTGGAGTCCGACGCACAGGTGGCCGGGGCGCGCCGCGCCGGCTGCCGCTACGGGCAGGGCTTCGCGCTGGCCCGCCCGGCCCCCGCCGAGCGGGTGGAGGCGTGGTTCGAGGAATTCCCCTCGACGTCCCGCTGACCTGGCCGTCCAGCCGGATCGCTGAACCGGTTCACCGCAGGCGCGGCGGCGCGGTGCTGCCGCGCGGGGTGAGGTGGGCGGTCTCGTCCTGGAGCCCGGTCACCGGCTCGCCGGCGATCACGGCCAGGAGCTGCCGCGCGGCGTGCGCCCCGTACGCGGGGATGTCCCGGCCCAGCGCGGTCAGCGGCGGGTGCACGAGCCGGCAGAGCGGGGAGTCGTCCCAGGCCACGATGGACAGGTCGCCGGGGACGGCCAGCCCCATCTCCTGCGCCACGGAGAGCCCGGCGATCGCCATCACGTCGTTGTCGTAGATCACCGCGGTGGGCCGGGTGGCGGAGCTGAGCAGGCGCCGGGTGGCCCGCGCGCCCTCCTCGCCGGTGTAGTCGGACCAGACCGTGGTGGCCTCGTCCAGCCCGAGCCGCCGGCACACCTCGGTGAACGCCTCGGTGCGGATCTCGGTGTGCAGCAGCGAGGGGAGCCCGCCCACCCGGGCGATCCGCCGGTGCCCGAGCGCGACCAGGTACTCCACCGTCTCGACCAGGGCCGCCGCGTCGTCGGACCAGACGCTGGCCAGGCTGCCGGTGTGGCCGGGGCCGCCGATCACGACGGCCGGCAGTTGCAGCTCCTCCAGCGCCGGCACCCGCCGGTCGTCGGTGCGCAGGTCGCACAGGAACACGCCGTCCACCCGGCGCTCGGCCCACCAGCGGCGGTAGACGGCGATCTCGGCGTCCTGGTCGGCGACCACCTGGAGGGTCAGCGCGTAGGAGCGGGCCGACAGTTCGGCCTCCACGCCGCTGATCAGCTCCATGAAGAAGGGCTCGATGCCCAGTATCCGGGCGGGGCGGCACAGGGCCAGGCCGACCGCCTTGGCGGTGGCGCCGGAGAGCGCCCGGGCCGCGCTGCTCGGGCTGAACCCGATCTCGGCGGCGATCGCTAGGATCCGCTGCCGGGTCGCCTCGGACACGCCGGGCTGGCCGTTCAGCGCGTACGACACCGCGCCCTTGGAGACCCCGGCCCGCCGGGCGACATCGGCGATGGTCGGCCGCTTCACCGGCGCGCTCCTCCACTGGTCCGGCCCTCGCGGGCCCGTTTCCGCCGCCGGGGGGACCGGCGGCTTGTCACGCTACTGCACCGGGTCGCGGCGAGGTCGGCGCGGTGCGCCGCGTGTCGCTTGCGCGGTTAAGCGCACGGCGCGGACGGCTCTCCTGGCCCCGTTCCGAGTGCCGGAGAACGCGGAAACCGCCGCAGGAGGCGTCGATCAGGTTACCGGGCGGCCCCGCTCGTAACCGGCCGTTGACAGCCCAGGGGGTGCCCCGTACGGTGTCCTCACTTATCCGGTTCAGTCAACGTCTCTCGATCTCGGGAGCGTTCCCATATTCGGCGCGGAGGATGACATGAAACGGTCCTGGACGCACTGGGCCCGGGCGGCCACCGTGGGTGCCGTCAGCCTGGTCATGGTCGCGGCCTGTAGCGGCAAGAGCACCACCGGCGGCTCCGACGCCGCCGACGGTCAGGTCACGTTGAAGATCAACTTCTGGGGCGACTTCGGCCTCCAGGACCTCAAGGCGAAGTACGAGGCCGACCACCCGAACGTCAAGATCCAGCTGAACTCCGGCGAGTACAACGCGCAGCACGAGGACCTGCAGAAGAAGCTCGTCGCGGGCAACGGCGCGCCGGACATCGCGGCGATCGACGAGGGCTTCATGGTCCAGTTCCGCAGCCAGTCCGACAAGTTCGTCAACCTGCTGGACAAGGGCGCCGGGTCGTACGAGAGCAAGTACCTGCCCTGGAAGTGGAAGCAGTCGCTCTCCGCCGACGGCAAGACCCAGATCGGCCTCGGCACCGACGTCGGCGGCCTGGCCATGTGCTACCGCACCGACCTGTTCAAGGCCGCCGGCCTGCCCACCGAGCGGGACCAGGTCTCCGCGCTCTGGCCCGACTGGGACAAGTTCATCGAGGTCGGCCAGCAGTACACCGCCAAGACCCACAAGAAGTTCATCGACGCCGGCACCAACCTGTTCAACCCGATCCTCGGTCAGCAGCAGGTCGGCTTCTACAGCGACCAGGAGCAGCTCCAGATGGACGGCGGCCCGAAGGTCGCCTTCGACTACACCGTCAAGGCCGTCCAGGCCGGGCTGTCGGCCAACCTGGTCAGCTTCCAGGCCGACTGGGACAAGGGCTTCACGAGCGGCGCCTTCGCCGTGCTCGCCTGCCCGGCGTGGATGCTCGGCCACATCAAGGACACCGCCCCGGGCACCCAGGGCAAGTGGGACATCGCCGCGGTGCCCGGTGGCGGCGGCAACTGGGGCGGCTCGTTCCTGACCATTCCCAAGCAGGGCAAGCACGTCGACGAGGCGTACAAGCTGCTGGAGTGGCTGGTCGCGCCCGAGCAGCAGATCGAGATCTTCAAGAAGGTCGGCAACCTGCCCTCGCAGCCGGCGCTCTACGCCGACCCGGCCATCGCCGACTTCAAGAACCCGTTCTTCAACAACGCCCCGGTCGGCCAGATCTTCCCCAAGATGGCGCAGGGCCTCACCCCGCAGTACCTGGGCAGGAAGAACGGCCCCACCCGGGTCGCCGTGGAGAACGTGATCCGGCGGGTCGAGAACAAGAGCCTGAAGCCGGACGCCGCCTGGGCCGAGGCGGTCAAGGAGGCCGACAAGGCCGCCAAGTCCTGACGGACCCCGGTGACGGGGTGGGCCACGGCCCGCCCCGTCACCGCCACACCGCCTCACCCACCTCGGCCCTGGAGTGATCCGATGTCCACCACCCGTGCCGCGCCCGCGCCGTCGAGCCGCCGAGCCGCGCCGGAGCGCGGCCGCTCCGGGGGCGACGACCGGCGGCTGACCTGGCGCAACCGGCTGTACCGCTTCGACATGCGCTACATGCCGTACCTGCTGATCGCGCCCTTCTTCCTGCTCTTCATCGTGTTCGGGCTCTTCCCGCTGCTGTTCAACGCGGTGGTCTCGCTGCGCAACTACCGGCTCGACGACCCGACGCTGCCCTACTGGGCGGGTGTCGAGAACTTCAGCCGGCTCCTCGGCGACGAGGACTTCTGGAACGCCCTCTACAACACCTTCGGCATCTTCCTGCTCTCCTCGGTGCCCCAGCTGCTGCTCGCGCTCGTGGTCGCCTCGCTGCTCAACCGCAAGCTGCGGGCGCAGACCTGGTGGCGGGTGGGGGTGCTGCTGCCGTACGTGACCCCGATCGTCGCCTCGACCATGGTGTTCAGCGTCTTCTTCTCCCGCGACTTCGGCATGGCCAACTGGGTGCTCGGCCTGTTCGGCCTCGGCGGCCCCGATGACCCGATCGACTGGCGGGCCGACAAGCTGCACGCCTGGATCGCCATCGCCACGATGGTCAACTGGAAGTGGATCGGCTACAACGCGCTGCTCTACCTGGCCGCCATGCAGTCCATCCCGCGTGACGTCTACGAGGCGGCGGCGATCGACGGCGCCGGGCCGTGGAAGCAGCTCTGGCGGATCACCGTGCCGATGATCCAGCCCGTGGTGCTCTTCACCGTCATCCTCTCCACCATCGGTGGCCTCCAGCTCTTCACCGAGCCCATGCTCTTCGACCCGAACGCCCAGGCCGCCACCGGCGGGCCGAACGGCGAGTGGCAGACCATCGCCCAGCTCATCTACAAGGTCGGCTGGAAGGACCTCAACCTCGGTTACGCCGCGGCCATGTCCTGGGCGCTCTTCCTGATCATCCTGATCGTCGCCGGCGTCAACTACGTGGTGACGAACCGACTGTCCGGAGGGCGTAAATGACTGCCATCGCACGCCCGGCGCGCCGGAAGCCGCGGCTGATGGGCCGGGCCCCCCAGGAGACCCAGGCGGGGCTCTGGACCTACCTGTTCCTCGCGCTGACCATGCTCTTCGCCGCGTTCCCCCTCTACTGGATGTTCGTCATCGCGACCAGCGACGACGAGGCGCTCGCGAAGCTGCCGCCGGCGATCGTCCCCGGCGACCGGTTCCTGACCAACGTCGACGAGGTCTTCTCGCTCCAGGACGTCTACTTCGCCGCCTCGCTGGTCAACAGCGTCATCGTCGCCACCGTGGTGACCGCCTCGGTGCTGTTCTTCTGCTCGCTGGCCGGGTTCGCCTTCGCCAAGCTGCGCTTCAAGGGCAGCAATGCTCTGATGCTCTTCGTGGTGCTCACCCTGACCGTGCCCAACCAGCTCGGCATCGTGGCGCTCTACATCGTGATGGGCAAGCTCGGCTGGAACGGCACCCTGCTCGCGGTCATCGCCCCCGGGCTGGTCACCGCGTTCGGCGTGTTCTACATGCGGCAGTTCATCGTCAACACGGTTCCCGACGAGCTGGTCGAGTCGGCCCGCATGGACGGCGCCACGACCATGCGGGTGTACGCCAGCATCGTGCTGCCGGCGATCCGCCCGGCCCTGGCCGTGCTCGGGCTGCTCACCTTCGTGGCCACCTGGAACGACTTCCAGTGGCCGCTCATCACGCTGAGCGGCACCGACTTCCCGACCTCGATGGTCGCGGTCTCCGACCTGGCCAGCGGCAACTACGTGATCTACCGGCGGGTGCTGGCCGGGGCGTTCATCGCCACCGGGCCCCTGCTGGTCATGCTGTTCATCGGTGGACGACAGATCGTCCGCGGAATCATGGAAGGCGCGGTGAAGTCGTGAGCCGTCAGACGCTGCACGAGGGTTGGCTGCTGCGGGCGGTGCCCGGCCCGCAGGTGCCGCCGGAGGTCGCCGGGCAGGTGGTGCCGGCGACCGTCCCCGGAGAGGTGCACACCGACCTGCTGGCGGCCGGCCTCATCCCCGACCCGTACCTCGACGACAACGAGAACCGCCTCGGCTGGATCGGCCGCACCGACTGGGTCTACGAGACCACCGTCGACTGGCGGCCCGGCGACGACGAGCGGGTCGACCTGGTCTGCGCCGGCCTGGACACGGTCGCCACGATCACCGTCAACGGCACCGAGGTCGGCCGCACCGAGAACCAGCACCGGGGCCACCGGTTCCCGGTCGGCCCACTGCTCCGGCCGGGCGCCAACACCCTCACCGTGCGCTTCGACTCGCCGTACCGCTACGCCGAGGCGCACCGGGACCGGCTCGGCGACCGGCCCAACGCGTACCCGGAGCCGTTCCACTTCATCCGCAAGACCGCCTGCAACTTCGGCTGGGACTGGGGGCCGACCCTGGTCACCGCCGGCATCTGGCAGGAGATCGGGTTGCACGCCTGGTCGGTCGCCCGGCTGGCGACCGTCCGGCCGCTGGTCACGGTCGATGGGAACACCGGCCGGGTGGAGCTGCACGTCGAGGTCGAGCGGACGCAGGACGACCCGCTCACCGTCCACGCCACCGTGGCGGGCGCCGCCGTCGAGGTCACCGTCCCGCCGGGGGAGCACCGCGCCGTCGCGACCCTCACCGTCCGCGACCCGGCGCTCTGGTGGCCCGTCGGGTACGGCGACCAGCCCCTCCACGACCTCGACGTGACCCTCCGCGCCGCCGACGGCCGGCCGCTGGACGCCTGGTCCCGCCGGATCGGCTTCCGCTCGGTACGCCTGGACACCGCCCCCGACGCGCACGGCTCCGCGTTCACCCTGCACGTCAACGGGGTGCCGGTCTTCGTGAAGGGGGTCAACTGGATCCCCGACGACGCCTTCCCCAACCGGGTCACCCGGGCCCGCCTCGCCGAGCGCTTCGGGCAGGCGGTCGGCGCGAACGTCAACCTGCTGCGGGTCTGGGGCGGCGGCCGCTACGAGTCGGAGGACTTCTACGAGCTGGCCGACGAGCGGGGCCTGCTGGTGCAGCAGGACTTCCTCTTCGCGTGCGCTGCCTACCCGGAGGAGGAGCCGTTCCGCACCGAGGTCGAGGCGGAGGCGCGGGAGCAGGTCACCCGGCTGGCGAGCCATCCGTCGCTGGTGCTCTGGACCGGCAACAACGAGAACATCTGGGGCTGGTACGACTGGGACTGGCAGGAGCCCCTGGCCGGTCGCACCTGGGGGCGCGGCTACTACCTGGACCTGCTGCCCACCGTCGTCGCCGAGCTGGACCCGACCCGGCCCTACTGGCCGGGCAGCCCCTGGTCGGGCAGCGAGGACGTGCACCCCAACGACCCGGCGCACGGCACCACGCACATCTGGGACGTGTGGAACACCGACGACTACACGAAGTACCGGGAGTACGTGCCCCGCTTCGTCGCCGAGTTCGGCTACCAGGCGCCCCCGGCGTACGCGACGCTGCGCCGGGCCCTCTCCGACGAGCCGCTCGCCCCCGACTCGCCCGGGATGGCGCACCACCAGAAGGCCGCCGACGGGGACCGGAAACTCCGGCGCGGCCTCGACGCCCACCTGCCGACGCCCGCCGACTTCGACGACTGGCACTACCTCACCCAGCTCAACCAGGCCCGGGCCATCCAGCTCGGCGTCGAGCACTTCCGCTCGCACCGGCCCGTCTGCATGGGCGCCATCGTGTGGCAGCTCAACGACTGCTGGCCGGTCACCTCCTGGTCGGCCGTCGACGGCGACGGCCGGCGCAAACCCCTCTGGTACGCGCTCCGCCGCGCCTACGCCGCCCGGCTGCTCACCGTGCAGCCGCGCGACGGCGGGCTCGCGCTGGTGGCGGTGAACGAGACCGGCGAGGCGTGGCACGCGCCGGCCACGGTCACCCGGCTCACCCTCACCGGGGAGCCGAGGGCGAAGACCGCGGTGGACCTCGACGTCCCCGCGTACTCCTCGGTGGTGCTGGCGCTGCCCGCGGAGCTGGCACGGCCGGACGAGGCCCGGCGGGAGCTGCTGGTCGCGGAGGCGGGGGAGACCGCCGAGCGGGCGCTGTGGTTCTTCGCCACCGACCGGGAGGTCGAGTGGCCCGCCGCCGAGCTGGACGCGACGGTCGAGCCGGCAGGCGACGCCCAGCGCGTCCGGGTGACCGCGCGGACGGTGCTGCGCGACCTGATCCTCTACCCGGACCGGCTGCACCCGTCGGGGCAGGTCGACCAGGCCCTGGTCACCCTGCTGCCGGGGGAGTCGACCACCTTCACGGTCACCGCGGCGGAGCGGCTCGACCCGGCGGCCCTCACCGCCCGTCCGGTCCTGCGCTGCGTCAACGACCTGGTCGGGTAGCGGATCCGGCCCCGAATTGAAGACTTTTGCAAGTGGTAAAGTCTTCAGAGTCACCGGGGAGGGGTCGTCATGTCCGTGCCGCTGTACCAGGCCAAGGCCGAGTTGTTCCGCACCCTCGGGCATCCGGTCCGGATCCGGGTGCTCGAACTGCTCCAGGACGGGTCGAAGCCGGTCCGCGACCTGCTCGCCGCCATCGACGTCGAGCCGTCCAACCTCTCCCAGCAGCTCGCCGTGCTGCGGCGGGCCGGCATGGTCACCTCGCACCGGGACGGTCCGCTGGTCGTGTACTCGCTCAGCACCCCCGACGTGGCCGACCTGCTCGCCGCCGGCCGGCGGATCCTCGGCGCGGTCCTCACCGACCGGGACGCCCTCCTCGACGAGCTGCGCGCCGGGGACGGGGAGCGGTGAACGCGGCGGCCCCGACCTCCACCGCCGCCGGCGGCCCGCCCCGGCCGAACGCCCCCGGCGGTGGGCCGCGGCGGGTCGGTCGGCTGCTCCGGACCCGGCTGTCCGGGCTGCTGCCGGGCCGGTCCGACCTGGCGGCGGTCCGCCGATCGCCCCGCCGCGACCTGCTCGCGGGGCTCACCGTGGCCGTGGTGGCGCTGCCCCTGGCACTCGCCTTCGGCGTCACGTCCGGGCTCGGCGCGCAGGCCGGGCTGGTCACGGCCGTGGTCGCCGGGGCCGTCGCCGCGATCTTCGGCGGCTCCAACCTGCAGGTCTCCGGCCCCACCGGCGCGATGACCGTGGTGCTCGTGCCGGTGGTGCAGCGCTTCGGCGCCCGGGGCGTGCTGATGGTCGGCGCGCTGGCCGGACTCATCCTGCTCGCCCTCGCCCTGGCCCGCCTCGGCCGCTACGCCCGCTACCTGCCGACCCCGGTGATCGAGGGCTTCACCGCCGGCATCGCCGTGGTCATCGCCCTGCAACAGGTGCCGGCGGCGCTCGGCGTCACCGACGCCCACGGCGAGAAGGTCTGGGCCGTGGCCGCCGACGCGGTCGCCCGATTCGTCGCCCACCCGCGCCCGGCGGCCGTCGCCGTGGCGCTCGGGGTCGCCGCGCTGATGCTGCTCGGCGCCCGATGGCGACCCGGCGTCCCGTTCTCGCTGCTCGGGGTGGCCGCCGCCACGCTCCTCGCCGAACTGGCCCCGGTCGACCTGGTCCGCATCGGGGCCCTGCCGCAGGGGCTGCCCGCCCCCTCGCTGGAGTTCCTCGACCCCGGCGCGCTCGGCGTGCTGCTACCCAGCGCGCTCGCGGTGGCCGCGCTCGCCGCCCTGGAGAGCCTGCTCTCGGCGACCGTGGCGGACGGGATGACCGTCGGTGAACGGCACGACCCGGACCGGGAACTGTTCGGTCAGGGCCTGGCCAACCTGGCCGCCCCCGTCTTCGGCGGCATCCCGGCGACCGCCGCCATCGCCCGCACCGCCGTGAACGTGCGGGCCGGCGCCTCCTCGAAGCTCGCCGCGCTCACCCACGCCGTCGCCCTCGCCGCCATCGTGCTGGCCGCCGCGCCGCTCGTCGGCCGCATCCCGCTCGCCGCGCTGGCCGGGGTGCTGCTCGCCACCACCGTACGGATGGTGGAGGCCGGGTCGCTGCGGGCGCTGCTCCGGGCCACCCGGGCCGACGCCGTGGTGCTCGTGCTCACCTTCGCGGTCACCGTGCTGTGGGACCTGGTCACCGCGGTGGCGGTCGGGCTGGCCGTGGCCGTCGTGCTCGCGCTGCGCGCGGTGGCCCGCAGCGCCCGGCTGGAACAGGTGCCCCTCGACCCCGGCGAGCACAGCGCCGAGGAGCGCGCGCTGCTGGCCGAGCACATCGTTGCGTACCGGCTGGACGGGCCGCTCTTCTTCGCGGCCGCGCACACCTTCCTGCTGGAGCTGGCCGAGGTGGCCGACGTGCGGGTGGTCATCCTCCGGATGTCCCGGGTGTCCACCGTCGACGCCACCGGCGCGCAGGTGCTCGGCGACGCCGTCGACCGGCTGCGCGCGCGGGGGATCGCCGTGCTGCTCTCCGGCATCACGCCCGGTCACGACCAGGTGCTCAGCGCTCTGGGCGTGGCGGAGGAGCTGCGCCGGGAGGGGTTGATCTTCCCGGACACCCCGGCCGCCATCCGCCACGCCCGCACCGTCGCGCTGGGCGCCTAGCCCGGGAGGGCCGCCAGGCCGGCCAGCAGTTCCCAGCGCTCGGCGTCGCTGAGCACCACGTACGCGGGCTCGTCGCGGCGGTCGGTCTCCGCCTCGATGGCGGCGCGCTCCGGCCCCTCGGGCAGCGCCCGGATCTCCGCGGCGGTCAGCCCGGCGGCCCGCCACGCCGCCCGGTGCGCGTCGGCGCGGTGGTGACGCAGCGACCCGAGCCGGGTGACCAGCAGCAGTGCCGGCGAGGCGTCGTCCGGCTCGTACGGCGGGGACATGGCCCGGAAGGCCGGACCGCCGGTGGCCTGCCCGTGTGCGAGCACGCGGCCCACGAGGTCGGCCAGCCGGGGCACGATGCGCAGGCCGGGCAGCATTCCCGGCATGGCCGACCACAGCTCCTCGGCGGCCTGGGCGGTGGCCCGCTGCGCGAACAGCGCCAGCTCGCGGCCCAGGTCGGTGAGGTGCCAGGTGCCCTCGGCGTCCACCGTGGTCACGCCCTGGGCCAGTTCCCGACCCATGTCGCCGTCGGTGTAGGCCAGCCCGTCGGCGAGCGCCTCGGCGGGCATCGGCCGGGCCAGCACGCCGGAGAAGAAGGAGTTCTCGTAGCCGAGGTCCACGCCGCGCGCGGCGTAGAACTCCTCCATCCGGGGTCGGGCCGCCCAACGGGCACCCACGTACACCCGGTCGATGGCCGGTCGGATCAGTCGCGGGTAGCTCAGGGTCGTCTCCACGCCGCGGCACCCTACCGTCGGGCGGTGTTAAGAGGGGGCCCCTGCCATACCGGAGGCGTTAACAGGGGACCCCTCCTTTCACTCGGGGACCCGGCGGTACGCGCCGTCGCTGGCCGAGGTGGCCATCGAGGCGTACGCGCGCAGGGCCGCGGACACCGGCCGCACCCGGTCGGCGGGCGTGTACGGGCGGTCCCGCTTCTCCTCGGCCACCCGGCGGGCCTGGAGCACGTCGTCGGGCACGTCGAGCCGGATCGACCGGGCCGGGATGTCGATGACGATCTCGTCGCCCTCCCGGACCAGCGCGATGAGCCCGCCCGAGGCCGCCTCCGGGGAGACGTGCCCGATGGACAGGCCGGAGGTGCCGCCGGAGAACCGGCCGTCGGTGAGCAGCGCGCAGGAACGGCCCAGGCCCCGACCCTTGAGGAACGAGGTGGGGTAGAGCATCTCCTGCATGCCGGGGCCGCCCTTCGGGCCCTCGTAGCGGATCACCACCACGTCCCCGGCGACGACCTCCTTGGCCAGGATCGCCGTGACCGCGTCGTCCTGCGACTCGTAGACCTTGGCCGGCCCGCGGAAGGTCAGGCACTCCTCGGGCACGCCGGCGGTCTTCACGACGCAGCCGTCCGGCGCCAGGTTGCCGTGCAGGATGGCCAGCCCGCCGTCGGCGCTGTACGCGTGCTCCCGGTCCCGCACGCAGCCGCCGGCCGCGTCGGTGTCCAGCGAGGACCAGCGGTTGGTCGTGGAGAACGGCTCGGTGGTGCGCACCCCGCCCGGCGCGGCGTGGAACAGCTCCACCGCCTCCGGGGTGGCCGAGCCGCCCCGGACGTCCCAGTCGGCGAGCCACTTCTCCAGCGTGGGGGAGTGCACGGCGTGCACGTCGCGGTGGAGCAGGCCGGCGCGGTCCAGTTCGCCGAGGATGGCCGGGATTCCGCCGGCCCGGTGCACGTCCTCCATGTGGTACTGCGGCGAGTTCGGGGCGACCTTGGCCAGGCAGGGCACCCGCCGCGAGATGGCGTCGATGTCGGCCACCCGGAAGTCCAGCTCCGCCTCGCGGGCGGCGGCCAGCAGGTGCAGCACGGTGTTGGTCGAGCCGCCCATGGCGACGTCGAGCGCGACCGCGTTCTCGAAGGCGGCCCGGTTGGCGATCGACCGGGGCAGCACGGAGGCGTCGTCGGCGTCGTACCAGCGCTTGGCGATCTCCACGGCGGTGCGGCCGGCCTCGACGAAGAGCGACCGGCGGGCCGCGTGGGTGGCCAGCGTCGAGCCGTTGCCGGGCAGCGCCAGGCCGATGGCCTCGGTGAGGCAGTTCATCGAGTTGGCGGTGAACATGCCGGAGCAGGAGCCGCAGGTCGGGCAGGCGGAGCGCTCGATCTCGCCGAGCTGGTCGTCGGTGACCGCCTCGTTCGAGGAGGCGATCATGGCGTCGATCAGGTCGATCTTGGAGTGGACGACGCCCTCGATGGCCACCGTCTTGCCGGCCTCCATCGGGCCGCCGGACACGAAGACGGTCGGGATGTTGAGCCGCAGCGCGGCCAGCAGCATGCCCGGGGTGATCTTGTCGCAGTTGGAGATGCAGACCAGGGCGTCCGCGCAGTGCGCGTTGACCATGTATTCCACCGCGTCGGCGATCAGCTCCCGGCTGGGCAGCGAGTAGAGCATGCCGCCGTGGCCCATGGCGATGCCGTCGTCGACCGCGATGGTGTTGAACTCCCGGCCCACGCCGCCGGCCTCGGCCACCGCGTCGGCGACCAGGCCGCCGAGGTCCTTGAGGTGTACGTGGCCGGGGACGAACTGGGTGAAACTGTTGGCGATGGCGACGATCGGCTTGCCGAAGTCGTCGTCGGTCATCCCGGTGGCCCGCCAGAGGGCCCGGGCGCCGGCCATCGTCCGACCGTGGGTGGAGGTCCTCGACCGCAGCTCAGGCATGCCTACCAGTCTGACACCGTCGCCGCGGCGGCCCCCGGGCACACGCGCCGTGTCCCAACAGTTGCACACCCGGTTCCCCACGGGGGGCGCGGATCCGGCACAGTTGAGCTCGTGCAGTCGTCCCCGGGCATGGTCATCGTCGCGGTGCTGAGCGGCCTCGCCGCGGCCGGCGCCGCCGCCCTGCTCGCCGTGTCGGCGCGCCGCCGGGGCGGCCCGCACCGGGGGGCCCACGTGCTGCTCGCGGCCGCTGCCGGGGTCGCCCTGCTCAGCCTGCTCCTCGGGCTCGCCGGCACGCTGGCCGCCGGCGACCACTGGGCGCACCGGCAGGGGCAGCGCACCGGCTGGGCCACGGTCGTCTCGCTCGGCACCACGCTCGCCGGCCTCGGCCTCGGTGTCGCCCTGCTCCGGCTGCCCGGCACGGCCGCGGCCCGGGCGGCCACCGCCCGGCTGCTGCTCGACGGCGTGATCATGGCGGGCGCGCTCTGGTTCGTCGGCTGGGCGCTGTTCAGCCCGCCGACCCGGCTGCTCGGGGACGCGACCCCCGTCGCCTGCCTGCCCATCCTGCTGGCCACGGTCAGCGCGGCGCTCACCGCCGGGCTGACCATGATCATGGTCTTGCGGGCGGCCCCGCCGCGCGGCCGGCTGGTCCTGCTCGGCGCCGGCGCGACCGGGGTGACCTGCGGCGGCCTGGGCCTGTCGGCCGGGCTCTGCCAGGCCGGCCCCGCCCTGGCGTTCGCCGGGGCCGCGGTGATCGCCGCCGGCCTGCTGGCCGCCGCCCTCGCCGCGCACCGGGTCGACCTGCCGCAGGTCGACGTCGACCTGATCCGCCGCGACGGCGAGTACGCCTTCGTGCCGATGTTCGCGATGGCCGCCTCCGCCATGTACCACCTGGTGCAGGGCGGCCGGTTCGACGTGTTCGGCATCGCGGCGGGCAGCGTCGAGGGCTTCGCCCTGGTGGCCCGGCAGTACCTGGCCCTCAACGACGTCCGCGGCTACGCCGGCCGGCTGGCCGAGCGGGAGGCGCACTTCCGCGAGCTGGCGCACACCGACCCGCTCACCGGCCTGGCCAACCGGCGCGGCCTGCTGCGGGCGCTGCACCGCTGCGCCGAGGCCGGCGTCCCGTGCGTGCTGCTCGGGCTCGATCTGGACGGCTTCAAGAACGTCAACGACATGCGCGGCCACGACGTCGGCGACGCGGTGCTGGCCGAGGTGGGCCGGCGGCTGCGCGGCAACCTGCGCCCGGGCGACCTGGCGGCCCGGCTCGGCGGTGACGAGTTCGCGGTGCTCATGCACGGCGCGACCGATCCCGGGCCGGTCGCCGAGCGGCTGCTCGGGGTGCTCGGCCGCCCCTACGAGGAGGCGGACGGGCCGGTCTTCCTCTCGGTCAGCATCGGGGTGGCCGGCGCCTGCGGGGAGACCGACGTCGAGCTGCTGCTGCGCAACGCCGACCTGGCGCTGCGCTACGCCAAGCAGCGCGGCAAGAACCGGATCGAGCGCTACGACGCCACCTACGACCAGCTGCTGCGCCGGCGCACCATGCTGGAGCACGAGCTGCGCGGCGCCATCGAGCGCGACGAGCTGAGGCTGGCCTTCCAGCCGGTGGCCTCGCTGCCCTCGGTCCGCCCGGTCGGCGCCGAGGCGCTGCTCCGCTGGCACCACCCGGAGCTGGGCAACGTCCGGCCCGACGAGTTCATCCCGCTCGCCGAGGAGTGCGGGATGATCTCGAAGCTCGGCGCGTGGGTGCTGCACCAGGCCTGCTACCAGCTCTCCCGCTGGCTGGCCGACGGGCACGACGTCTGGGTGTCGGTGAACGTCTCGCCCCGGGAGCTGCACGCTCCGGAGTACGTGGTCCAGGTCGCCGACGCGCTGCGCGCCCACCACGTGCCGCCGCAGCGGCTGGTGCTGGAGGTCACCGAGCACGCCGTCGCCACCGACCTGGACGAGCTGATCCGGCGGCTCACCGCGTTGCGCCTGACCGGGGTGCGGATCGCGCTGGACGACTTCGGCGCGGGCTACTCCTCGCTGGGGCAGCTGCGCCGGCTCCCGATCGACATCCTCAAGATCGATCACAGCCTGGTCGCCGAGCACGAGCCGGTCCGGCCGGTGGGCCGGGACGGTCCGGCGTTCGCCCCGATGGTCGACATCGTCATGCGCCTCGGCCACCAGCTCGGCCTGGAGGTGATCGCCGAGGGCGTCACCACCCCTGCCGAGCTGGCTGCCGTGGTCGCCGCCGGCTGCCGCTTCGGGCAGGGCGCGGCCTTCGGCTGGGGCGTGCCCGCCGAGCACCTGGAGGCGATGCTGGAGGCGGCCACCTCGCCCGGCAACCGCCCCGCCTCGGCACCGCCCGCCGCGCCGGCCCCGCCGCCCCGGATCGGGCCGTCGCCGCTGCTGCCCCGGCTCCGGTCGAACCCGCCGGCCCAGGTGCCCGCGCCGCGTACCTCGAATGAGGGATCTTCGCAGGTCGCGCCGGCCGTGGAGGGCGCTCCGGGAGCCGACACGCCCACGTCCGTGAACCAAAATGTGGGATCAGTTGACTCATCGCGTGAGATGCGTCAGGCTTGACCGCATGTCGTCGAACCGGTCGCTGCGAGTACTTACCTGAGCGCACTCTCCCGTTGAGAGTGCGCTGGCCCCGTGCATCTGCACGTGGGCCGTTTTTGTTGCCGTCGGAGCATCGCCGGGACGCCCGCGTCCCACCCTGAGAAGCGCATCACCCACTCCAGCCGAAGGCCTGAACCGCCATGACGAGACCCACGCCAGAGACCCTCGCCCACTCCGTCCGGCGCGCCCGCCCGGCCACCGAGCCGGCCGCCGACGCCGACCACGCCCCGGCCCCCCGCCCCGGTGCCACCCCGGCCACCCCGGCCGTAGCGGGACGGGGCGCCACGGCCGGCGCGGACGGACGCACCGTGGCCGAACGGCAGCCCGCGCAGCTCTCCGGCGCCGGCTCGCTGGTGCGGTCGCTCGAGGCGCTCGGCGTCGACGTCGTCTTCGGCATCCCGGGCGGCGCGATCCTGCCCGCGTACGACCCGCTCTACGACTCGACCGTCCGGCACATCCTGGTCCGGCACGAGCAGGGCGCCGGGCACGCCGCCACCGGCTACGCCCAGGCCACCGGCAAGGTCGGCGTCTGCATCGCCACCTCCGGCCCGGGCGCGACCAACCTGGTCACGCCGATCGCCGACGCGTACATGGACTCGGTGGCGATGGTGGCGATCACCGGCCAGGTCGCCCGCCCGTCGATCGGCACGGACGCCTTCCAGGAGGCGGACATCCAGGGCATCACCCTGCCGATCACCAAGCACAACTTCCTGGTGCAGACGGCCGACGAGATCCCGCAGGTGCTCGCCGAGGCGTTCCACCTGGCCTCGACCGGCCGGCCCGGCCCGGTCCTGGTCGACATCCCCAAGGACGTCCTCCAGGCGCCGACCACCTTCACCTGGCCGCCCACGCTGGACCTGCCCGGCTACCGGCCCACGCTGCACCCGCACGGCAAGCAGATCCGGGAGGCGGCCCGGCTGATGACCAGCGCCCGCCGCCCGGTGCTCTACGTCGGCGGCGGCGTGCTCAAGGCCGGCGCGACCGAGGGGCTGCGCCGGCTGGCCGAGCTGACCGGCATCCCGGTGGTCACCACCCTCATGGCGCTCGGCGCGTTCCCCGACTCGCACCGGCAGCACCTGGGCATGCCCGGCATGCACGGCACCGTCGCCGCCGTCTACGGCCTGCAGAAGTCCGACCTGATCGTGGCGCTGGGCGCCCGCTTCGACGATCGGGTCACCGGCAGGCTGGACTCGTTCGCGCCGGACGCCACCGTGGTGCACGCCGACATCGACCCGGCCGAGATCGGCAAGAACCGGCACGCCGACGTCCCGATCGTCGGCGACGCCCGGCACGTCATCGACGAGCTGATCGCGGCCGTCACCGCCGAGCAGGCGGCCCGGCCGGCCGCCGACCTCGCCGACTGGTGGAACCAGCTGGACGACCTGCGCGGGCGCTACCCGCTGGGCTACGAGGAGCCGGCCGACGGCACGCTCTCCCCGCAGTACGTGATCAAGCGGCTGGGCGAGATCGCCGGTCCGGACGCCGTCTACGTGGCGGGCGTCGGCCAGCACCAGATGTGGGCCAGCCAGTTCATCTCGTACGAGAAGCCGTACACCTGGCTCAACTCCGGCGGCCTCGGCACCATGGGCTACGCCGTCCCGGCGGCGATGGGCGCCAAGGTCGGCAAGCCGGACACCACGGTGTGGGCGGTCGACGGCGACGGCTGCTTCCAGATGACCAACCAGGAGCTCGCCACCTGCGCCTTGGAGGGCATCCCGATCAAGGTCGCCGTCATCAACAACGGCAACCTGGGCATGGTCCGGCAGTGGCAGACCCTGTTCTACGGGGAGCGCTACTCCAACACCGAGCTGGGCACCCACAAGCACCGCATCCCGGACTTCGTGAAGCTCGCCGAGGCGCTCGGGTGCGTCGGCCTGCGCTGCGAGAACGCCGCCGACGTGGACAAGACCATCGAGGCGGCCATGGCGATCACCGACGCACCGGTGGTCATCGACTTCGTGGTCGGCAAGGACGCCATGGTGTGGCCGATGGTGGCCGCCGGCACCAGCAACGACGAGATCATGTTCGCCCGGGGCGTCCGCCCCGCCTTCGACGAGGACGAGCTGTAATGACCATGCACACCCTGTCCGTGCTGGTGGAGAACAAGCCGGGTGTCCTGGCCCGGGTCTCCGGGCTGTTCTCCCGGCGCGGGTTCAACATCGACAGCCTCGCGGTGGGTGAGACCGAGAACCCGGACGTCTCCCGCATCACCATCGTGGTCAACGCCGAGTCCTCGCCGCTGGAGCAGGTGACCAAGCAGCTCAACAAGCTGGTCAACGTACTCAAGATCGTCGAGCTGGACGCGCAGGTCTCGGTGGCTCGGGAGCTGCTGCTGGTCAAGGTCCGCGCGGACCGCAACGCCCGCGGCCAGGTGCTGGAGACGGTCGCCCTGTTCCGCGCGCGGGTGGTCGACGTCGCGCCGGACACGCTGACCATCGAGGCCACCGGCACCCCCGACAAGCTCGACGCGCTCCTGCGTGACCTGGAGCCGTTCGGCATCAAGGAGATGGTCCAGTCCGGCACGGTGGCCATCGGCCGGGGCTCCCGCTCGATCACCGCCGGCCCGGCGCTGCGCGCCGCCTGATTCGCACCCACCAGATTTTCGACGGGCCGACGGGCACCGCCGTAGGAAAGGGAAGTCAATGAGCGTTGAGGTTTACTACGACGACGACGCCGACCTGGGCCTGATCCAGGGCCGCACGGTCGCCGTGATCGGCTACGGCAGCCAGGGCCACGCCCACGCGCTGTCGCTGCGCGACTCCGGCGTCGACGTGGTGATCGGCCTGCCCGCCGGGTCGAAGAGCCGGCCGAAGGCCGAGGAGCAGGGCCTGCGGGTGCTCACGCCGGCCGAGGCGGCGGCCGAGGCCGACGTGATCATGATCCTGGCGCCGGACACCGCCCAGCGCGGCCTGTACGCCGACTCGATCGCCCCCAACCTCGCCCCCGGCAAGGCGATCTTCTTCGGCCACGGCTTCAACATCCGGTACGGCCTCATCAAGCCCCCGGCCGACGTGGACGTGGCGATGGTCGCCCCGAAGGGCCCCGGCCACCTGGTCCGCCGCCAGTACGTCGACGGCAAGGGCGTGCCCTGCCTGGTCGCCGTCGAGCAGGATGCCAGCGGCAACGCCTTCGGCCTGGCCCTGGCCTACGCCAAGGCCATCGGTGGCACCCGGGCCGGCGCCATCCGGACCACCTTCACCGAGGAGACCGAGACCGACCTCTTCGGCGAGCAGGCGGTGCTCTGCGGCGGCGCGGCGGCACTGGTGCAGACCGGCTTCGAGGTGCTCACCGAGGCCGGCTACGCCCCCGAGGTGGCCTACTTCGAGTGCCTGCACGAGCTGAAGCTCATCGTCGACCTCATGTACGAGGGCGGCATCGCCCGGATGCGCTACAGCATCTCGGACACCGCCGAGTACGGCGACCTCTCCCGCGGCCCGCGGGTCATCGACTCCCGGGTCAAGGAGGAGATGCGCAAGATCCTCGGCGAGATCCAGTCCGGCGAGTTCGCCCGCGAGTGGGTGGCCGAGGACGAAGCCGGCCGGCCGAACTTCGCCAAGTGGCGGGCCGAGGGCACGGCGCACCCGATCGAGGAGACCGGGCAGAAGCTGCGCGCCATGATGAGCTGGGTCGACCGGCCCATCACCGAGACCGCCTGACCCGTCTCAGGCAGCTCCGACGCGGCCCGCGGCCCGACGCTCTCCCCGGCGTCGGGCGGCGGGCCGCCGTCATTTCGGCGCCGACGACAGGTTCTCCGCCTCGGCAGTGGCGCGCTCCGCCTCGTCGGTGCGGCCCTGTGCCGCGAGGACGCGGGCCTGGCGACGCAGTGACCGCTCCAGCAGGGCGCGGTGCCGGGGGTCGGCCGTGGCGAGCGTTCGGGCCAGCTCCACCGCCTCGCGCCCGGCGGTCACGCCGTCCAGCCCGGCGATCCGCCCGCGCGGCGGGGCGTCCGGGTGCGCCTCCCCGGCGGGCGCGTCGAACGCGGCCATGAGCTGGAGGTTCAGCGCCCCGACGAGCAGCGGGCGGAACACCTCCGGCAGGTCGTCGGCCCGCCGACGGCAGACGGCGAGCAACTCGTCCAGCAGCGGCTCGACCGCGTCCCACCGCCGGTCCGCGATCCGTGCGGCGGCGAGCTGGGTCAGGGCGCGGGCCAGCTCGACGTCGTCGGCGTCCCGGGCCGCCTCGACCGCCTCGGTGAGCCGGTCGACGCCGTCCGGGCGCGACGCGAACCGCAGCAGCAGCGCCCCGTGGACGCGCAGTGCCGCGGCCAGTTCGCCACGCCGGAGCGGGGGCGGCTCCCGCAGCCGGCTGACCGCCTCCTCGGCGGCTCGCAACGCCGCGTCCGGCTCGCCCAGTTCTGCCCGGCATTCCGCCTCGACCAGCAGGGCCCCCGCCGTGAGCGACCACCCGCGCGCCGACTGGACGATCCGCACCATCTCCCGGTCCGGGCGGGACGTGTCGATCAGATCGAGCGCCTCCCGGAGGCGGCCGGCCGTGGCCAGGCTCCGCGCGAGGTCGGTCGCCGCGATCGCGCCCAGGTAGGCCCGGCGCAGCTGCTGGTACCAGGACAGCGCGCGGAAGGCGTCCCACGCCTCCTGCCGTACGGCGAGCGCCTGCTCGGGCCGGCCCAGCGCCGCCTGGCAGTCGCCGATCACCAGCAGCGTGCTGGCCCGCCGCACCCGCTCCCTCCCGTCCAGCGGGGCGGCGGCGTTCCAGGTGGCGCGGGCGCGCAGCGCCGTCGTGAGTGCCTCGCGAGTCTCACCGAGGACGGACAGGTTGCTGGCCAGCAGCCCCCGGGCGGCGGCGAGCACCACCAGCCCGGCGCGGTCGGGCGGATCCTCGACGTACCCGATCGCCTCCCGGAGCTGGTCGACCGCCTCCGTCGCGAGCTGAAGGTCGGGCATGCCGACCCGG
The DNA here is from genome assembly GCF_032108445.1 of Micromonospora halotolerans. Classification (NCBI taxonomy): domain Bacteria; kingdom Bacillati; phylum Actinomycetota; class Actinomycetes; order Micromonosporales; family Micromonosporaceae; genus Micromonospora; species Micromonospora halotolerans. Next base: position 1,076,257 of record NZ_CP134876.1, on the reverse strand, counting down.
GCCACGAGCGCGCGGGCCAGGTCCGCGCGGTGTCGGTCCGGCCGGTCCGCGGCAAGCCGGCGGCACAGCGCCACCGCCTCCTCGGCGGCCGCCAGGCGCCGGGCCGCCCCGCCGGGCAGTCCGCTCACCACCTGGGACCGGGTGACCAACGCCTCGGCCAGCCGGGGACCCCAGCGGAGCGGGCGGCGACGGGCCAGCGGGCGGAGCAGCGCGATTCGGACCACGAGCGACATGGGCGGCTCCTCCCGGCGCGACGGCTGGCTCCTGTTGTAGCGGGGCCACGCCAGCCGGCCCTCGGGTGAACGGTGGGTGACCGGCGTGCAACGAACCTGTGTGAGGGCGCTCACCCCGCGGTCCGGGACCCGGAGGGCGGGCCGCCCCCTACCATCCTTGGTGAGGTGCTCCAGCCGGCACCCGACGGCCATGGCACGGATCGGCGCAGGGCGCAGCGCGGCGTCCCGACGCCCCAGGCCGACCACAAAACCGAGCGTCTACGAGGACCGATGAATCCTGTCGTACTGATCGCCGAAGAACTCGCTCCCGCCGCCATCGAGGTGCTCGCGCACGACTTCGACGTGCGTCACGTGGACGGCACCGACCGCCCGGCCCTGCTCTCCGCGCTCTCCGAGGCCGACGCGGTGATCGTACGCAGCGCCACCCAGATCGACGCCGAGGCGATCGCGGCGGCCCCGCGGCTCAAGGTGGTCGCCCGGGCCGGCGTCGGGCTGGACAACGTCGAGGTCCCGGCCGCCACCGCGCGGGGCGTCATGGTCGTCAACGCGCCCACCTCCAACATCGTCTCCGCCGCCGAGCAGGCGGTGGCGCTGCTGCTCGCCGTGGCCCGCAACACCGCGAGCGCCAGCGCCGCGCTGAAGGCCGGGGAGTGGAAGCGGTCCAAGTACACGGGCGTGGAGCTGCAGGGCAAGACGGTCGGTGTGGTGGGCCTCGGTCGCATCGGCGTGCTGTTCGCGTCTCGCATCGCCGCCTTCGGCACCCGCCTGATCGCGTACGACCCGTACATCCAGCCGGCCCGTGCCGCGCAGCTCGGCGTCCGGCTGGTCGGCCTGGAGGAGCTGCTCCGGGAGAGCGACTTCATCTCGATCCACCTGCCCAAGACCCCCGAGACGGTGGGCCTCATCGGCGAGAAGGAACTGGCGATCGTCAAGCCGGGCGTCCGGATCGTCAACGCCGCCCGCGGTGGCCTGGTCGACGAGCAGGCGCTCGCGAACGCGATCGCCGAGGGCCGGGTCGCCGGCGCCGGCGTCGACGTCTACGCCAAGGAGCCGTGCACCTCCTCGCCGCTGTTCGCCTTCGACAACGTGGTGGCCACCCCGCACCTGGGCGCGTCCACCCACGAGGCGCAGGACAAGGCCGGCCTGGCCGTGGCGAAGAGCGTCAAGCTGGCCCTGCAGGGCGAGTTCGTGCCGGACGCCGTGAACGTGCAGGCCGGCGGCGTGGTCGCCGAGGACGTCCGGCCGCTGCTGCCGCTGGCCGAGAAGCTGGGCCGGGCCTTCACCGCCCTGGCCGGCGGGGTGGCCGCCAGCGTCACCGTCGACGTGCGCGGTGAGGTCGTCGCCAACGACGTGTCGGTGCTCAAGCTCGCCGCCACCAAGGGGCTGTTCAGCTCGGTGGTGGAGGAGCAGGTCACCTACGTCAACGCGCCGCACCTGGCCGCCGAGCGGGGCGTCGAGGTCACCCTCGCCACGCAGGCCGAGACCGTCGACCACCCCAACCTGGTCACCGTCCGCGGCGCGCTGCCGGACGGCCGGACGGTCAGCGTCTCCGGCACGGTCACCCACACCGGCGCGCGGGACGTCCTCAAGCTGACCGAGGTGGACGGTTTCGACGTGGAGATCGGCGCGGAGGGCATCCTGGTCTTCCTGCGCTACGCCGACCGGCCCGGCGTGGTCGGCACCGTCGGCACGCTGCTCGGCGAGGCCGGCGTGAACATCGCCGCCATGCAGGTGGCCCGCCGGGAGGCCGGCGGCGAGACGCTCATGACGCTCACCGTCGACCAGGCGCTCGGCGCGGACCTGCTCACCTCGGCGGCCGACTCGATCGGCGCGGTCGCGGCCAGCGCGGCCGACCTGCGCGACGAGTAGTCCGGCCACGACGGATCGGGGGCCCGGCCGGACGGCCGGGCCCCTCGTCGTTGCCGGAGGTCAGGTCTGGACGCGGGCCGGCGGCGGGTAGACCGAGCCGTCCTGGGCGTCGAAGAGCATCAGATCGTGCTCGCCGGCCAGCCGCTCGATGTCCAGCAGCACCTCGTCCGCGCAGGTGGGGAAGAGGTTCATCTCCACGTGGTCGCCGGCCGCGTGCAGCGGGGCGACCTCCCACGGCGTGCCCGGGCCGGCCGGCCGGTCGGGGTAGCTGGCCGTGATGGCGCGGTAGAAGGCGACCACCCGCGGATCGGGGTACTGCTCGCCGTGCCGTCCCTCGCGGCACCGCTGCACCGCCGCCCGCACCTCGTCGGGCGTGGCCCCGGCCGGCAGGGCCCACACGCTCAAGTCGAAACTCACGGCGGACAGCGTGCCATCCCGGGTGCGCGCCGTCACCCCTGCCCCGCCGCAGGTTGGCTCGCTGATTACCGACAGGACACCCGACGGTCCGCTGTGGAGACTCTTGCGTCGAGTTGCGTCGATTCGCTAGCGTACCCGTGCGGTCACTGGCTGAGTCGATATCCGGCCCGTCTTCGGGTGGCGCGGTCGGCCGTCCGACCCACCGGCCCGCACCCCTCGATTGCGCGAGCCACGCGCACTCGTCGCTGACCGGCCCCCACAGTCGTTGCCGAGACAGTGGGGGCCGATCGCGGTTCGCGCCCCGGATGCGAAGGCGGGGCGGCGCGCCGCGCGGTCAGCGCCGGCGGTGGGCGAAGAGCGCCCGGTAGTCCGAGCCGTTGCGGAACCAGGCCAGCCCGGCCGGGCCGGCGGCGTACAGGGCTGTGGCGTAGGCGTCGGCCACCGCGAGGTCCGGACCCACCACTGTGGCGGCGACCAGCTGGTCGGCCGGCTCGCCGGTGTGCGGGTCCACCACGTGCCCCCGCCGCCCGGTCACGCCCGAGGTGCCCACCGCTCCGGCGGTCATCTCCAGCACCAGCGGCGCCCGGTGCCCGTCGGTCGGGTGGTGCACGGCGACCCGCCACGGACCGCCGTGCGCGGCGTGGCCCCGGACGGTCAGGTCGGCGCCGGCGAGCACGGCGTAGTCGTGGACGCCCGCGGCGCGCAGGCGGGCCGCGGCGCGCTCCACCGCCCAGCCGCCGAGCAGGCCGCCCGGGTCGAAGCCGCCCGGCACCGCCCAGGCGTCGAACCACCCGTCGGTCGCCGCCCGCATCGCGGCGCAGCGGTCCACCAGGTCGGCCAACGGCGGGTACGACTCGGGGCCGATCTCGCCCCGGCGCAGCTTCGACACCAGGCTGTCCGGCTGGTTCGGCCCGTAGGTGAAATCGATGGCGCGCAGCTCGGCGACGGCGTCCCGGAGCGCCTCGCCGATGCCCCGGCGGCCCAGCCACTCGGGCGCGTTGAGCAGCAGCGAGTATTCGGCGGTGGAGGTGCGGACGGTGTGCCGGACGCTGATCCGGTCGCCGGCCGTGCCGCCGGCCCGCTCCAGCCGGTGGCTGCGGCTGCCGAGGCGCAGGTCGGGGCGGCGGTGGCGGAAGGCCTTCTGGTCGATCCACCGGGTGCGGGGCTGCTCGTCCGTCCAGCGGCCCCGCCGCTGCTCCTCGATCCGCATGACACTGCTCCCTCGCTGACCACGCCGCAGCGCCGCGGCGCAAGCCGGTCCCGGGCCCCCGTCGACCCTGTCCCCACCGACCCTAGGCAGTGGAGATGACCGGACCATGAATGCCACCTGGGAGACTCCTGTGCATCGGGGTATCCCGAATGCTGGAAGGCTCGTACCGGGAGCCGGGACGGCGACGTACGGTTGCGCCAGAGCGACGAGGTGAGGAGCGCCAGGTGGCACGCATCGCGGTGGTGGCCGGGGACGGCATCGGACCCGAGGTGGTCGCGCAGGCCCGCAAGGTCATCGACGCGGTGCTCCCCGGGGTCGAGGCGACCGAGTACGACCTCGGCGCGGCCCGCTACCACCGCACCGGCGAGGTGCTGCCCGACTCGGTCCTCGACGAGCTGGCCGGGCACGACGCCATCCTGCTCGGCGCGGTCGGCGACCCGACCGTGCCGCCGGGCGTGCTGGAGCGGGGGCTGCTGCTCAAGCTCCGCTTCGCCTTCGACCAGTACGTCAACCTCCGCCCCTCCCGGCTCTGGTCCGGCGTCGCCGGCCCGCTGGCCGCCGTCAAGCCGGGCGAGGTCGACCTGGTGGTGGTCCGCGAGGGCACCGAGGGCCTCTACGCGGGGGCCGGCGGCTCGCTGCACCGGGACACCCCGGCCGAGGTGGCCACCGAGGAGAGCCTGAACACGCGGCACGGCGTCGAGCGGGTGATCCGCGACGCCTTCGCCCGGGCCGGCCGCCGGGAACGGCGCAAGGTCACCCTGGTGCACAAGACCAACGTGCTCACCCACGCCGGCTCGCTGTGGGCCCGCGCCTTCGCGGCCGTCGCCGCCGAGCACCCCGACGTGACCACCGAGTACCAGCACGTCGACGCCGCCGCGATGTTCCTGGTGACCAACCCGTCGCGCTACGACGTGGTGGTCACCGACAACCTCTTCGGCGACATCCTCACCGACATCGCCGCCGCCGTGACCGGCGGCATCGGGCTGGCGGCCAGCGGCTGCATCAACCCCGAGGGGCGGTACCCGTCGATGTTCGAGCCGGTGCACGGCTCCGCGCCGGACATCGCCGGCCGGGGGATCGCCGACCCGGTGGCCGCCGTGCTCTCCGCCGCACTCCTGCTCGACCAGCTCGGCCACGCCGACGCCGCCGCGCGGGTCACCGCCGCCGTCGCCACCGAGCTGGCCGGCCGTACGCCCGGCGCGCCGCTGCGCACCGAGGAGGTCGGCGACCGTCTCGCCGGCTACGCCGTAGCCTGACCGGGCCGTCACCTCGGCCCGGATCCGGGCCGCCAGACCCGTACCCGTACCCGGGCCCGCTCCCGTCCCGGCCCGGTGGGCCGCCCGTCCGGCGGTGCCGGATGTGCCGGGGCGGAGCTATCCGCTGAACGACCGTTCGGGGTAAGTTTCTGGCACCAGTGACGTCGGCGTGCGATCCCGCATGCCGTGGACCCGCAGGGAGGTCAGCGCGATGAGCGGTGGTGACAAGCTCGATTTCGAGATCCGTCCGAATCCCGCGCCGGTATCCGCCGCCGACCGGGCCGCCCTGCTGGCGAACCCGGGCTTCGGCCGGGTGTTCACCGACCACATGGTGACCATCCGGTACGCCGAGGGCAAGGGCTGGTACGACGCCCGGGTGGAGGCGCGCGCGCCGATCCCCATGGACCCGGCCGCCGCGGTCCTGCACTACGCGCAGGAGATCTTCGAGGGGCTGAAGGCGTACCGGACCGGGGACGGGTCGGTGACCATGTTCCGCCCGGAGGCCAACGCGGCCCGCTTCGCCGCCTCCGCGCACCGGCTGGCCATGCCCGAGCTGTCGGCGGAGACGTTCGTCGAGTCGCTGCGCCGCCTCGTCGAGATCGACCAGGACTGGATCCCGGAGCACGAGGACGCCAGCCTCTACCTGCGCCCGTTCATGTTCGCCAGCGAGGTCTTCCTCGGCGTCCGCCCGGCCAACGAGTACCTCTACTGCGTGATCGCCTCGCCCGCCGGGGCGTACTTCGCCGGTGGGGTCAAGCCGGTGACGGTCTGGGTCTCGCCGGACTACACCCGGGCCGCGCCCGGCGGCACCGGCGCGGCCAAGTGCGGCGGCAACTACGCCGCCTCGCTCGCCGCGCAGGCCGAGGCCATCGAGGCCGGCTGTGACCAGGTGGTCTTCCTGGACGCGGTGGAGCGGCGCTTCGTCGACGAGCTGGGCGGCATGAACGTCTTCTTCGTCTACGACGACGACACCCTGGTCACCCCGCCGCTGACCGGCACCATCCTGCCGGGCATCACCCGCGACGCGATCCTCACCCTGGCCGCGGAGTCGGGGCACCGGGTGCAGGAGCGGCCGGTCAGCTTCGCCGACTGGCAGGCCGACGCGGCCAGCGGGCGGCTGCGCGAGGTGTTCGCCTGCGGCACCGCCGCCGTGATCACCCCGATCGGCGGGGTGCGCTTCCCGGACGGGGAGTTCCTGATCGGCGGCGGCGAGCCGGGCCGCTCCACCATGGCGCTGCGCCAGAAGCTGGTGGACATCCAGCGCGGCCGCGTCGAGGACCGGCACGGCTGGGTCTCCCGCGTCCTCTGACCCTCCACCAGCGCGTCCCGCACGGCCGGCCCGTCCTCGACGGCGCCGGCCGTGCGCGCTTCCCGGGTCAGTCCAGGAGGTGGGCGCGGAGGGCCTTGACCTGCTCGTCGGTCACGCCGGCGTGGCGGAGGTAGCCCTCGACGGAGCCGTGGCCCTCGCGTAGCTCGGTGAGGAAGAGCATCATCGCCTCGGCGGGGGAGGCCAGGAACGGCGGCGGAGGCTCCACGGCGTCCGGCAGGGTGGCCCGGACCCAGGCGCTGAACCGCTCGGACGCGGCGGTGCTGAGCGCGTAGTCGGCGGCGACGTCGTCGTCGGGGACGCCGAGCACGGCCAGGGTGAGCCCGCAGACGATGCCGGTGCGGTCCTTGCCGGCGACGCAGTGCACCACCACCGGCGCGTTGGCGCTGTCGGCGATCAGGCCGACCGCCTCGGCCAGCCCGGCGGTGCCGGTGCGGGCCAGGTCGGCGTACCGGTCGGCGAGGTAGCGGGCCAGGTCACTGCCGGGCTCGTACGTCCGCTCGGCCCAGTCCTGGTGCTCGGGATGGATGTGCCGGTAGGCCAGCCCGTCGTAGGCGGGCACCCGGCCGTCGCGGGCCACCTCGGTGGGGCGGCGCAGGTCGATGACGGTGCGGATGCCGAGCGCGGTGAACGCCGCCCGGTCGGTCTCGTCGATGCGGTGCAGGGAGTCGGAGCGGTAGAGCCGGCGGCGCCGGACGGTGCGCCCGTCGCGGGTGCGGTAGCCGCCGACGTCGCGGAAGTTGAAGAGCGCGGGAAAGGGGGTCTCCGGAGCGTCCACCCCTGACACGGTAACGGCCGGCGGGGCCACGATGTGCCCCGCCGGCCGCTGGTTGCAGGTCTCTCCGTTACCGGGCGGTGCCCGGCGGGATCGACGAGTAGGTGTCGTCGTAGTAACCGCCGAGCTTGTCCCGGTAGGCCGGGTCCGTGTCGGTGGCCTCGTCGTACTCGGGCGCGGCCTTGATCTGGTCCTTGCTCCGGTCGACGTAGACCTTCCGCTCGTCGTGGTCGACGTGGTTGACGGTGCCGGCCGGCAGCATGACCTTCTTGCCGAAGATCCACGGGCCGGTGTCCACCACGAGGAAACTGGAGTTCACCTCGTGGCTGGCCCGGTCCACCTTGCCGATACCGCCGTCACTCGCCTCCACCTTGTAGCCGACCAGGTCGACTCCGGTCACCCCGGCGTCGTCCCGGTAGCTCCACGGATCGAAGCGCCCGGCGGGCGCGCCGCCCGCGAAGGCGCCCTGACCACCCTGGGTCAGCGGATCCGGCGTCCCGTGGGTCGTTCGAGGGTCGAGCCGCTCCATGGCGTCAACACTCCCTTTCTCGACTTTCTCGGGGGATTTGCCTGTCGAATCCCTGCCTACCCGGTTGCGGAGATCGATACACCGGCCGGCTCAGGCCAGCGCGGCCTCCGCGTCCAGGGCCACCGCGGCGGCGTGCACCACGGAGGCGATGCGCAGCCCCTCGTGCACCTGGTCGCGGCTGAACCCGGCGGCCCGCAGGGTCTTCTCGTGCGACTCCAGGCAGACGCCGCAGCCGGTGATCGCCGAGACGGCGAGGCACCAGAGCTCGAAGTCGGTCTTCTCCACCCCGGGCCGGGCGATGATCTGCATCCGCAGCCGGGCCGGCAGCGAGGCGTACTGCTCGTCGCCGATGAGGTGCTTGGCCCGGTAGTAGACGTTGTTCATCGCCATGATGGTGGCCGCGCCCTTGGCCGCCTCGACCGCCTCGGGCGTGAGGTGCCCGGCCGCCTCGGCGGCGATCTCCCGCAGCACCACCGGGTTACGGGCCGCCACCGCGCAGGCCAGGGCGGTGCCCCAGGCCTGCTCCGGCTTCAGCGTCGAGGTGGCGATGGTGGAGCCGAGGTTGAGCTTGATGTCCTTGGCGTACTCGGGCAGGGCCGCCTTGACCGCGTCCAGACCCATGCTCAGGCCCCGGCACCGGCGAGCAGCGCGTTGGCGTCCAGGGTGGCGCCGCCCTTGTTCCAGTTGCACGGGCAGAGCTCGTCGGTCTGCAGGGCGTCGAGCACCCGCAGCACCTCGGAGACGTTCCGGCCGACCGAGCCGGCGGTCACCATGGCGAACTGGATCTCGTTGTCCGGGTCGACGATGAAGGTGGCCCGCTGGGCGACGCCGTCCTCGCCGAGCACGCCGCAGTCGGCGGTCAGCTCACGCTTGATGTCGCTGAGCATCGGGAAGGGCAGGTCGCGCAGGTCCGGGTGGTCCTTGCGCCAGGCGTAGTGCACGAACTCGTTGTCCACGGAGACGCCGAGAACCTGGGCGTCCCGGTCGGCGAACTCGCCGTTGAGGCGGCCGAACTCGGCGATCTCCGTCGGGCAGATGAAGGTGAAGTCCTTCGGCCAGAAGAAGACGACGCGCCACTTGCCCTCGTAGGTCTTGTGGTTGATCGTCTCGAACGCCTTGTCGGCGTCGAGCGAGACGCACGCGGTGAGTTCGTACTCGGGGAAGTGGTCACCGACAGTGAGCACGGGTCCTCCTTGACGGCGGCCTGGCGACGACGCCAGGCCGGTAACTGGATCTGTTCCAGATACTTCCGCAGCCCGGTCACCGCCGGACCCTGGGCAGGGCGGCTTGTTAAGTCGATCACGGACCCGTCCCGCGATGTGGGTTTCTCCTCCCACAAGCCGGATCGGAGTGGCAGAGTACGGACCGTGACCAGCTCCGTCCTGATTATTGGCAGCTAGCGCGCCGGCCTTCCCCCTCGCCGAGCGCGCAGACCTCCCGCATCCGCGGGGGGTCTTTTTGTTGCTCCCCGCAGGTTCGAGAAGAGGACTCCCATGACCTTCCAGGTGTACGACACGACGCTGCGCGACGGCGCCCAGCGCGAGGGGCTCACCTACTCGGTGGTCGACAAGCTGGCGGTGGCCCGCCTGCTCGACGACCTCGGGGTCGGCTTCATCGAGGGCGGCTGGCCGGGCGCCGTGCCGAAGGACACCGAGTTCTTCCGCCGCGCCCGCACCGAGCTGGAGTTGCGGCACGCGATCCTGGTCGCGTTCGGGGCCACCCGGAAGGCGGGCGTCGCGGTCGAGGACGACCCGCAGGTGCGCGGGCTGCTCGACGCGGCGACCCCGGCCGTGGCCCTGGTGGCCAAGGCGGACCTGCGGCACGTCGAGCGGGCCCTGCGCACCACCGCCGAGGAGAACCTCGCGATGGTCCGGGACACGGTCGCGTACCTGGTGGCGCAGGGCCGGCGGGTCTTCGTCGACGGGGAGCACTTCTACGACGGCTACCGGCAGGACCCCGCGTACACGGCCGCGGTGGCGGAGACCGCGCTCGCCGCCGGTGCCGAGCGGTTCGTCCTCTGCGACACCAACGGCGGGATGCTGCCCTCCCAGGTCACCGCCGCGATCACCGACCTGACCGCGCGGACCGGGATCGCCCCGGAACTGCTCGGCATGCACGCCCAGAACGACACCGCCTGCGCCGTGGCCAACACGATCGCGGCGGTCGAGGCCGGCATCCGGCATGTGCAGGGCACCGCGAACGGGTACGGCGAGCGCCCGGGCAACGCCGATCTCTTCGCGATCGTGGCCAACCTCCAGCTCAAGCTCGGCATGCCCGTCCTACCGGAGGGCTGCCTGGAACAGATGGTGCGGGTCTCGCACGCCATCGCCGAGATCGCCAACATCGCCCCCGACACCCACCAGGCCTACGTCGGGGCCGCGGCCTTCGCCCACAAGGCGGGGCTGCACGCGAGCGCGATCAAGGTGGACCCGTTGCTCTACAACCACGTGGATCCCTCGGTGGTGGGCAACGACATGCGGATCCTGGTGACCGAGATGGCCGGCCGGGCCAGCGTCGAGCTCAAGAGTCGCGAGCTGGGCCTGGACCTGGCCGGCCATCCGGAGACCCTGTCCCGGGTCACCAGCCGGGTCAAGGAACTGGAGGCCGGCGGGTGGTCGTTCGAGGCCGCCGACGCCTCCTTCGAACTGCTGGTCCGCTCCGAGCTGCCGGACGCCGCGCCGGCCCGGCCCTTCGCCCTGGAGTCCTACCGGGTGCTGGTCGAGCACCGCGAGGACGGCGCGGTGGTCTCCGAGGCCACCGTGAAGATCCGGGTACGCGGCGAGCGCGTCATCGCCACCGCCGAGGGCAACGGCCCGGTCAACGCCCTGGACGAGGCGCTGCGGGTGGCGCTCGCCCGGCACTACCCGGAGCTGCGGGAGTTCGAGCTGGCCGACTACAAGGTCCGCATCCTGGAGGGCAGCCACGGCACCGGCGCGGTGACCCGGGTGCTCGTGGAGACCGCCGGGGCGGGCCGCGACTGGACCACGGTCGGCGTCCACCCCAACGTGGTCGAGGCGAGCTGGCACGCCCTGGTCGACGCCCTCACCTACGGCCTGGACCGGGCCCGGGTCTGACGCTCACGCGGCGGGCAGCCGCAGTTCGGCCAGTACGGCCCGGTGGTCGCTGCCCGGCACGCCGTGCACGCTGACCGCGCGTACCTCGATGCGCCGGTCGACCAGCACGTGGTCGATGGTGACCGGCGGGATCGGGTCACCGTCGTAGGGGCCCCAGGTGCCGGACAGCCCGGCGCCGGCCGCGTCGGCGGCGTCCACGTAGCCGGTGTCGATCAGGTCGCGTAGCGGCGCGTGGTCGAGGGTGGCGTTGAAGTCGCCGGCCAGGATGCTCAACCCGCCGCGCGGGGTGGCCGGCGGTTGGGCCCGCAGGTCGGTCCACCAGTCCGGCACCACGTCGACCGCGTACGGGGCGGCCGGGTGCGCCGACTCCACCCGCAGCGGTGGCGCACCCGGCACGGCCACCGTCCCGTACGCCTGGGTGAGCTGGAAGCCCTCGTTGCGCCGCCAGCCCGTGCCGCTCAGCGGGTGGCGCGCGTACAGCCCGGATCCGGTGGTGCCGACCTCCGGGTTCAGCATCCGGTAGGGCAGCAGCGTGGCCAGCCCGAGCCGGTCCACCTCGGCGGCGATCTCCGGGGTGAACTCCTGCACGGTCAGCACGTCCACCCGGTGCGCCCGGACCAGCTCGACCAGCCGCGCCGGGTCGGCGCCGCCCTTGAGCAGGTTGGCGGTGAGCAGCCGGAGGGCCGGACCGTCCGCCGTGGGCCGGTCGTCGCGGACGACCCGCGGCGCCACCGCGGCGACCAGCGCCAGCGCGGCGAGGGCCGCCACCACCGCGGGCGCGCGGCGCCGCAGGGCGAGCGCCAGCACCACCGGGAGGAGCGCGGCGGCGGCGACGTACGGCGTGAAGGCGACGGCCTGCACCAGCGGCCCCTGTTCCAGGCCGGCCAGCCGGAGCGCCGCCCAGGCAACCACCGGCGCGACCGCCAGCCAGCAGGCGATCGTGGCGAACCGCGCCGCCCGGCTGCCGGCCCGTCCCGGCCCCTTCGTCGTGATCATGGCCGTCACGCTACCCGCCGCCGCGGCCGGGCATTTTCGTGAATGGCCCGGCGCTCACCTCTCACAATTATCGGAAGCGTTTTCCATTCGCCGGACAGTAAATGTGAGCTATTGACCGTCCGCATTTTCCGGTGCTAGGTTCCACCTGGTCGAGACGTCGCGACTCTCCGTAGTAAGACCAGCTCAATGCCAGGTGCAGCTCTACACTGACGGTGCGATCCGACGTGGACCCCCCGATGGTCCGCAATTGTTCTGCGCCTGGCTCCCGTGCCGCATTCATCCGTCCCGCATAACGCGGGCCGGCCGTGTCACCACGGTCACAAAAGGGAGATCTGTCATGGCCACATTCCTCAAGCGCAAGGCGACGGTGGTGGCCCTCGCCGCGCTGTCCCTCACCCTGGCCGGCGGCGGTTTCGCGGCCGCCGCCCACCCGGCGGCGAAGGCTCCGGCCGAGGTCGGGCAGCCCGGCGTGCGCCAGGCCGACCAGCAGCCGCCGGTGACCGCCGCCGAGACCCGGGCCGCGAAGGCCGCGCTGAACGCCACCCTCGCCGCGCCGGCCCCCGGGCTGGTCGCCTGGGCGGTGGTCAGCAGCAACGGAACCCTGCTCCAGCACTCCCCGAACGTCGTGAGCGCCAAGAAGTTCTCCCCGTCGGTGCAGGGCCAGTTCGCCGGGCAGTACCAGGTGACGCTCGACTACGCCGTCAACCTCAAGGGGCTGCACGCCACGATCGGCAGCAACGACGCGGCGAACGTCCCGCCCGCGGGCGAGGTCTCGGTGTCGCCCCGCTACCTGATCCCGAACGCGGTCTTCGTCCAGACCCGCAGCTCCAGCGGCGGGTACGCGGATCGGCCGTTCCACCTGCTCATCGCCAACTGACCCCGCCAAAAGCAGCCGGCCCCCGCCCCCGGGCGGGGGCCGGCTGTCGTGGCCGCCCGACCCGTCTGCGCCTTCCCACCCCGCTCGCACCGTTGCCGACCGGCCGGGAGAGTCGTCCCGGTCCGGCCCCGGAAGGGCCGCCCAGGGGCCGATAATCCGACGTTTGTCCGCACGCCGGCACGGGAAGCAAGCACCGTGACGGACATCTCGGACACCCTGGCCAGCGTGCCCAGCCCGGTCGATGCCGACGCGAGCGGCGTCGAGCTGGAACAGACCCTCTTCGAGGTCAAACGCGTGATCGTCGGGCAGGATCGGCTCGTCGATCGCCTGCTCACCGCCCTGATCGCCGACGGCCACTGCCTGCTGGAGGGCGTACCGGGGGTGGCCAAGACCCTCGCGGCGCAGACCCTCGCCACCGTGGTCGGCGGCACCTTCTCCCGGATCCAGTTCACCCCCGACCTGGTCCCCTCCGACATCGTCGGCACCCGCATCTACCGCGCCTCCACCGAGTCGTTCGACGTGGAGCTGGGCCCGATCATGGCGAACCTGGTGCTCGCCGACGAGATCAACCGGGCCCCGGCCAAGGTGCAGTCGGCGCTGCTCGAGGCGATGGCCGAACGGCAGGTCTCCATCGGCGGCCGGAGCTGGCCGGTCCCCGACCCGTTCCTGGTGCTGGCCACCCAGAACCCGATCGAGTCGGAGGGGGTCTACCAGCTCCCCGAGGCGCAGCGCGACCGCTTCCTCATGAAGGTCGTCGTCGACTACCCGAGCGACGCCGACGAGCTGGCCATCCTCTACCGGATGAGCACCGAGCGGCCGACCGCCCGCCCGGTCCTCGACCCCGTGCGGCTGCGCGCGCTCCAGCGCCGGGCCGCCGACATCTTCGTCCACCACGCCCTCGCCGAGTACGTGGTCCGGCTCATCCTCGCCACCCGCGACCCGGGGCGGTTCGGGCTGCCCGAGATCGCGCCGCTGCTGGCGTACGGGGCCAGCCCCCGGGCCACCCTCGGCCTGGTGGCCGCGGCGCGGGCGCAGGCGCTGATCCACGGCCGCGACCACGTGCTCCCGGAGGACGTCCGGGACCTCGCGGTGGACGTGCTGTCCCACCGGCTGGTGCTCTCCTTCGACGCGGTGGCCGACGGGGTCTCCGCCGAGTCGCTGGTCCGCCGGCTGGTCGAGGCGGTGCCATCACCCCGGGTGGTCACCGGGCACCCGGAGGCGGCGGCCGACCTGGCGGCGGCATGAGACGCCGGGACGCACCCACCATGCCCGACCCCGGACTGGCCGACCTGGCTCCCGACCAGCGGCTGCGCCGGCTGGAACTGACCGTCACCCGGCGGCTCGACGGGCTGCTGCACGGCCAGTACCGCGGCCTGCTGCCCGGGCCCGGCAGCGAGGCGGCCGGCAGCCGGGAGTACCGCCCCGGCGAGGACGAGGTCCGCCGGATGGACTGGGCGGTGACCGCCCGGACCACCGTCCCGCACGTACGCGTGGTCGACGCCGACCGCGAGCTGACCACCTGGCTGCTGGTCGACGCCAGCCCCAGCATGGAGTACGGCACGGCCACACTGGACAAGCGGGAGCTCGCGGTGGCCGCCGTGGCGGCGGTCGGCTTCCTCACCGCCGGCGTCGGCAACCGCCTCGGCGGCCAGGTGCTCACCCCGGACGGCATCCGCCGGTTCCCGGCCCGCGGCGGGCGTACCCACCTGCTCGGGCTGCTCCGCGCCCTGCTGGGCGCGCCGCGCACCGACGGGCACGCGGAGACGCCGGGCCTGCACGACGGGCTCGACGGGCTCCAGCGGATGGCCACCCGGCGCGGCCTCGTGGTGGTCGTCTCCGACTTCCTCGACGGGCTGCCCGACGACCCGGACGCCGCCCCGGCCTGGGAGCCCGTGCTGCGCCGGCTGGCCGTCCGGCACCAGGTGCTGGCCGTCGAGGTGACCGACCCGCGCGAGCTGGAGCTGCCCGACGTCGGGCTGGTCACCCTGGTGGACCCGGAGACCGGCCGCCGCCGCGAGGTGTGGACCGGCGACCCGGGCCTGCGCGAGCGGTACGCCCGGGCCGCCGCCGCCCAGCGCGACCAGGTGCGGGACGCGCTGCGCCGGTCCGGCGCGACGCACCTGGCGCTGCGCACCGACCGGGACTGGGGCGCGGACATCGTCCGGCACGTGCACGCCCAGCGCCGGCTCGCGGCCGCGCCCGCCGCGCCCCGGGGAGGTGGGGCGTGACCTGGCAGTCGCCCGCCCGCCTCTGGCTCCTGCTGGGCGTCGCCGCGCTGGTCGTCGGCTACCTGGCCATGCAGCGCCGGCAGAGCCGGTACGCGGTGCGCTTCACCAACCTGCGGCTGCTGGACCGGGTCGCCCCGCAGCGGCCGGCCTGGCGCCGGCACGTCCCGGCGGGACTCTTCCTCGCCATGCTCGCGCTGCTGGTGGTCGGCTTCGCCCGGCCCAACGCCGAGGTGCGGGTGCCCCGGGAACGGGCCACCGTGATGGTGGCGGTGGACGTGTCCACCTCGATGCTGGCCGGCGACGTCGATCCGGACCGGCTGACCGCCGCCAAGGAGGCCGCCCGCCGGTTCGTCGACGGGCTGCCGGACGAGTTCAACGTGGGACTCGTCGCGTTCGCCGGCAGCGCGGCGGTGCTGGTGCCCCCGAGCACCGACCGCGACGCCCTGGACGAGGGGGTCGAGCGGCTCGCCGAGGGGATCACCGGGGTGCAGGGCACCGCCATCGGCGAGGCGATCAGCACCTCGCTGGGCGCGGTCAAGAGCCTGGACGCCAAGGCCGCCAAGGACCCGCCGCCGGCGCGGATCATCATCCTCTCCGACGGGGCGAACACGTCCGGCATGGATCCGCTGGAGGCGGCCGGCCAGGCCGTGGCGGCCAAGGTGCCGGTGCACACCATCTCGTTCGGCACGCCGACCGGCTCGGTCGACCGGGGTGGGCGGGCGATCCAGGTGCCGGTCGACGGGCAGACCCTCAAGGCGGTCGCCGAGGAGACCGGGGGCGGCTTCCACGAGGCGTCCACCAGCGCCGAGCTGCGCGCCGTCTACGAGGACATCGGCACGTCGGTGGGTTACCGCAACGAACGGCAGGACATCTCGGCCCGCTTCATCGGCCTCGGGCTGGTCTTCGCCATGGGGGCCGCCGCCGGATCGCTGCGGTGGTTCTCCCGACTGCCCTGACCGCGCAAGGACCGGACGACGCACGACACGTGAGGAGCCCAGGTATGGCAGTGCAGACCGGACTCGGCGAACCGCGGGGCCCGTGGTTCGTCTCGCCGGAGCTGGACCCGGACGGCCGCGGGCGCTGGGACGTACCCGGTTCCGAGCGGGAGGCCGCGCGGCGGGGCTGGCGTCGCCGGCTGCTGAGCGCGGCGGCCGTGGTGGCCCTGTCCACCGTCTCCGGGGCGGCGGCCGGCACCTGGGCCGCCGACCGGGACGCGCCGGGCCCGTCGGCGGCCTCGGCCGCGCCGGTGCCGGCGGAGCTGGTCACCGCCGCCGAGAAGACGGTGCCCGGGGTGGTCTCGGTGATGGTCGGCGGTTCGTCCGGCGCGTCGGCCAGCGGCTCCGGCTTCGCCATCGACAACGAGCAGCACATCGTGACCAACGACCACATCCTGTCGCGGGGCGGGTCCGGCCCGGTGACGGTGGAGACCTCCGACGGGCGCCGGTTCACCGCGGAGGTGGTGGGACGGGAGCCGGGCAGCGACCTGGCGGTGCTGAGGGTCCCGGCGTCGGCCCGGCTGGCGGCGCTGCCGCTGGCCAAGCCGAACTCCACCCGGGTGGGGGAGCCGGTGCTCGCCGTGGGCTCACCGCTGGGCCTGGCCGGCACCGTCACCGCCGGTATCGTCAGCGCGCTCAACCGGCAGGTCCGCATCGGCAACGGCCGGCACACCGCCGTGCAGACCGACGCCTCCATCAACCCGGGCAACTCCGGTGGGCCGCTGGTCAACGCGCGCGGCGAGGTGGTCGGGGTGAACACGGCGATCGCCACCATCGACGGCAACGGCTCGATCGGCATCGGGTTCGCCATCCCGATCGACCAGGTCCAGCAGACCGCCGACACCATCATCGGCCGCGGCGGCTGACCGGCCCGGCGGCCCCTGACCTGCGCCGTCGTGCCGGGCCGGGAACTGTCGGATATCCGGCGTGGGACCATCGGGCCATGGAAATATTACGCTGAGTATGGATACTGGCGTGGGTGGAGCAAGCTGTCATCGCGGCCCTCCTCCTGGTGGGCCTGGTCGTCGGCGCCGGTGTCGGCGCGTCGTACGCCCGCGCGCAGCGGGGTTGGAAGGACTATCAGACGATCCGGACCAGCGTCCCGGGCGCCCGGCGCACCGCCTGGACGGCGATCCGCGGGGTGGTCACCAAGATCGGGGTGATCGCTCTGCTGCTGGTCGGGGCGGCGGCGTACGCGGCGGCCGGTTCGGACCACGAACCGGCCGGCCCGGCGCCCACCCCGACCCCGACCGTGACCGCCACCCCGGGCCACCGCGCCGGGCGCTAGCCTCGGGGCGTGGACGACGGACTGCGGGTGACCGACCGGCTCGTGGTGCCCGACGCCGAGCTGCGGGAACGCTTCTCCCGCTCGTCCGGTCCGGGTGGCCAGGGCGTCAACACGACCGACTCGCGGGTGGAGCTGAGCTTCGACCTGGCCGGCTCGCCGAGCGTGCCCGAGTCGCTGCGCGCCCGCGCCCTGGACCGGCTCGCCGGCCGGCTGGTCGACGGGGTGCTCACCGTGACGGCCAGCGAGCACCGGGCGCAGCTGGCCAACCGGGAGGCGGCCCGCGAACGGCTGGTCGCCCTGTTACGCGAGGCGGTGGCGCCGCCGC
The DNA here is from genome assembly GCF_032108445.1 of Micromonospora halotolerans. Taxonomy (NCBI): domain Bacteria; kingdom Bacillati; phylum Actinomycetota; class Actinomycetes; order Micromonosporales; family Micromonosporaceae; genus Micromonospora; species Micromonospora halotolerans. Next base: position 1,058,858 of record NZ_CP134876.1, on the reverse strand, counting down.
CGAAGCCGCGCCGCCCCACCCGCCCCTCGCGGGCCGCCAAGGAGCGCCGGCTCGCCGACAAGAAGCGGCAGTCCCAGCGCAAGCGCGACCGCCGGGTGGACGGCGACTGACGGACCCGCGGGTCAGCGCGACCGCACCGGCCCGATGCCGGCCCGCTCGTGGTCGCGGAGCACCTCAAACGCGGTGAGGGCCAGGCAGACCGCGGCCAGCAGGGCCAGCGCGAGCAGCGCCGACAGCCCGACCGTCAGTGGCAGCAGCGCCGCCACCACCACGGCCTGCACCAGCCGGGCCGGCCGCCAGCGCCCGGTCGTCCGCCACCGGAACGCCTGGACTCCCGACAGGTAGAGCAGCACCCCGCCGAAGAGCGCGGCGTGCGCCAGTGGATACGGCGGCGGACCGAGCTCGAAGAAGCCCCGGCTGCCCAGCACCGACATGGTCTTGCGCAGGCCCAGCGAGACCAGCACGATCCCCGCCACCATCGGCAGGTGCAGCCACGTGTACGCGTCGCGGGCCAGCCGGGTCCGGGTGCGCGCGTCGGCGGCGGCCAGCGCCCGTTCCCCCTCGGTGCTGTCCCAGCCGAAGTAGGCCCACCACAGGGCGGCCAGCAGGGCGGTGCCGAGGAACACCGCCACCACGATCCGGGCCGAGATCGGCGTGTACACCACGGCGCTGCCCATCGAGATCACCGCCTCCCCGAGCCCGATGATGATGATCAGGCTGTGCCGGTCGGCCCAGTGCTCCGCCGAGCGCACGCTGAGGTGACGCAGGCCCACCCGGGCGTTCCCGGCCAGGTCGACCGCGATGGCGAGCAGCCACAGCCCGACCCGCGGCGGGGAGAACTGGCGGACGTCGCCGACCGGCAGCGGCAGCAGCGCGGCGACCAGCATGAGCCCGAGCGAGACGAGGGTCGGCGCGGCGGCCCGCAACGGCGGCGTCCGCCACGCCGGGTCCTGCCACGCCACCAGCCCGAACGAGGCCAGGTGCAGCAGCCGGATGGCCGCGTAGCAGGCGACGAAGACCAGCGGCCCGGGCAGGCCACCCCGCGAGTCGTCGATCGCCTGCGGGCTGGCCAGCGTGATCAGCGCGGTGAGCGCCACCACGAGCACCATGACGAGGCGGACCACCGGGCTCTCCGAGCGGACCTCGGCCGACAGCCAGGCGTACGCGCACCAGGCCTGCCAGAGCACGGCCAGCACCAGCAGCCCGCGCGCCAGGCCGGACCACGTCGGGTCGTCGGCCATCAGCGCGGCCACCTGGAGGAAGGCGTAGACGAAGACCAGGTCGAAGAAGAGCTCCTTCGGGGTGACCCCGGCGTGCTCCTGGGTCGGGCCGATCATCGCGTGCAACCGGCGGTGCCGGTGCCGGAACACGGTCACGTCGGCCAGCGCGGTCGCGCCCACCGCCGCGGCCAGCAGCGCCAGCTCGGCCAGCGCCGGCAGGTGCGGGGCGACGGGCGCCAGCCCGGCCACCAGCAGGATGCCGAGCACCGGCGACCGGCCCAGGATGCGCAGCGTCCGCACCTCGAACAGCACCAGCCCCAGCAGGTAGAGCACCACCCCGCCGTGGAGCACCAGCAGCGTGAGGATCGGGGTCGCGTCGTGGCTGTCCGCGCTCAGCTCGCCGAGCACCTTCTTCAGGCCGAGCGCCACCAGGATCAGCCCGGCCATCATCGGCAGGTGCAGGAAGCTGTACGCGTCCCGGCCGAGAAGCGCGCGCCGCGTGCCGGCGGCCCGCTCCATCGCCTGCTCGGCCGCGAACCGGGCCACGTCGAAGTACGTCCACCACAGCGCGCCGGCCAGCGCCACCCCGAGCAGCGCCCCGGCCAGCACCTCCGGGGTCAGCGGCTGGGTCGCCGCCACCCCCTGGCTCAGCCCCACCGAGATGATCGACTCCCCGAACCCGATCAGGATGATCAGCGCGTGCCGCTCCGCCCAGTACGAGATCGAGCCGATCCGCCACAGGTCCGCGCGGAGCAGCATCGCCCCGCCGTACTCCGCGACGATCGCGCAGCCCACCAGCCCGAAGCGGAGCCACTCCCGGCCCACCTCGCCCGGCACGTGTCCCGGGACCAGCGCGGCGGCGAGCAGGAACAGCGCGCCGGCCAACGGCGGCGGCCACGCCCGCCGCGCGAACCGGCGGGGTGCCACCTCCCCGACGGCGACCAGCGCGGCGGCGGCCAGCGTGGCGCCGCGCACGACCAGGTAGCCGAGGGCGAAGACCACCGGACCGGAGAGCCCGCCGGGCCGGTCGTGGAACGCCTCCCGCACCGTCAGGCCCATCACGAACAGGGTGGCGCTGAGCCCGAACACGAGCACCGGCATGACCCCGCGGTCCAGCCGGACGGTGCTGCCCAGCCAGGCGAACGGCGCCCAGCACCACCACAGCAGCACGAGCAGCAGCAGGCCGCGCGGCAGCCCGGCCGGGTTGAGCTGCTCGGCGGTCACCCCGGTGACGTTGAGGAACGCGAAGACGAAGATCAGGTCGAGGAAGAGTTCCAGCCGGCTGACGCCGCCCGCGTCGCCGGCCAGCTGGACCCGCCCGGCGCCGCCCACCACCTCACTGTGCCAACCGGGCCGGGCCCGGACGGGGGATCCGTCCAATCACCCACCGGCCGGCCGCGACCCCGAAAACGGTTTGAGGACCGGCCGCGCCCTCGCCCAGAATCCGCCGGGTGCCGAGCGATTTCTCCGTCAAGCCCACCCTCCCCGGCGACCGCGCCCTGCTGCGCCCCTTCGTCGACGACGACCTCGCGGCCTTCGAGGCGATCCTGGCCGACCCGGAGGTGGCCCGGCTCACCGGCAGCCCGCCCGGCGAGGGGCTGGAACCGGCCCGGCTGCGGGCCTGGTACGGCACCCGCAACAGCCAGCCGGACCGGCTGGACCTAGCCGTGGTGGACCGGGCGACCGGAGCCTGCGTGGGCGAGGTCGTCCTGAACGAGTGGGACCGGGACAACCGCAGCTGCAACTTCCGCACCCTGATCGGCCCCGCCGGGCGGGACCGGGGGCTGGGCACCGAGGCGGTCCGCCTCATCGTCGGCTACGGCTTCGAGCAGCTCGGCCTGCACCGGATCGGGCTGGAGGTGTTCGCCTTCAACCCCCGCGCCCGCCGGGTCTACGAGAAGGTCGGGTTCGTGGCCGAGGGCACGCTGCGGCAGGTCCTCCGCGACGGCGACGGGTGGGTGGACGCCACCGTGATGTCGATCCTCGCCCCGGAGTGGGCCGCGCACCGGGGCCACCCGGCGTGAGGGCCGGGCGGCGGGACCTCAGCGCCGGGCCAGCGCCAGCACGCTCAGGCCGAACATGAGGACGCCCAGGGGGAGGTGGACCGACGGTACGTGGGCGATGCCGAGCACGACCTGCACCGAGGCGAGGACGAGGAATCCCGACGCGTGCCAGACCGGCCGGGGCGAGCCGCCGCCCGGCTTCCACGCCAGCACCGCCGCGAGCACGTACAGCATGGACGCCCCGTACATCACCCGGGCTCCGACGCTGTGCAGGGTCTCTCCGTACGACGAGGTGAGCAGCAGCCCGGCGGAGACCGCCTGGAGGAAGATGGTCAGGGTCTGCAGGGCGATCGCGGTCTGCAGGAACGAGGAGCTGCGCCGTGTGCTCGTCGTCGTCGTCGCCGTCACCTGGGTGGCCATGTCACGGTCCCCTTTTCCGCCCTCGGGCAGTAGATCGTTAAGGTCTCACCAGCCCGACGACGCGGGCCGGCGAAAGGTAAGGCGGGGGCGGCCGGAAGCATGGGAACTGTGGGAACCCGCACGGATGAGATAGCCGGCGAGCGGCGCCAACTGATCAACGTCGCCTACCGGTTGCTCGGCTCGGTGACCGAGGCCGAGGACGCCGTACAGGACGCCTACGCGCGCTGGTACGGGCTGCCACCGGGCCAGCAGGAGGAGATCCGGTCTCCCGGCGCCTGGCTGATGACGGTGACCAGCCGCATCTGCCTGGACCGGCTCGGCTCGGCGCGGGCCCGCCGGGAACGCTATGTCGGCGCGTGGCTGCCCGAGCCGCTGCCCGACCGCGCCGAGTGGAACCACCCGGGCGGCGCGGACCCCACCCGCCCTGCCGACCCTGCCGACCAGATCGTCCTGGACGAGTCGGTGGCCATGGCCCTCCTCGTCGTCCTGGAGTCGACGACGCCCGCCGAGCGGGTGGCGTTCGTCCTGCACGAGGTCTTCCGGTATCCGTTCGCCGAGATCGCCGACGTGCTCGGCCGAACCCCGGCGGCCTGCAAGCAGCTGGCGGCGTCCGCCCGGCGGCGGGTGAGCGTGGCGCGCGCTCCGGTGCCGGCGAGCGGCCAGGCCGACGTGGTGCGGCACGTCCGGAAGGCCTGGGAGGCCAAGGACATCGCGGCCCTCGTCGGTCTGCTCAACCCGGCTGCCGTGATGACCGCCGACGGTGGCGGCATGGCCGGCACCGCCCTGCACCCGGTCGAGGGCGGCGCGCACATCGCCCGGTACATGGTCGCCATCGCCGACCTGGCTCCGGGACTCGAACTCCTGGAGCGGTCGGTCAACGGTGTGCCGGGCCTGGTGGCCCGGCGTGCCGGCGCCGTCGTGACCGTGGCCTCGTTCGACGTCTCCGAGGACGGGCGCGTCACCCGGATCTGGGTGGTCCGCAACCCGGAGAAGCTACGGCCGTGGGCGCGGGAGGGTTAGGCTCCCGCCCCCACCCGTTCCGGTGGCTCCGCCCGGTCCAGCAGGGTCCCGCAGACACCGATCAGGCGGGCCCGCAGGTGGCCGGCACGCTGGGCGAACTCGCGTTGACGGGCGACGTACTCCGCCTTGCCCTCCGGCGTCTCGATGGCCACGGGCGCCTCCCCGTACGAGGAGAAGTCGTACGGGGACGCCTGCATGTCGAGCAGCCGGATGTCCCGCGCCAACTCGAAACAGTCGAGCGCCAGATCGCCCGGAACGGCGGGGCCCAGCTTGGTGGCCCACTTGTGGCAGTCCATCGAGGCGTGCAGGCAGCCCGGCTGGTCCAGCTCCACCTGGCTCTCCCTCGTGGGTTGGAGCCGGTTGAGGCCGACCGCGTCCGGGGTGAAGAACCGGAACGCGTCGAAGTGGGTGCAGCGGATCTGGTGCGACTCGACCACCGCGTCCGTGCCGGCCTGGCCGAGCCGCAGCGGCAGCGGGTGCCGATGCTCACGTTGGCGGTACACCATCGCCCACTCGTGCAGGCCGAAGCAGCCGGTGAAGGCCGGCCGCGACGCGATCGAGGACAACAGCCGGTGGATGAAGCGCACCGACTCCGCCCGGTCGGCCAGGAACGCCGCGACGTCGACGCTCACGCCCCCGTCCGCGTCGGTGGCGTACCAACGCCACGCCCCGTGTGGGGCGGGCCCGTCCGGTCCGGGTTCCAGGGTGATTCCGACGCCGGGGTGCCACCGTCGCAGCACGGACGGCCTGGTGCCGTAGTAGTCGTAGAGGAAGTCGTCGATCGCGTGACGTTCCCTCGCTGCCCTGCGGGCACGGTGGCCCGCGGTGAGGGAGTCGGCGCGTTCCTGGTGAGCCTGCGCGAGGGCGCGCCAGGTCGGTGCAGCCAGGCGGGTCACCGGTTCCGGCCCCGGGTGTCCGCACCGTGCCGCCCGCGTGTCCCCTGCATGCCGGGGTGCCGGCGGCGCGGCTGCGCGGTGGCGGGGGCGAGGGCGGCGGTCACGGACCCCAGGGTACGACCGCCGCCCGCCCCCGGTCACCGCACGTCGACCCGCACCCCGGCGGAGAACACCCCGCTGCGCAGCTCCAACTGCTTCGGGGGGTCGCCGCCGTGCACCGTGAACACCAGCGGCAGCAGCACCCGGGAGCCCGCCGCGACCGGCTGGGCGAAGACGTCCCGGCCGAGGTTCGCCACCCGGGTGGCGTTCTCGTCGGTGGCCACCCAGTTACCCCCGGGCAGGTACGCCCGCTGCAACTGCCCGTGCCAGGTCTGCTCGCCGGGCGTGAGATTGCGCACGCCGACCGTGGCCAGGCACTGCCGGCCGCCCGCCGACGCCGCCGGCAGCGTCCCGGCGCCGCAGGTCATCCGGTAGACGGTGAACTCGAACGCGGTCTCCCGCAGCGGAACGCCGAGCGCCCCGGTGGCGCTGGTGCCCACCCACGCGCCGCTGGTCGGCTGCTTGGTGGTGTCCATGGCGGCGACCCGCTGGGTGGCCGTCCACGCCGCCGCGCCGACCACGCCGGCCAGCACCGCGGCCGCGACCCCGACCACCATCCAGATCGGCGGCCGCCGCCGGCGCCCGGCGGGCGCCGGCATGGCCGGGCGCGGGTAGACCGTGCCCCGGTCCGCCGGGCCGCCCACGCCACCGGCGACCGGCGGGACGCCGGTGGCCGCCGCGGCCGGGCCGGGCCCCCCGCGCCGCCGCCACGCCCACCACAGCACACCCCCGGTCAGGACCAGGAGCGCGGCCAGTGCGGCCAGCAGCACCGGCGGGCGGCGCCAGGCCGGCGCCGCGGTCACCTGCGCCGCCGGGGCCGTGGCGGCGCCCGTCCAGGTCGCCGTGGCGCAGTCGTACGGCCGGGTGCCGTCGGTGCCGTAGGCGCAGGTCGGCGCGGTGACCGGCCGGCCCGGACCGGCCACGCTCAGCGCGGTGTTCAGCGTGGTGGTGCTCCGCGCCGGCAGCCGCAGCCGCCAGGTCACCTCGTTGGCGGTGGCCGACCCGACCGGGCGGTTGGCCCGGCCCCCGCCGGTGACCGCGGTCGCCTTGGACCCGGCCGGCAGCTCCTGCCGGACGGTCGTCTCGACGGGCGTGGGGCCGCCGTTGCGGACCTGGATCCGGTAGCCCGGCGCCGGGGTGCCGGCCGCCGCCACCGCCACGGTGACCGGCGGCGTGCTCAGCTGGATCGGCGCCGGCTTGGTGGTCGGCATCGCCGGTGGCGCCGCCGGCATCCCGGTCGGGATGGGCGTGGCCCGGGCCGCCGCGGCGGGCGGCGCCGCCGGTTGCGGCGGCGCGGCCTCCGCCCGGGGCGCCGCCCCGGGCAGCGCCGGCACGGCGGCGATGACGCCGAGGCAGTTCACGAGCACTGCCAGGGTCCTGTGGTGTCGTCTCGATGCAGGCATACGAACGCACCTCCGGCCCCGAAGCTATGGGCCCGGGCCCGCCGGGCGGGTACGAAGTGCGCAATCCCGCCCCGGCCGGCGCGGGCCGGCGTACCCTGGCGCGCCCCGCGACAGAGGCCGTCGCCGCGTCCGGCGTGGCCCGGCCGGCCGTCGGGGATAGATTGGCCGGGTGCGTATCGCTCGTTTCGCTCATGCCAAGGGAATGTCGTTCGGGGTCGTCGAGGGCGAGTCGGAGGCCGGGCCGCAGGGTCTGACCATCGCCGAGATCGAGGGCCACCCGTTCGGGCAGATCCAGTTCTCCGGCGCCCGCTGGGCGCTCTCCGACGTCCGGCTGCTCTCACCGATCCTGCCCAGCAAGGTGGTCTGTGTCGGCCGCAACTACGCCGAACACGCCGCCGAGCACGGCAGCGAGGTGCCCAAGGAGCCGCTGCTGTTCCTCAAGCCGTCCACCTCGGTGATCGGCCCCCGGGACGCCATCCGGCTGCCGATCTTCTCGAAGCAGGTCGAGCACGAGGCCGAACTGGCCGTCGTGATCGGCGCCCCGGGCGCGCGCCGGGCCGACCGGGCCGCCGCCGAGCGGGCCATCTTCGGCTACACCTGCGCCAACGACGTCACGGCGCGGGACCTCCAGCGCTCCGACGGGCAGTGGACCCGGGCCAAGGGCTTCGACTCGTTCTGCCCCATCGGGCCGTGGATCACCACCGGGCTGGACGTCACCGACCTGGAGGTCCGCTGCGAGGTGGGCCGCAACCCGGAGGAGATGGAGGTACGCCAGCTGGGCCGCACGAAGGACATGGTCTTCGACGTGCCGGCACTCGTGTCGTACATCTCCCACGTCATGACGTTGCTGCCCGGTGACGTCGTGCTGACCGGCACGCCGGCCGGGGTTAGCCCGCTCACCGACGGGGATACGGTCACCGTGCGGATCGAGGGGATCGGCGAACTCACCAACCCGGTGGTACCGGTCGCCTGATGCGTCCGACGCCTCGTTTCCGCAGCTCAGTGGCGGTTCGGGGGGTTGGATTTGGCCTGCCGGCACCGGGAGGGTAAAGTTCATTCCCGGCGCCGCAAGGGGCCAATGGGGTATGGGGTAATTGGCAGCCCGACTGATTCTGGTTCAGTTAGTCTAGGTTCGAGTCCTGGTACCCCAGCGCAGCCGCGGATTCGCGAGAATCCCGGACGCTGGATTCTGGCGGAGTTCCGCTCCGCTCCTCGCGAGAGGGGCGGCAGATGATCTCTGATAGAGTCAGCTTCCCGCCCGTTGAGGGCGCGGAAGCATGAAGTTCTGGCCCCGTCGTCTAGCGGCCCAGGACGCCGCCCTCTCAAGGCGGTAGCGCCGGTTCGAATCCGGTCGGGGCTACAAGCATCGACAGCCCGTCCCACCTCGTGGGGCGGGCTGTTTCGTGTCTCCCGGGCAGCGCCTGGCCCAGACCCCCTCGACGGGGGTGGACGTGGTGCCGCTAGACTACTGCCGCACCGCTCGTCAGGGCGGTGAAGCAGGAAAAGTGCCTGGCCCCGTCGTCTAGCGGCCCAGGACGCCGCCCTCTCAAGGCGGTAGCGCCGGTTCGAATCCGGTCGGGGCTACCACAGGAACGGCCCGTCTCGCTCCACGAGGCGGGCCGTTCACCGTTCCACCCGCAGGGGTGGGGTCACAGGCCGGAGAGGCGTTGGCCGGCGCGGACCACGGCCATGGCGTGGCGTTCGCCGGGGCGGCGGCCCAGGCGCTCGATCGGACCGGAGATGCTGATCGCGGCGATGACCCGGCCGGTGCGGTCGCGGATCGGGGCCGAGACGCTCGCCACACCGGCCTCCCGCTCGGCGACGCTCTGGGCCCAGCCGCGGCGGCGCACCTCGGCGAGGGTGCGGCCGGTGAACTTCGACCGGGGCAGCAGCGGCATGACCGCCTCGGGCGGCTCCCAGGCGAGCAGGATCTGCGCCGCCGAGCCGGCCGTCATGGGCAGCACCGAGCCGACCGGCACGGTGTCCCGCAGGCCGCTGGCCCGCTCGGCCGCGGCCACGCAGATCCGCTCGTCGGCGCGGCGCAGGTAGAGCTGGGCGCTCTCCCCGGTGGCGTCGCGCAGCGCGGCGAGCAGCGGCTCGGCCGCGGTCAGCAGCACGTCCGGCGCGGCGTTGGCCAGCTCGCCGAGCCGGGGGCCGGGGCGCCAGCGGCCCTGGGTGTCCCGGACCAGCATCCGGTGGATCTCCAGCGCCTGCGCCAGCCGGTGCGCGGTGGCCCGGGGCAGCTTGGTGCGTTCAACGAGTTCGGCCAGGCTGGCGCCGTCGACGCAGGCGGCCAGGATGACCACCGCCTTGTCGAGAACGCCGACACCGCTCATACTGTGTCCCACAAGCCGAAATTTACCTCCCAGAATTTAGGATGTCCAGATGGTGGGAGTCACTCAACCGAGGACCCTGGCCGAGAAGGTCTGGGACGCGCACGTGGTCCGCTCCGCCGCCGGCGAGCCGGACCTGCTCTTCATCGACCTGCACCTGCTCCACGAGGTCACCAGCCCGCAGGCGTTCGACGGGCTGCGCCTGGCCGGCCGCCGGGTCCGCCGCACGGACCTGACGATCGCGACCGAGGACCACAACACCCCGACCGGGTACGACGACCCGGCGTTCCGCTCCCGGCGCGGCGACCTGCTCACGATCGCGGACCCCACCTCCCGCACCCAGATCGAGACGCTGCGCCGCAACTGCGCCGAGTTCGGCGTGCGGCTGCACCCGCTGGGCGACGAGAACCAGGGCATCGTGCACGTCATCGGCCCCCAGCTCGGCCTCACACAGCCGGGCATGACGATCGTCTGCGGCGACTCGCACACCGCCACCCACGGCGCGTTCGGCGCGCTCGCCTTCGGTATCGGGACCAGTGAGGTCGAGCACGTGCTGGCCACCCAGACGCTGCCGCAGGCCCGCCCGAAGACCATGGCCGTGAACGTCACCGGCCAGCTCGCCCCGGGAGTCACCGCCAAGGACCTGGTGCTCGCCCTGATCGCCCAAGTGGGCACCGGCGGCGGGCGCGGGCACATCGTGGAGTACCGGGGCGAGGCCATCCGGAACCTCTCGATGGAGGGCCGGATGACCATCGCCAACATGTCCATCGAGTGGGGCGCCAAGGCCGGCATGATCGCGCCGGACGAGACCACCTTCGCGTACCTCAAGGGGCGGCCCCACGCGCCGCAGGGAGCCGACTGGGACGCGGCGGTGGCCCACTGGCGGACGCTGCCCACCGACGAGGGCGCGACCTTCGACACCGAGGTCACCCTGGACGCCGGCCGGATCACGCCGTTCGTCACCTGGGGCACGAACCCCGGCCAGGGCCTGCCGCTGGGCGCGGCCGTGCCGGACCCGGAGGAGTTCGTCACCGAGGCCGAGCGGGTCGCGGCCCGCCGGGCCCTGGAGTACATGGACCTCACGCCCGGCACCGCGCTGCGTGACCTGGCCGTGGACGTGGTCTTCGTCGGCTCCTGCACCAACGGCCGGCTGGAGGACCTCCGCGCCGCCGCCGACGTGCTGCGCGGGCACAAGGTCGCCGACGGCGTACGCATGCTGGTGGTGCCGGGTTCGGCCGCGGTGCGCGAGGCGGCCGAGGCGGAGGGCCTGGACAAGGTCTTCGCCGACGCGGGCGCCGAGTGGCGCTTCGCCGGCTGCTCCATGTGCCTGGGCATGAACCCCGACACGCTCAAGCCGGGCGAGCGCTCCGCCTCGACCTCCAACCGCAACTTCGAGGGCCGCCAGGGCCGGGGCGGGCGTACGCACCTGGTGTCCCCGCCGGTCGCCGCCGCCACCGCCGTGGTCGGCCGGCTGGCCGCCCCCGCCGACCTGTAGAAGGGCAGCCGAGAGATGGACAAGTTCACCACCCACACCGGCACGGCCGTGCCGCTGCGGCGGTCCAACGTGGACACCGACCAGATCATCCCCGCCGTGTACCTCAAGCGGGTGACCCGGACCGGATTCGCCGACGGTCTGTTCAACGCGTGGCGGGAGGATCCGTCATTCGTCCTCAACGATCCCGCCCATTCGGGTGCGTCGATTCTGATCGCCGGCCCGGAGTTCGGCACCGGATCTTCCCGGGAGCACGCCGTCTGGGCGCTGCGGGACTGGGGCTTCCGGGCCGTGATCGCGCCTCGCTTCGGCGACATCTTCCGCGGCAACGCGCTCAAGGAAGGGCTCCTTCCGGTCGAGTTGGAATTGAAAGCCGTCGAAGAACTGTGGGATCTCGTGGAATCCGAGCCGACCACCCCGATCACGGTCGACCTCGCCGCCCGCCAGGTCCACGCCGGTGACGCCACCTGGGCGTTCCCGCTGGACGACCACAGCCGTTGGCGGCTCATGGAGGGCTTGGACGACATTGGACTCACCCTCCGGCACGAGGCCGAGATCAGCGCCTACGAGGCGTCCCGGCCGTCGTTCCTGCCCTCGGTCGCCTGACCACAGATAGCTTTTCGCCCCCACCGGCCCGGCCGGTGGGGGCGAATCCGTTACGACACAAGGGCTTTTTTCCACCGAATGTTTGTGTCCAGGCAGCACAGGGCATACCGTGCGCGCAGAATGGCTCGCGACGAGTCAGTTGCACAATCGGGAGGAAGTCGTGAACAAGGCCGAGCTCATCGAGGCGCTCGCCGTTCGCCTGGGGGACCGGAAGACGGCGACGGCCGCGCTCGACGCGGTCCTCACTGAGGTTCAGGCGGCGGTCACCAAGGGCGAGAAAGTGGCGATCACCGGTTTCGGAGCGTTCGAAAAGCGCGTCCGGGGAGCCCGAACAGCGCGCAACCCGCGGACCGGCGAGGCGGTGAAGGTCAAGAAGACCTCCGTCCCGACCTTCCGGGCGGGCGCGGGCTTCAAGGAGATGGTGGCCAGCGGCAAGGTGCCGAAGTCCACCGCCGCCGCCAGGAAGACCACCTCGGCCGCCGCCGCGAAGACCACTGGCGCGAAGGCGACCGGGGCCAAGGCGACCGCCGCGAAGAAGACCACGGCGGCCGGTGCCGCCAAGAAGACCACGGCGGCGAAGGCGGCCAAGACCACCGCCGCGACCAAGAAGGCCGCGCCCGCGAAGAAGGCGGCGACCAAGACGACCACGGCGAAGAAGACCACCGCGGCGAAGTCGACCGCGGCCAAGAAGACCACCGCCGCCAAGAAGACGACGGCAGCCAAGAGCACCGCCGCCAAGAAGGCGCCGGCGAAGAAGGCTCCGGCCAAGAAGGCCGCCAGCCGGCGCTGACCGCACGACCCGGAAGGGTGCCCACCGTTCGTGGTGGGCGCCCTTTCTCGTGGGTACGCGTTGACCCGCCGTCGCCTCAGCCCGGAGAATCCTCGTGCCGAAAACCCCCGTCGGTCACGAGAAGAGGGGGCGCCCGTGCGCCACCGTCACCTTCCCACCGCCGCGCTCGCCCTGGGCGTCGTGGTCCTGCTCGACGTGCTGCGGGTGTGGCTGCCGTCGATCATCACCATCTTCGGTCGGGCGGCCGAGACGCCGGCCGAACTCCTCGGTGCCTTCGCCCTCGGCTGGTTCGTGCTCGCCCTCGCCGCGCCCGTCCTGCTCCGCCGGCCCGGTGCGCGCCCGGTGGGCCTGGTCGCGGCCGGGGTGCTGGCCGCCGCCCGGCTCGCCCTGACCGCCGCGCCCGGCGGCCGGGTCCAGCTCTGGCTGGCCTGCGCCGGCCTGCTCGCCGGCCTGGTGTGGCTCGCCGCGACCGCCGCCACGGTCGCCCGGCCGGTGCCGGGGCTGGCGTTCGGCCTGGCCGGGGCCGCCGTCGGGCACGCCCTTCTCGGCACCGAGGACCTGGTCTGGCGGGGCGGACCGCTCGGCTGGACGGTGAGCGTTCTGCTGGTCGCCGCCTTCCTGTCCACCCAGGCGCCCTCGTCGTTGATGGTCAGGCTCCGCCGCTCGGTCATGCGGGTGGCGGCGCCCGCACCCGATCCGGCCTCAGTCCCGGGCCCTGTCGCGTCGGCCGCGCCGGCGTCGCGACCCGCCGGGAAAGCCGGGCGGATCGCCTGGCTGCTCGTGGGGCCGGTACTGCTGCTGGCCGGCCAGCTCGCGCTCGCCCCGGCGGTGTGGGACGCGGCCGCTTCCTACCGGCACGGGTTGGCGGGCCTGCCCCGTGTGGGGTTGCCCCCGGCGCACCTCGCGGCGGTGCCCGAGGTGGCGATCGGCCTCTTCCTGCTGGCGGTGCTGCTCCGGCCGCCCCGGCCGGTGGCGCGGCTGCTCTGGCCGGCGGCACTGCTGGTCGGCGCGGGTCTGTTCGCCTCCGACCGGGCCGGCTGGCTGGCGGCGGCCGTCCTGCTCACCGCCGCCGGCCTCGGCGGCTGCCTCGCCCTCGTCGACACCGCCGCCGAACACGGGAAGCCGCTGGCCCGTCGCCTGTCCGCCAGGCCCCTCGTCCCCGCCGCGGCCGGTCCGGGGACCGACCCCGATTCGGCCGGCCCCGGCTCTGCCGCACACTCCGGTTCCGGTGTGGTCGCCGCGCCGGCAGCGGGCTCCGGTGCCGGTGAGCACGCCGAGCCGGACCCGGGCGGCGGCCGGCGGCGCGCGTTCGCGGTCGTCGGCGGGATGCTGGGGTTCGCGGTCGGCGCCGTGGCCTACTACGCCGCCTACGACCTCGGATACCCGAACGGCTGGGTGCCGGTGCTGGCGGCGCTGGGCGTCGCCGCCGCGGCCGCGGTCGCCCCGCCGCTCGCCGCACCCCCGCTGCGCCCGCCCGTGCCGGTGTGGACGGTCCTCGGGGCGATGCTGCTGACCGCCGTGGCCGGCGGGATCCACCGTCCGGCTCCGGCGCCGAACCCGCCCGCGACGCCACCGGCGGCGGTACGGGTGGCGGCCTACAACATCCGGATGGGGTTCGGGCTGGACGGGCGGCTCGACCTGGACGCGCTGACCCGGGCGGTGGAGGGCGGCCGGCCGGACGTGGTGCTGCTCAGCGAGGTGGACCGGGGCTGGCTGCTCAACGGCGGCCACGACACCCTCGCCCTGCTGGCCAGGCGGCTGCGGATGCCGTACGTCTTCGCGCCCGCCGCCGACCCCGTGTGGGGTGACGCGGTGCTGAGCCGCTTCCCGGTGCGATCCGGCCGGACCCGGCCCCTCGCGGCGCACGGGGCGCCGACCGGGGCGCAGGCGCTCGGCGTCACGCTCGACCTCGGCGGCCGGGAACTCGCCGTGGTCGCCACGCACCTGCAACCACCGCCGGGGGAGGGTCCGGTGGCCCAGGCCGGCGAGGTGGCCGCCTTCGCCACCGGGTACGCGGCGGGCCGCCCGCTGGTGCTCGGCGGCGACCTGAACACCGAGCCCGGCGATGCCGCGTTCGCCGAGTTCACCCGGGCCGGGCTGGTCGACGCGCTGGTCGCGGCCCGCCCGCTGCGGACCAGCCCGGCCGACGACCCGCGCACCCAGATCGACCACGTCTTCGTCTCGCCCGGTCTCACCGCGTCCGGTGCGACGGCGCCGCGCAGCACCGCCAGCGACCACCTCCCGGTCGCCGTGACGATCGCCCTGCCCTGAGCACCCCCTGGTGTGTCAGGAGGACGCTGCTCGACGACGGGCGTTAGGAGGGGCCCGCCGTCACAAGGGGTCGGCGGCGAGCAGGCGGTCGCCGGTGAAGGCGAGCAGCCAGCCGCCGCCCTTCGGGGTGGTGTAGTCGTCGGAGCGGCCGGTCAGCCCTTCCAGCGCGCCCGGGATCACCTTCCCCTGGCTGCACACCGCGACCGGTTCCCCGTCCTGGGCCAGCGCGGTGAGCCGAGCGGCGGCGGCCAGGGCGCACTCGTCCGGCTGCTGGCCGGGGCGCGGCTCGTCCAGGTCGCCGACCACCTCGACGGGCAGGTCCAGCAGCGCGGCCGCCGGGTCGAGGGTCTGCACGCAGCGCCGGGCCGAAGCGGAGACCAGGCGGGCCGGGCGGACCAGGGCGACCAGGGGCGCGAGCGCCCGGGCCTGGGCCCAGCCCTCGTCGTCCAGCGGCCGGCCGGTGTCCGGGCCGGTCCAGGTGCCCCGCTTGCCGGCGTGCGCGTGCCGGACCAGCAGCACGGTGGCGGTGACCGGCGGCAGCGCCGCGAACGCGGCGATCACCTCGGCGTCGTGCGGGTAGCTGACCCGGCGTGCCGCCTCGTCGACGGGGAACCAGGCGACCTCGTCCACCTCGGTGTCCGGCTGGAAACCGCCCTGCGCGGCGGCCCGCATCGACCAGTAGTCGACGGCCTTCGGCCGGCCCTCGCTGCGGTAGCGGACGGTCGGCAGGCGTACCTGCGGCACGGCCCGGACGTCGGTCTCCTCGGCGACCTCACGGACGGCGGCCCGCAGCGGGTGTTCGCCGGCGTCCAGCTTGCCCTTGGGCAGCGACCAGTCGCCGTACCGGGGGCGGTGCACCAGGCAGATCTCGACGCCGCCGGTGGCCGGGCGCCAGACGACCCCGCCCGCCGCCCGGATCCGCACCGGCTCGTCGTCCGTCATCCGCTCACCGTATGCCCGCTCCGAGCGGGCCGTGGTCCGGTCAGCCCGCCCTCCCGCCGACCCGGTGCAGGAGCAGGTCCTGCAGGTGGGTCAGCGGCGTGTCGCCGGTGCCGGTACGCCGCTGCCAGGCGCCGTCCGGGGCCAGCTCGAAGGCGTCCACCTCCGGGCTGAACGCGGCGGTCAGCACGTGGTCCAGCTCGGCCCGGGCCACCGGGTCGCTCACCTGCACCAGCGCCTCGACCCGGCGGTCCAGGTTGCGGTGCATGAGGTCGGCCGAGCCCATCCAGAACTCCGCGTCGCCGTTGTTGCCGAACCGGAAGATGCGGGAGTGCTCCAGGAACCGGCCGAGGATCGAGCGGACCCGGATGTTCTCCGACAGGCCGGGCACGCCCGGCCGCAGCGTGCACATGCCCCGGATCAGCAGGTCCACGTGCACGCCGGCCCGGGACGCCCGGTAGAGCGCGTCGGTGATCTCCTCGTCGACCAGCGCGTTCACCTTGAACTGCACCAGGCCCGGCATGCCCAGCCGGACGTGCTCGATCTCCCGCTCGATCCGCTCGACGAGGCCGCTACGGATGCCCTGCGGGGCCACCAGCAGCCGCCGGTACGCGGTCTGCCGGCTGTAGCCGGTGAGCACGTTGAACAGGTCGGTCAGGTCGGCGCCGATCTCCGGGTCGGCGGTGAGCATGCCGAAGTCCTCGTACAGCCGGGCGGTCTTCGGGTGGTAGTTGCCGGTGCCGATGTGGCAGTAGCGGCGGATCTGGTTGCCCTCCTGGCGGACGACCAGCGCGGTCTTGCAGTGCGTCTTCAGGCCGACCAGCCCGTAGACCACGTGGCAGCCGGCCCGCTCCAGGGTGCGCGCCCAGCCGATGTTGGCCACCTCGTCGAAGCGCGCCTTCAGCTCGACGAGCACCACCACCTGCTTGCCGGCGGCGGCCGCGTCGACCAGCGCGTCGACGATGGGGGAGTCGCCGCTGGTGCGGTAGAGGGTCTGCTTGATGGCCAGCACGTTCGGGTCGGCGGCGGCCTGCTCGACGAAGCGCTGCACGCTGGTCGCGAACGAGTGGTACGGGTGGTGCACCAGCACGTCACCGTCCCGCAGGGTGGCGAAGACGCTGCGCGGCACCTCGCCCTCGGTGAGGCGGGGGTGGGTGGCCGGCACGAACGGCGGGTCCTTGAGGTCCGGGCGGTCGGCCTCGCCGTAGACCTGCCAGAGCGCGGAGAGGTCGAGCAGGCCGCGGACCCGGAGCACGTCCTGGCTGTCCATGTCCAGCTCGCGGACGAGCAGCTCCAGCATGTGGTCGGAGATGGAGGCGGCCACCTCCAGCCGCACCGGCGGGCCGAACCGGCGCCGCGCCAGCTCCCGCTCCAGGGCCTGGAGCAGGTCCTCGTCGCGGTCCTCGTCCACCTCCACCTCGGCGTTGCGGGTCACCCGGAACAGGTGGCACTCGACCACCTGCATGCCGGAGAACAGCTGCCCGAGGTGCACCGAGATGAGGTCCTCGACCGGCAGGAAACGCACTCCCGGCTGGTCGCGCGCCACCCGGACGAACCGGGGCACGTTGTTGGGCACCTTCACCCGGGCGAACAGCTCGGAGCCGCCGTCCGGGTCGCGCACCGACACGGCCAGGTTCAGGGACCGGCCGGAGATGTAGGGGAACGGGTGCGCCGGGTCCACCGCGAGCGGGGTGAGCACCGGGAAGATGTGCTCCCGGAACCAGGTGCGCAGCCGCTCCCGCTCGGCGTCGTCGAGGTCGCTCCAGCGCAGGATCCGGATGTCCTCGGCGGCCAGCTTCGGCAGCACGTCGTCGACGAAGCAGGCGGCGTGCCGGGCGACCAGGTCGGCGGCCTTCTCGGCGATCAGCTCCAGCTGGGTCCGCAGCGGCATCCGGTCGCCGCCGCGCACCGGCAGGCCGGCGGAGAGCCGCCGCTTCAGCCCGGCCACCCGCACCATGTAGAACTCGTCCAGGTTGCTGCCGAAGATGGCCAGGAACTTGGCCCGCTCCAGCAGCGGCGTGCGGGGGTCCTCGGCGAGCGCCAGCACCCGGGCGTTGAAGTCGAGCCAGGAGAGCTCCCGGTTGAAGAACCGGTCCTCCGGCAGCGGCCGGGCCGCCGGCGGCTCCTCCAGCGGGCCCGGCCCCTCGACCGGGTCGAGGGACTCCTCCAGCCCGGCGGAGGCCGCCGCCGCGGGTTCGGGGCTGACGCTCTCCTCGGGCGGGCGGACGCGGCGGAACCGGCCGTCGGCGCCGCGGGTCGACGCGCCGTTGAGGGGCGTGTCGGGGTCGACGAGGTTACGGGGACCGTCGGGGTGCTCGCGAGGGGTGCTCACCACCTCATGATTCCCCGACAAGGGTGAACGGAAAATGAACTCGGGGCAGGTTGGTCACGCCATCGTCGGCAACGTCACCCGGACGACCTCGCCGGCGGCGTCCCGCTCGATGCGGACGCGCTGCCCGAGCCGGAGCAGCCGCAGCCCGGAGGCGTCGAACGCGCGGGCCGGGAAGGCCAGCTCGGTGCCGTCGTCGAGGAGCAGCACGCCGCTGCGGGTCGACGCGTCGTAGGTGGCCACCGTGCCCTGCATGCCAGCACCGTACCCGACGTCCGTGCCGGCCCGGGCCAGCAGCGCGGCGGTGCGCGGGCCGGCGCCGAGCCGGGCGGCGGCGGCCAGGTCGGCCGGGGTGTCCACGTCCCGGCGGAGGGTGGGCCAGACGCCGGCCAGCGGCAGCGCCCCGCTCGCCGCGTGCGCGGCCGCCGAGCCGGGCCCGAAGCGGGGCGCCAGGGGCACCCCGGGCGGTGCGGCGAGCAGCACGGTGCCGCTGCCCGGGGCGTCGGCCACGAACCCGCGTACCCCGTCGGCGGGGGCGGCCCGCAGCGCCCCGGCCAGGTCGGCCGGGCGCAGCGCCGGCAGGTCGGCGGTGAGGCCGGCCACCGCGGCGCGCGGGCCGGCCACCGCCGCCCCGTGCCGGAAGGCCGCGTTCAGCCCGGCCGCCGGGTCCGGCACGACCGCCGCGCCGGCCGCCGTCGCCTCTGCCGCCACCCGCGGGTCGTCGGTCACCACCAGCACCCCGGCGACCGCCGGGCAGGCCACCACCGCGCGGACCGTGTCGGCCGCCAGGGCCAGCGCCAGCTCCTCGTGGGGTACGCCGGGCAGCGCGCCCCGCAGGCGGCTCTTCGCCACTCCGAGGCGCTTCACCGGCACCACCACGGTCCAGGTCGGCTCAGGCACGTGACAATCCTGCCAGCCGGGCAGCGGTACCCTCACTGGCCGGACCCGGAGCGAGCAGGCATGATTTCGTCCCGGGGCGTGCGCGCGTGGGGCGGAACGAGGAGGCAAGGGTGGCACGGCGGAGGCTGGGATTCTGGCCACGGTTCGCCGTGGTGCTGGTGAAGCCGGTGTTGACCGTGTGGACGCGCCGCACCTGGCGGGGCATGGAACACCTGGGCGGCGACGGCGGCATCATCATCGTGCCCAACCACATCTCGCACGCGGACCCGCTGGTGTCCGCGCACTTCATCCACGACGCCGGGCGCTGGCCGCAGTTCCTCGGCAAGGCGAGCGTGTTCCGGGTGCCGGTGATCGGCTGGATCCTGCACCGGTGCCGGCAGATCCCGGTCGAGCGCGGCAGCATCGAGGCGGCCCGGTCGCTGGACAAGCTGGTCGCCGCCGTGAACGCGGGCGGCGCCGTGGTGATCTACCCGGAGGGGACCACGACCCGCGAGCCGGGCCTGTGGCCGATGAAGGGCAAGACCGGCGCGGCCCGGCTGGCGCTGGCCACCGGAGCCCCGGTGATCCCGCTCGCCATGGTCGGCCCGGAGAAGCTGTTCGACCCGCGGACCGCCCGCGTCGGGCTGCGCCCGCGTACCCCGGTGACGGTGGTCGCCGGGCCGCCGATCGACCTGAGCCGGTGGGCGGGCGCCACGCCGACCCGGGCGATCCTGGAGGAGATGACGGACACGATCATGCTGCGGATCCGGGACATGGTCGCCGAGATCCGCGGCGGCACACCACCACCCCTGTGGGAGCGGCCGGCCCGGTCCCGAACCCCCGAGGTGACCGAGTGAGCGGGCATGTGGCGGTGCTGGGGGCGGGCTCGTGGGGCACCGCCTTCGCCAAGATCCTCGCCGACGCCGGCCGGGACGTGACCATCCTGGCCCGGCGCGCCTCGGTGGCCGAGGCGATCCGGACCGGGCGCCACAACCCGGAGTACCTGCCGGACGTGCGGCTGCCCGACCGGGTCACCGCGACCGGGGACGCCGAGGAGGCGATCACCGGCGCCGAGGTGGTGGTGCTCTCCGTGCCGTCGCAGACGCTGCGCGGCAACCTCGCCGACTGGACCCCGTACCTGGACCCGGACGCCACGCTGGTCTCCCTCATGAAGGGCATCGAGCTGGGCACCACCAAGCGGATGAGCCAGGTGATCACGGAGACCGCCGGGGTGCCGGCCGACCGGGTGGTGGTCGTCTCCGGGCCGAACCTGGCCCCGGAGATCGCCGCCGAGCAGCCGGCCGCGACCGTGGTCGCCGGCACCGACAGCCGCCGGACCGCCCTGGTGCAGGCATCGATCCGCACGCCGTACCTGCGCCCGTACACGAACGACGACGTGATCGGCTGCGAGCTGGGCGGGGCCGTGAAGAACGTGATCGCCCTGTCGTACGGCATCGCCACCGCGATGGGCTTCGGCGACAACACCCGGGCCATGCTGATGACCCGCGGCCTGGCCGAGACCGCCCGGCTGGGCGTGGCGCTCGGTGCCGACCCGATCACCTTCGCCGGCCTGGCCGGCATGGGCGACCTGGTCGCCTCCTGCTCGTCGCCACTGGCCCGCAACCGCACCTTCGGCGAGCACCTGGGCCGCGGGGAGACCCTGGAGCAGGCCCAGGCGGCCACCCGGCAGACCGCCGAGGGCGTGAAGAGCTGCCTGGCCATCCGGGACCTGGCCCGGGCGCACGGGGTGGAGATGCCGATCACCGAGCAGATCGAGCGGATCTGCCACGAGGGGATGGACCCGCGGCTCGCCGTGGACGCCCTCATGAGCCGGACCGCGAAGCCCGAGTCGTACGAGTGAGGCGGCGATGACCGAGTGGGGTGACGGCACGCGCAGCGTGCACGCGGGCCTGCCCGCGCCGGAACCGGGCCAGCCGTTCCTGCCGGGGCCGGTGTTCGCCGCGCCGTACCACCTGGACCCGTGGCGGGGGCCGGAGGCGACCCCCAACGGGTACGGGCGGCCGGACAACCCCACCCGACGGCTGCTGGAGGCGGCCGTCGGCGAGCTGGAGGGTGGCGACTGCCGGGTCTTCGCCAGCGGCCAGGCGGCCATCACCGGGCTGCTGCTGGCCGTGCTGCGCCCCGGGGACACCGTGCTGCTCCCCGCCGACGGCTACTTCCCGGTGCGCGCCTTCGCCACCGCCACCCTGGAGGGCATCGGGGTACGCGTCGTCTTCGTGCCGACCGCCGGGCCGTACCCGTCGTTCGAGGGTGTGCGGCTGGTGCTGCTGGAGACCCCGGCGAACCCCGGCCTGGACGTGGCCGACGTGTCGGCGCTGGCGGCCGCGGCGCACGCCGCCGGGGCCCTGGTCGCGGTCGACAACACCACCGCCACCCCGCTCGGGCAGCGCCCGCTGGAGCTCGGCGCCGACGTGGTGGTCGCCTCCGGCACCAAGGCCCTCACCGGCCACTCCGACCTGCTGCTCGGCTACGTGGCGACCCGTACCGCCGAGCTGCTCGACGCGGTGACCGCCTGGCGGACCACCACGGGCGGCGTGCCCGGGGCGTTCGACTGCTGGCTGGCGCACCGCTCGCTGGCGACCGTGGACCTGCGGCTGGCCCGGCAGACCGCCAACGCCGGGGCGCTGGCCCGGCTGCTCGCCGGCCGTGGCGACGTGACCGGCCTGCGCTGGCCCGGGCTGCCGACCGACCCGGCGTACCCGGTGGCCTCGGTCCAGATGCGACGGATGCCCGGCGTGCTCTCCTTCGACCTGGGCGACGCCGACCGGGTGGCCCGCTTCCTCGACGCGTCCCGCCTGGTGTCCGCCGCCACCTCGTTCGGCGGGCTGCACACCACGGCCGACCGCCGGGCCCAGTGGGGCGACGACACGGCGCCCGGCTTCGTCCGGCTCTCCTGCGGCATCGAGGACGGCGCCGACCTGGTGGCCGACGTGACGGCAGCCCTCGACGCAGCCTGACGCGCGCCGGCCGGCTCCGCTAAGGTGACGGACAGCAGCGGCCCGCGCGGGCCCCGACCGGAGGAGGTGAGACCGATCCACCAGCAGAGGACCGGCGCTCCCTCCGAGTCCGCGTCGCCCCAGGGTTAGGGCGACGCCGGGAGCGCCGACGAGCGTTCCCGAAAGGCCTGCCATGCCACCCACCCTGTTCTCTCCCGACCGTCCCGCCCTCGTCCGCCGGCTGCGCGCCGCCGGCTGCGTCTTCGCCGAGGACGAGGCGGACCTGCTGATCGCCGCCGCCGGGTCGGCCGAGGCGCTGACCGACCTGGTCGACCGCCGGGTCGCCGGCCTGCCGCTGGAGCACCTGCTCGGCTGGGCCGAGTTCTGCGGCCTGCGGGTCGCCGTCGACCCCGGGGTGTTCGTGCCCCGCGGGCGGACCGCCCTGCTGGTCGCCGCCGCCGCGGCGGTGGCCGGACCGGCCCCCGCCGTGCTCGACCTCTGCTGCGGCTCCGGTGCCGCCGCGCTGGTGCTGCACGGCCGGTTGGCACCCCGCTGGCTGGCCGCCGCCGACGTCGACCCGGCCGCGGTGGCCTGCGCCCGGCGCAACCTGGCCCCGCTGGGTGTGCCGGTCTACGAGGGCGACCTGTTCGTGCCGGTGCCGGTGCGGTGGCGGGGGCGGCTGGACCTGGTCGTGGCGAACGCCCCGTACGTGCCGAGCGGCGCCGTGGCCATGCTGCCGGCGGAGGCGCGGCTGCACGAGGCCCCGGTGGCGCTGGACGGCGGCGCGGACGGACTGGCCGTGCTGCGCCGGGTGGCCGCCGGCGCGGCCGAGTGGCTGGCGCCCGGCGGGCACCTGGCGGTGGAGGTGAGCGCCGGCCAGGCCGGGACGCTCTGCGGGATCATGGCCGACGCCGGCCTCGACCCGTCCGTGGTGCACGACGACGAGCTGGAGGCCACCGCGGTCACCGCCCGCCGTCCCGGGTGAGACGCCGCCCGACCCCGCCCGCGCGGCGATTGGGCGGGCGGGGTCGGGCGACCGTGGCGGGACGCCCAGGCGCGAACTAGCCTCGGGTCAGACTCGGCGGGAGGCGGTGGCGGTGGGCAGCGCGGGTGTGCCGGTGGTGGTGGGGCTGGACAACGGCGGCACGAGCAACAACGCCACCGTGCTGACGGTCGACGGCCGGTTCCTGGTGGACGGGCTCGTGGAGATCCCGAGCGAGGTCCAGGCCGGCCCGGACGCCGCGATCGAGGCCCTCGCCCGGGCGCTCGACGGCGTGCTGGCGCTGACCGGCGTGCCCCGCGAGCTGGTTCGCGCGGTCGGGCTGGACACCCCCGGCCCGGCCAGCGCCACCGGGGTGATCTCCTCGCGCGGCTCGACCAACTTCTCCCAGCCGGCGTGGCGCGGCTACGACGTGCGCGGCGCGCTGGAGCACCGGCTCGGCCTGCCGGTGGTCTACGCCAACGACGGCAACGCGGCGGCCCTCTACGCGCACCACGTCCACTTCGGCGCGGACGCGATGGCCCGTTCCTCGGTCGCCGCGATCGTCGGCACCGGGCTCGGCGGCGGCGTGGTGGAGGGCGGCCGGGTGGTCGGCGGGGCGGCCGGCATGGCCGGCGAGTTCGGGCACGTGCACATCCCGCTCGACGGGCTGCTCGGGCCGGGCCAGCCGGTGCCGGTCTGCGCCTGCGGCTTCGCCGGGGACGCGGAGAGCGTCGCCTCGCTCACCGCCATCGCGAACCACCTGCTGCCCTACTGGCTGGGCCGGTTCCCGGGGCACCCGCTGGCGCAGGAGGAGCCGGGCCGGGCGGCGAAGCTGGTCCGCGGCTACGGCGAGCGGGGCGACGCGCTGGCCCGTGAGGTCTTCACCCAGCAGGCCATGGCGCTGGGCCGGCTGTTCACCATCGCGGCCAACTTCACCGACCCGCACGCGTACTTCGTGGGCGGCGGGGTGGTGGAGGCGGCGCCGGAGTTCCGCGACTGGTTCCTGGCCACCGTGCGGGAGCACACCGTGCTCCGCGCCGAGCAGCACGCGGTGGCCACCTTCGCGCTGGTGCCCGACCGGGACATGGCCGGTGCGCGCGGGGTGGCCATCGCGGCGCTGGAGGCGGTCCGCGGCGGGGCCGCCACCGGTCCGCTGGTCGCCGGCTGAGCCGCGGCGTCGCCGGCCCGCAGCCGTGCCGCGGCGCCGCCGATCGGCGGATCAGGGGCGCGGTGGTGCGCCGGTGAAGGCCGCCCACGCGGCCGGCGGGAAGACCAGCACCGGACCGGCCGGGTCCTTGGAGTCGCGGACCGCGACCGCCTCCGGCAGCGGCGCCATCTCGACGCACGCGCCCTCGTCGCCACTGTGGCTGCTCTTGCGCCAGGCGGTCGCCGGCGGGCGCGGGCTGTTCGTGCCGTTCATGCTCTCTACCTCTCGTTCAGCAGGCGGAGCAGCTCGTCCCGGCTGGCCGCCGGGCTCAGCGCCACGGTCCGCAGGTGCTCCATGATCTTGGTGCAGGTGCGCAGGTCGCCCGGCCGGTCCAGCACCATCTGCCCGGCGACGGTCTCCACCGAGGCGATGATCGGGTCCTCCGGATCGGCGAACTCCAGAATGTGCAGCGACCCCCGCGTCCCCCGGTGGTATCCGGCGGAGAGGGGGATCACCTGCACGGTGATGTTGGGCAGTTCGGCCATCTTCAGCAGGTGCTGGAGCTGACCCCCCATCACGGTCCGGTCCCCGACCGGGCGCAGCAACGCCCCCTCGTCGATGATGGCGTCGAGGATCGGCGGATCGTCACCCAGGAGCCGTTGCTGGCGGTCGAGCCGCAGCTTGACCCGCTGCTCCACCTGCTCGTCGCTGAGGGTGTGCGGGCCGCCGCGCATCACCCCGCGGATGTAGTCGGCGGTCTGGAGCAGGCCCGGCACCACCGACGGCTCGAAGTTGGCGATCCCGGTGGCCTCCGCCTCCAGGGCGATGAAGTCGATGGTCCGCCGGTCGAGCAGGTACGAGTAGGAGACCCACCAGCCGGGCTTGCGGGCGTCCTTGGCGAGCTGCACGGCGCCGGCGATCTCGTCGGGCCCCACCCCGTAGAGGGTGAGCAGCGCCCGCACGGTGGCCGGGTTGACCAGCGTCTGCGCGTTCTCGTAGCGGGACAGGGTGCTCCGGGTGCTGTTGATCTCGTCGGCCGCGGCCTCCAGGGTGAGGCCGGCGGCCTCCCGGTGGGTCCGCAGGGCGATGCCGAGCCGTCGGGCCCGGGCGGTCTTCGGCGCCATGCATCGATGGTCGCACATCAACGGGAGCTTGGGCATGAGAGAAATCCGATGAGAGTTGCATTCACGCGTGTCCACCTGTCAATCTGTGACGGCGTCCTCACCGCCGGTTGTCGTGGCGACGGTGGTGGTGAGTGACCGGAGGGGATGGGGCGCGCGGTGATCGGGTTTTACTCCCCCACGACCCGATCGCCGCGTGCCCGTACCGCACGCCAGACCGGGAGGGATCGCGATGACGGTGACGGCCTGCCACCCCGCCGACGGGGGTGGGCGGCGATGACCCGCTTCCTCGTGGTCCTCACCGACGTGCGCCCCCTCGACGGCATCTGGCGCAACGAGCGGGCCTGCCCCGAGCGGCGCCGGCAGGTGGTCGGCGCGAGCACCCGCGAGGCGGCGGACCGGATCGCCGGCGCCTTCATGGCGCTGGGCATGGTCCGCGCCGGCCGGCAGCGGGTGAAGGTCATCGCGGTCGGCCGCCGGCGGACCGCGGACCAGTGAGCCGAACCGGGCCCGCCCCCGGGACGCGGTGACGGGGGCGGGGAGCCGGGCGGCCGGGGGCAGGTCCCGCCACCGGCCGCCCGGGCTCACCGCCCGCGTCACATCCGGTTACTCCCCGTATATGGTCTGCTGACCGGTTGCCGTCCCCTGCGTCGTCTCCCCGGGTATCCACCACCGACGCTCGCCACGCACAGTAAGGTCAAGCGGGTGAGCGCCCCCGGCGAGCACGGCAGCCGCAGTCGTGGACGAAGAGGTGACCCGGAGTGACCACCCCAGGCAAGACCCGCGTGGCGATCGTCTTCGGCGGCCGCAGCCCGGAGCACGGCATCTCCTGCGTGAGCGCCGGCAGCGTGCTGGCCGCCCTCGACCCGGACGAGTTCGAGGTCGTGCCGGTCGGCATCACCCGGCAGGGCCAGTGGGTGCTGGCCAGCGGCGACCCCAGCCAACTCGCCATCGCCGATCGCAAGCTCCCCGAGATCACCGCCGGCTCCGGCGCCGAGCTGGTGCTGCGCGCCGACCCGGCCGTGGGCGGCCTCATGGTGCTCGACCCGGCCCAGGGCCCCGTGGCGCTGGCCGACGTGGACGTGGTCTTCCCGGTGCTGCACGGCGCCTACGGCGAGGACGGCACCATCCAGGGCATGCTGGAGATGGCCGACATCCCCTACGTCGGCGCGAACGTGTTCGCCTCGGCGGCCGCCATGGACAAGGAGTTCACCAAGAAGCTCTGCGCCGCCGAGGGCATCCCGGTCGGCCCGTACGTGGTGCTGCGCGCCGGCATGACGCTGACCGAGGAGGACAAGGAGCGCCTCGGGCTGCCGGTCTTCGTGAAGCCCTCCCGGGCCGGCTCCTCGTTCGGCATCACCAAGGTCGACGACTGGGCGCAGCTCGACGCGGCGGTCGCCACCGCCCGCGAGATCGACACCAAGGTGCTGGTCGAGGGCGCGATCGTGGGCCGGGAGATCGAGTGCGGCGTGCTGGAGGGCGAGGCCGGCGGCGCCCCCGAGGCGTCGGTGCTGGCCGAGGTGCGGGTGGTCTCCGGCCACGACTGGTACGACTTCGAGGCCAAGTACATCGACGACGCCTGCGAGTACGACATCCCGGCGAACCTGCCCGAGCACGTGACCCGGCAGGTGCGCGAGTACGGGACCCGCGCGTTCACCGCGTTGGACTGCTCCGGACTGGCCCGGGCCGACTTCTTCGTCACCCCGGAGCTGGACGTCTACCTCAACGAGATCAACACGATGCCGGGCTTCACCCCGACGTCGATGTTCCCCCGGATGTGGGCGGCCAGCGGGCTGGAGTATCCGAAGCTGGTCAACCGGCTCATCCGCACGGCCCTGCGCCGCGCCGGCCGCTGACGCCCCGGTGCCGCGACCGGCCGGCGACGGTCAGGCGGAGCAGCCGGACGGTGCCGTCTTCGCGGCGGGCACCGAGGCGACGATCGCGTCGGAGATCGACGTGACCCACTTGAGCGGCTGCTCGTACTCGTCGGGCACTCGGACCTGGACGGGGACCTCGCGGTCGACGGCCGTCAGCACCGTCGCGCCGGCCTCCGTCGCCGGGTGCCAGCAGACCTTGTTGACCGACCACACCTCGTCGGTGTCGAGGAAGCAGCCATCGGCCAGTCGACCGCCCGCGGTGGGTGACGGGCACGGCTTGACCGGCGGCGTGCCGCCGCAGGCCACGGTGAGCGCCGGATCGCCGTACGCGGCGTTCTGCTCGGCGCCGGCCGTGACCGGTCGCTGTGCCAGGTCGCGGACGGTCGCCGGGAGCTGCGACACCAGGGCGCGGCACACCGTGGCCGGGCGCTCGGCCAGCGCGGGGGCCGCCAGCTCGACCGGCGTGGTCGACTGCGGCCGGGTGGCGCTCGCCGACGGGCTCGGCGCGGCGGCCGGGGAGTCCGGAGCCAGCTTGGCGAAGGTGAAGCCGGCCACCGCCAGGGTGACCGGCACCGCGATGAGCGTCGCCCAGAGCGCGGCGCTCCGGGTCGACCGGTCGCGACGCGCCGGGCGGGACTCGTCGACAGCGGGGGAGGACGTGATCTCTTCCACTTACAGCCGCACCACCGAGCACGTGAGGGTGCGGGTGATGCCGGGCACCATCTGCACCTTGCTGACGATGAGTTTGCCGAGCTCGTCGACGGTGTTCGCCTCGGTGAGGACGACCACGTCGTAGGGCCCGGTGACGGCGTCGACACGTACCACGCCGGCAAGGTCCGCGATCAGACCGGCCACGTCACGCGCCCGACCGACCTCCGTCTGGATGAGGATGTACGCCTGTACCACGACTCGACCTCCGTCCGTCGCCGCGTGGGGCGACCCGAAGGGTGAAACTACCTTACGGAGCAGGCCTGATCCCTATCGGTGGCCGGCTGGACGCGGTGAGCGAGCGCACGCCGGGACGACCGGCGGTGGGAGGGCGGAATCGTGCAGGCGCGGCGAGGGGACGGGATGACGGTCGCGGGTGTCGGGGAGTTCGGGCTGATCGACCGGGTGACCGCCCGGCTGTCGTACGGGGAGAGCTGCCTGCTCGGCCCCGGCGACGACGGGGCGGTGGTGGCGGCGCCGGACCGGCGGGTGGTCGCCTCCACCGACGTGCTGGTCGAGGGGCGGCACTTCCGCCGGGACTGGTCGGGGGCCCGGGACGTGGGCCACCGGGCGGCGGCGGCCAACCTGGCCGACATCGCGGCCATGGGGGCCACCCCGACCGCGCTGCTGGTCGCGCTCTGCATGCCGGCCGACCTCGACCCGGGCTGGGCCGAGGAGCTGGCCGACGGGCTGGGCGCCGAGGCGGCCCTGGTGGGCGCGAGCGTGGTCGGCGGGGACATGTCCGCCAGCCCGACGCTGACCGTCGCGGTGACCGCCCTCGGTGACCTGGGCGGCCGGCCGCCGGTCGTGCGCTCCGGCGCCCGCCCGGGTGACGTGGTGGCGCTCGCCGGGCGCACCGGCTGGGCGGCGGCCGGCTACACGGTGCTGTCCCGGGGCTTCCGCACGCCGCGGCTGCTGGTCGAGGCGTTCCGCCGGCCCGAGGTCCCGTACGCGGCCGGCCCCGAGGCCGCCCGCCACGGCGCCACCGCCATGATCGACGTGTCGGACGGGCTGCTGGCCGACCTGGGGCATGTGGCGAAGGCCAGCGGGGTGGCCGTCGACCTGACCCGGGAGGCGTTCGAGGTGCCCCGGCAGATGCGCGACGCGGCGCAGGCGCTCGGCGTCGACCCGTACTCCTGGATCCTCGGCGGGGGCGACGACCACGCCCTGGCCGCGACCTTCCCGGCGACGGCGACGCTGCCGGAGGGCTGGCGGCCGGTCGGGCGGGTGACCGAGGGCGCCGGGGTGACCGTGGACGGCGCGCCGTACGCGGGCCCCGCCGGCTGGGACCACTTCCGCCGCACGGAGTGATCTGCGTCCGATGCGGGTGATCGGGCTCCGGGCGGGCCCGATCCCGGTCGTACCCTGCATTCCGTGAGCGAGATCGAGATCCGGGTGCGGCGCTTCGACGCGCCCGAGTCGCAGGCGCTGATCCGGGCGGCCCTGGCCGACCTCGGCCAGCGGTACGGTGGCAGCGGCGACGACACGCCGGTCGACGCGGCCGAGTTCGAGCCGCCGGCCGGCACCTTCCTGGTCGCCTACCTCGACGGTGAGCCGGTGGGCTGCGGCGGCTGGCGCAGCCACGGCGACGACGGCGGTACGGCCGAGCTGAAGCGGATGTACACGGCGCCCGCCGCCCGGGGCCGGGGCGTGGCCCGCGCGGTGCTCGCGGCCGTCGAGCGGTCCGCCCGGGACCACGGCCGCAAGCGGATGATCCTGGAGTGCGGCGACCGGCAGCCCGAGGCGATCGGCATGTACACCTCGGCCGGCTACGAGCGGATCCCGAACTTCGGCTTCTACCGGGACGCCCCGGGCTGCCTCTCCTACGGCCGCACCCTCTGACCGTCAGCCGACGGTGATCCGGATCTCGCCGGCGGCCTTGCGGGCGGCGCCCTCCGCCTCGGCGGGGGTGGCGCCCCAGGCCAGCAGGTGCCCGCTGCGGTGCGCCGAGGAGAGCAGCTCCGGCACGTGGTCCCCGACCTTCGCCTCGATCTGCAGGTCGAGCACCCCCGGCACCCGCAGGGCGGCCCGCCGGCCGTCCACCGCGGTGACCCGGCCGGGCGGGGCGGTCAGGAACTCGACGGCCGCCGCGCCGGTCGGCCGGGCCGGCAGCGCGGGCCGCTCGCCGCGCAGCACCCGCAGGTACGCCTCGATGAAATCGACCTCGTAGGCGATCGAGACCAGCGCGGTGATCATGTCGCCCGGCATCCGGGCGGCGCACTCGACAAGCGTCGGCACCCCGTCGACCATGATCCATTCGCTGTGCAGCATCCCGCTGCGGAAGCCGGCCGCCCCGGCGAGCCGGACCGCCGCGTCCCGCAACGCCCCCTGCGCCGGCCCCGGCAGCGCGGACGGCACGGTGTGCCCGGTCTCCACCGGGTACCGGCCGCCGGCGATCCGCTTGTCGGTGACGTTGGCGAAGATCGTCTCGCCCTCGGCGACCAGCAGCTCGACGCTGTGCTCCGACCCGACCAGCAACTCCTCCACCAGCACCCCGGTGGGCAGGCCACGCTCGACCGCCTCGGCCGGCTCCGGCGGGGCGGCGCTGGCCGCCCAGCGCCCGGCGATCTCCGCCGGGTCGGTGACCAGCTGCACGCCCAGGCTGCCGGAGCGGCGGGTGGGCTTGAGCACGCACCGGCCGCCGTGCGCGCGGGCGAACTCCGCCGCCCGGGCCGGGTCCTCGACCAGCTCGTAGGCCGGGTTGGCCAGGCCGGTTTCGTCGGCGAGCAGCCGCATCCGGTGCTTGTCGGAGAAGACGTCGGCGGCGGCCACCCCGGCGCCGGGCAGACCGAGCCGGTCGGCCAGCCGGGCGGCGGCGCCGACCGCGTACTCCAGGCCGGGCAGGACCAGCCGGGCGCCGGCGAGGCCGGGCTCCCGGGTGAGCAGGTCGTCGGCGTCGAACCCGGTCTGGTACTCGGCCGGGACCAGCCGGGCGACCATCGACAGCCCGGCGACGAAACGGTCCAGGCCGCGGCGGCGGATCACATCCGGCTCCTCGACCAGGACCACGCTGTCGGGCGGCAGCTCCTGGTCGAACCAGCGCAGCGAGCCGAACGACCCGCCGATCACCACCAGCTGCTCCCGCCCCAGGTCCAGCTCCACGGGTCGTACCTCCCCACGCCTGACGCCGGAACGGACGGCCGGCGCAGCAGCACCTTAACCGGGCCGGCGCGGCCGGTCGCCGGACGGTCGGCGACGCGTCAGCGGAGGTGTGCGGACACGACAGATGCCGGCGGACCCGAGGGGTCCGCCGGCATCCGGCGAAGCGATGAAGGCGGTGCTACCGCGTCAGGCGCGGGTGACCTTGCCGGCCTTGATGCACGAGGTGCAGACCTGCAACTTCTTGGTGTTGCCGCCACCGGCCGGGGTACGCACCGACTGGATGTTCGGGTTCCAGCGGCGGTTGGTCCGCCGGTGCGAGTGGGACACGTTGTGGCCGAAGCCCGGTCCCTTGCCACAGACGTCGCACACGCTAGCCACGGGATACTCCTGGGATTGAAACGTTCATGAGGTCGCCGCCAGGCGCAGCCCGGGCAACCTGGCCAGGTTACCCGATGACACGCCCAGACGCCCAACCGGCCCGGTCGGGACCGGCCCAGCGTACCGGCGGGCACGGCCGGCGAGCGACGGGCGGGTGCCCGGGCCGTCCCGGACACGCCGGGCGGGAGCGGCCGGCCCCGGCGGGTGTCGGTGCGCGCCAGTAGGCTTCCCGACGTGCTGGACACCCTCGACGCCGCCGCGGTGCGCCGCTGGTGCGCGAGCGGGCTGGCCGCCCTCCAGCGCCACCAGGGCGAGATCGACGAGCTCAACGTCTACCCGGTCCCCGACGGCGACACCGGCACCAACCTGGTGCTCACCCTCACCTCGGCCCAGCAGGCCCTCGCCATGGACCTGGAGACCCTCCCCGAAGACGGGCACACCCCGCACGGCCACGCCCTGCGGCTGATGGCCCGGGGCGCGCTGCTCGGGGCGCGGGGCAACTCCGGGGTGATCGTCTCGCAGATCCTGCGCGGCTTCGCCGACGCGCTCTCCGCCGCACCGGCGGTCCGCGGCCGGCAGCTCGCCGCCGCGCTGGCCGACGCCACCACCGCCGCCTACGCCGCGGTCGCCCACCCGGTCGAGGGCACCCTGCTCAGCGTGGTCGCCGCCGCCGCCCGCGCGGCCGAGCAGGCGGACACCGACGACCTGTGTGCGGTGGCCCGGGCGGCGGCCGGCGAGGCGACCCGCGCGCTGGCGCGTACCCCCGAGCAGTTGCCCGCGCTCGCCCGGGCCGGCGTCGTCGACGCCGGCGGGCGCGGCCTCTGCCTGCTGCTCGACGCGCTGGTCGAGGTGGTCACCGGGGAGAGCCCACGGCAGCCGGCGCCCGCGCCGCCCGCGGCCCACGCGCCCGCCACCGCCGTCCGCGAGACCGGCTCCCCGGCGTACGCCTACGAGGTGCAGTACCTGCTCGACGCCACCGACGAGGCGGTGGCCCGGCTGCGCGGCGAGCTGGACACCCTCGGCGACTCCCTGGTGATCGTCGGCGACCGAGGCACGTGGAACGTGCACGTGCACGTCAATGACGTCGGGGCGGCCGTCGAGGCCGGCGTGGTGGCCGGCCGGCCGCACCGGATCACGGTGACCCGGTTCGCCGACCAGGCGGCCCCGGCCCCGGCACCGTCGCCTCCGGCGGCGCGGCCCGACGGCCGGGCCGCCGTGGTGGTCGCCACCGGCGCCGGCATCGCCGAGCTGTTCGGCGCCGAGGGCGCCACCGTGGTGCCGGCCAACCCGTCCACCGGCGAGCTGCTCGACGCCATCCGGGCCACGCGCGCCGCCCGGGTCGTGGTGCTGCCCAACGACCCCAACACCCAGTCGGTGGCGAGCGCCGCCGCCCGGGAGGCGCACGGGCTCGGGGTGAAGGTGAGCGTCGTGCCCACCCGGTCGCCGGTGCAGGCCCTCGCCGCCCTCGCCGTGCGGGACCCGCAGCGGCGCTTCGAGGACGACGTCATCGCCATGGCCGAGGCTGCCGGCGCCTGCCGCTACGCCGAGGTCTGCCACGCGAGCAGAGAGGCGCTCACCGTGGCCGGGCCGTGCCGGCCGGGCGACGTGCTGGCGCTGGTCGAGGGGGAGGTGCACCTCATCGGCGCCGACCTCCTCGGCACCTGCACCGCCGTGGTCGACCGGATGCTCGGCGGTGGTGGCGAGCTGGTCACCCTGCTCTGCGGGGCGGACGCCCCGGCCGGGCTGGCCGACCGCGTACGCGAGCACGTCGAGCGGTCCTGGCCGTTCGTCGAGGTGCAGGCGTACGAGGGCGGGCAGCCGCACTATCCGCTCCTGCTGGGGGTCGAATGACGAGCGAACCGGCCACGGTGGACACGCCGCTCAAGAAGCTGGTCGGGGAGCGCACCGCCAAGGCCCTGGCGAGCCACCTCGACCTGCACACCGCCGGCGACCTGATCTACCACTTCCCCCGCCGCTACGACGAGCGCGGCGAGCACACCGACATCCGCTCGCTGGACGTGGGGGAGCAGGTCACCGTGCTGGCGCAGGTGCAGCGCACCGCGGTCCGGCCGATGCGGCAGCGCCGGGGCAACCTGCTGGAGGTCACCGTCGGTGACGGCTCCGGCGGGGTGCTCACCTGCACCTTCTTCGGCAACCAGGCGTGGCGGGAGCGGGAGCTGCGCCCCGGCCGCTGGGGGCTGTTCGCCGGCAAGGTGACCGAGTTCCGGGGCAAGCGGCAGCTCAACGGCCCGGAATACGTGCTGCTCGGCGAGGGCGGCGACGGCGAGGCGGCGGCCAACGAGGAGGTCGAGGAGTTCGCCGGGGCGCTCATCCCGGTCTACCCGGCCGCGGCGGCCGTGCCGACCTGGGTGATCGCCCGCTGCGTCCGGGTGGTGCTGGACACCTTCACCCCGCCGGACGACCCGCTGCCGGCCACCGTGCGGGCCAGCCGCAACCTGGTCGGCATCGGCGCCGCGCTGCGCGAGATCCACCGGCCCACCAGCAAGGAGGAGCTCTACAAAGCGCGCCGCCGGCTCAAGTGGGACGAGGCGTTCGCCGTGCAGCTCACCCTGGTGCAGCGCAAGCACCGGGCCGCGGCGTGGCCGGCGAAGGCCCGGCCGGCGAAGCGCGGCGGGCTGCTCGACGCGTTCGACGCCCGACTGCCCTACGAGCTGACGTCCGGCCAGCAGGCCGTCGGCCGGGAGATCGCCGCCGACCTGGCCACCGCGCACCCGATGCACCGGCTGCTCCAGGGCGAGGTGGGCAGCGGCAAGACCGTGGTGGCGCTGCGGGCCATGCTCCAGGTGGTCGACGCCGGCGGGCAGGCCGCGCTGCTCGCCCCGACCGAGGTGCTCGCCGCCCAGCACCACCGGGGCATGCTCGACCTGCTCGGCCCGCTCGCGCAGGCCGGGGAGCTGGGCGCCGCCGACGACGCCACCCGGGTGGAGCTGGTCACCGGTTCGCTGGGCGCGGCCGCCCGCCGGCGGGCCCTCACCGAGGTGGCCGAGGGGCGGGCCGGCATCGTGCTCGGCACCCACGCCCTGCTCTACGAGGGTGTCGACTTCTCCGACCTGGGGCTCGTGGTGGTCGACGAGCAGCACCGGTTCGGCGTGGAGCAGCGGGACGCGCTGCGGGCCAAGGCCGACCAGCCGCCGCACGTGCTCGTCATGACGGCCACCCCGATCCCGCGCACGGTCGCCATGACCGTCTACGGCGACCTGGAGATCTCCACGCTGTCGCAGCTGCCGCAGGGTCGCTCGCCGATCGCCTCGCACGTGGTGCCGGCCGCCGAGAAGCCGGCCTTCCTCGACCGGGCCTGGCGCCGGCTGCGCGAGGAGGTCGCCAAGGGACACCAGGCGTACGTGGTGTGCCCGCGGATCGGTGACGGTCCCGCGTCGGACGAGGAGGCACCCCGAGAGGACGACAACGGTCGTCGGCCGCCCCTCGCGGTGACCGAGGTGGCCCCGCTGCTCGCCGAGGGGCCGCTGCACGGCCTGCGGATCGGGGTGCTGCACGGGCGGCTGCCGGCCGACGAGAAGGACTCGGTGATGCGCTCGTTCGCCGCCGGCGACCTGGACGTGCTGGTGGCGACCACGGTGGTCGAGGTGGGCGTCAACGTGCCCAACGCCACCGTGATGATCGTGCTGGACGCCGACCGGTTCGGCGTCTCCCAGCTGCACCAGCTGCGCGGCCGGGTGGGCCGGGGCTCGGCCGCCGGCCTCTGCCTGCTGGTCAGCGAGGCGATGGAGGGCTCCTCCGCCCGGGAACGGCTCGACGCGGTCGCCTCCACCACCGACGGGTTCAAGCTCGCCGAGCTGGACCTGGAGCAGCGCCGGGAGGGCGACGTGCTGGGCGCCACCCAGTCCGGCCGCCGGTCCCACCTGCGCCTGCTGTCGCTGCTGCGCGACACCGACCTGATCCGCGACGCCCGGGCCGAGGCGATCACCCTGGTCGAGGAGGATCCGGAGCTGGCCCGCCATCCGGCGCTGGCCGCGTCGGTGGCCGCCCTGGTCGACTCCGAACGCGCCGAATACCTGGAGAAGGGCTGATCCCACCGGGCGGCCATCCCGGCCTAGGCTCGTCCGATGCCGAAACCCTCTCTCGACCGCGGCGTGCTCCTGCTGGCACAGGGCGACGACATCCTGATGTCCCGGGTCACCGGCGCGGCCGACGCGGCCACCGCGTCGCCCTGCACGCCCGCGACCCGGTTCCAGATCGCGTCCATCAGCAAGCAGATGGCGGCCGCCGCCGTGCAGCTCCTCGCCGGGCGGGGCGCGCTGCGCCTGACCGACCCGGTCAACCGCTGGCTGCCGCACCCCCAGCCGGCCTGGTCCGGGATCACTCTGCACCACCTGCTCACCCACACCTCCGGGCTCGGCCACTGGGAGGACTACCCGATGATCGACCTGGCCGCGCCCGCCGAGCCGGACGAGCTGCTGGGAATCTTCGCCAGCCTGCCGCCGCTGTCCGCCCCGGGCGCCACCTGGCACTACAGCAGCCCCGGCTACGTCCTGCTGGCCCGGGCCGTCGAGCGCGCGGCCGACCGGCCGTACGCCGCGTTCCTGGCCGACGAGGTGTTCGCGCCGCTCGGCATGACGGGCAGCTTCGCCGGTGCCGCCGACGGGCGGGACGACGTGGCGACCGGGCACGAGGGCGGCCGGCCGGTGCCGTCCTGGGACCTGGACACGGTGAGCATGGGCGCCGGGGACGTGTGGTGCACGGGGGCGGACCTGCTCACCTGGCTGGACGTGCCCCGCCGGGGTCGGCTGCTCGAGCCCGCCGCGGCGGCCGCCATGACCGCCCCGCACGCGCCCACCGGCCGCCCCGGCGAGTCGTACGGCTACGGCTGGTTCGTCGGCACGCTGGCCGGGGAGCGGGCGATCCACCACTCCGGGGACAACGGTGGCTACAAGGCCTTCGCGGGCTGGTTCCCCGACTCCGACCGGCGTCTGGTGGTGCTGACCAACCAGGCGGAGATCGACCCCGCCCTGCTGAAGGCGGAGCTGGAATGAGCCGAGGGCGCGCCGGCCGGCTGGTCGGCGCGCCCTCGGGCGATGCGGTGGATCAGGCGGTGAAGCGGATCCGGCGACGGCGGGCCGTCACGAACAGCGCCGCACCGGCGGCGAGCAGCACGGCGGCGCCACCGGCGATGGCGCCCGCGGCCGGACCGGTGACGGGCAGTCCGCCACCCTGGCCGGAGCAGTCCCGCGGCTGGGTGTAGGGGATGGTCTCGGAGTCCTCGACCACGTCGTACTTCACGGTGACCTTGAGGCCCTGGTAGGCGTCGAACTCGGCCGAGGCGGTCCCGCCCGGCTGGGAGGCGAGCTTCTTGGTGAGGCCCTTCTCGGTGGTCAGCGTGGCGGTGAAGGGGATGCCCTTCGCCGGGTTCTCCACGATGAAGGTCATCGTGTCGCAGTCCTGGTCCAGCTTGAAGATCGGCTCGGCCGGCTCAGCCGGAGCGGACGGGCTCGGCGGGTTGGAGACGGACGGCGACGGGGTGGGCTCCGGCGACCTGCTCGGCTCGGGCGTGGCGCTCGGCGACGGCGAGCTGGGCGACGGCGACGGGGTCTCCTCCGCCTCGCAGTTCCGGCTGGGCTGGGCCACGACGGTGCGCTCCCCGTCGTGGGACTGCTGGCCCCGCTCCCAGTGCGCGCCGACGGTCAGCTCCAGCTTGGGGATGGCGCCCTGGAAGGTGTGGGTCTGGGTCCCGGTGAGCGGCCCGTCGCCCTGCTTCTTCAGTTCCGCGCCGACGGCCAGCGCGCCGGTGACGGGGCCGGGCACGGTGGACTCCAGCTTGGTGATGCGACCGGAGATGTCGGTCTCGCTGCTGATCACCGACCAGTTGACGGTGACCTTGCCGTCCTTGGTGGCGCAGTAGCTGCCCGACGGCTCGGGGTGGTGGGCCGCGGCGGGGCCGGCGACGGTGGCCACGCCCACGAGGCCGATCAGCGTGCCGGCGGTGAGGACGGCGGCACGCCGGAGGTGGAGACGGTTCACGCCTACTCCTGGTGAGGGGAGGATGGGGGAATGCGGCGGACGGACCGGAGCCACGCGTCCGCACGACAATCGGGCAGACCCTAGCGAGATCGACAGCACGGGCGTTACCGCAACCGACGGGTCGTAAAGGGTCCGGTATAGATTTGAGATCATTGATGTACGAGTCGTGACGAGCCGTGGCCGCGGGGTGGTCCGCGCGCCCCGATCCGGACATCGCGTAGCGTCGGGGCATGCGCAGGGAGCGACGGTGACCCGGATCGTGGGCGGGACGCTCGGCGGCCGGCGGCTCGCCGCCCCGCCCGGCGCCGGCACCCGGCCGACCTCCGACCGGGTCCGGGAGGCGCTGTTCAGCGCCGTGCAGGCCGAACTCGACCTCGACGGGGCGCGCGTTGCCGACCTCTACGCCGGCTCCGGCGCGGTCGGGCTGGAGGCGCTGTCCCGGGGCGCCGCCCACGTGCTGCTCGTCGAGTCCGACGCCCGGGCCGCCCGGGTGATCCGGGAGAACGTCGCCGCGCTCCGGGCCGCCCCGGCCGCCCGCCTGGTCACCGGCAGGGTGGCGACCGTGCTCGCCGCCGGCCCGGACGGCGGGCCCTACGACCTGGTCTTCGCCGACCCGCCCTACGCCGTGCCCGACAGCGAGATCACCGCGATGCTGGCCGCGCTGGTCGGCGGCGGCTGGCTGGCCCCGGACGCCCTGGTGGTCGTCGAGCGCTCCAGCCGCACCGGACCGGTCGAGTGGGTGGAAGGCGTCACTGGCGAGCGCAGCCGCCGTTACGGCGAGACCACCCTTTGGTACGGTCGCCGATCATGAGACGTGCGGTCTGTCCCGGCTCGTTCGACCCGGTCACCAACGGACACCTCGACATCATCGGCCGGGCGAGCCGGCTCTTCGACGAGGTGATCGTCGGCGTGCTGGTCAACCAGTCGAAGCAGGGACTGTTCACGGTCGAGGAGCGGATCGACATGCTCCGCGAGGTGACCTCCTCGTACGACAACGTGCGGGTCGAGTCGTTCCGAGGGCTGCTGGTCGACTTCTGCCGCGCCCAGCACGCGAGCGTGCTGATCAAGGGCCTGCGCGCGGTCAGCGACTTCGACTACGAGCTCCAGATGGCCCAGATGAACATCGGCCTGGCCGGCGTGGAGACGCTCTTCATGCCGACCAACCCGCTCTACTCGTTCCTCTCCTCCAGCCTGGTCAAGGACGTCGCCAAGTGGGGCGGGGACATTTCCGCGCACGTCCCGGACGTGGTCCGCGAGGAGCTGGTCGCCCGGCTGCGGCGCTGACCGGCCGCGCCGGGCCCCCCGGGCGACGCGCCGGGCGGGGGCGGGTGGCGCGGCGGTGGCCGATGCGCGACATGATGTGTTCAGCGCCGAACCCGGGCGCAGGCCGCATCATGTAGGTCGGCCGACGAACGACAGGAGTGAGGTACCGGTGGACCCGCTCGATCGCATCGACGAACTGATCGCCATGGTGGAGCAGGCCCGCTCCGTGCCGATGTCGCGCAACAACTGCATGGTCGACCGGGGCGAGATGATCGCCGCCCTGGACGAGCTGCGCGTGGAGCTGCCCGCCGACCTCCGCCGGGCCGCCGCGCTGCTGGAGGAGCGGGACAAGATCATGGAGGCCGGCAAGCGCGAGGCCGACCGGATCATCAGCGAGGGTGAGGCGGAACACGCCCGCCTGGTCTCGGTGAACGAGATCACCGTCTCCGCCGAGCACGAGGGCGCCCGCATCATCGCCGAGGCCCGGGCCGAGGCGCAGCGCCTGCGCGACGAGGTCGACGACTACGTCGACACCGCGCTGGCCAACTTCGAGCAGTTCCTGACCCGGGCGCTCGCCTCGATAGAGCGCGGCCGGGACAAGATGCACGCGCTGCGGGAGATCGGCACCTTCGCTGGGGACGAGGCGGATCGCCCGCTACCCTTCTGAGCGGCACGCGGGCCGGCGGCCGACAGCCGGCAGCCGCCGGGCCGGGGCGGCGACGCCCCCGGTTCGACGGTGCGGCGGTCGCCCAGGTAACCTTTTTTGTCGGCCTCTCACCGGCCGGAGTCTAACTATGCCCAAACACTCGCCAAGCCAACTCGACCCCAGGTCGCCGCTGGTCCTCGACACGAGGGAACTGCCGCGACGGCCTGGCGCGTTGCGTACGCATCGGCAAGTCGTGCCGGCACCGGCGGACCTCGGCGTGGAGTTGATCACCGTTCCGGAGGGCGCGGACCTCGACCTCGACCTGAGGTTGGAGTCGGTGTCCGAGGGCGTGCTCGTCTCCGGGACCGTCACCGGTCCCGTCAAGGGCGAGTGCGGGCGCTGCCTGCGCGAGATCGACGACTCGGTGGCCGTGACGATCCAGGAGCTGTACGCGTACGAGAACAGCACCACGGACGACACGACCGACGAGGACGAGGTGGGCCGGATGCAGGGCGATCTGATCGACCTGGAGCCGGCGCTGCGGGATGCGGTGGTGCTCGCGCTGCCGACCAACCCGCTCTGCCGGGAGGACTGCCCAGGGTTGTGCCCCGAGTGTGGGGTGCACTGGGACGAGCTGCCGGCCGACCACAGTCACCAGCAGGTCGACCCGCGTTGGGCGGGCCTGTCGCAACTGACCCGTACAGAGGAGTAAGAACCGTGGCCGTCCCCAAGCGCAAGATGTCGCGCAGCAACACCCGCGCCCGCCGGGCGAACTGGAAGGCCGCGGTTGTGGCGACCGTGGCCTGCCCGCAGTGCAAGTCGGCCAAGCTGCCGCACGCCGCCTGCTCCGTCTGCGGCACCTACAACGGCCGTCAGGTCCTCGAGGTCTGACCGCCTAGTGACGTCCCCGACCACCGGTCGGGTGGCGCACGCACCAAGGCTCTCGCCCGGTGCCCCGGCTCCCACCGCCGCCGGCCGTTCCCCGGCCGGCGCGCCCGCGGAGCCGGGCACCGCGCGGATCGCCGTCGACCTCCTCGGCGGGGACGATGCTCCCGCCGTCGTGGTTGACGGCGCTCTGCGGGCCGTGCGTACCGACCCTGACCTGCACCTGCTGCTCGTCGGACCGACCGAGGTCGCCGACGGGCTGATCGGTGCGCTCGACCCGGAGCAGCGTGCCCGGGTCACCGTCCGCCCGGTGCGGACGGTCGTCGGCATGGCCGACCACCCCACCGCCGCGCGCGGGGAGAGCACCGTCCGCGCGGCCGTACACGCCGTCCGCGACGGGTTCGCCGACGCGCTCGTCTCCGCCGGTTCGACCGGCGCCACCGTCACCGCCGCCGCCCTCGGCCTCGGACGCTGGACCGGCGTACGCCGGCCCGCCCTGGTGGCCACCCTGCCGGCCGTCGACGGGCCGGTGGTGCTGCTGGACGTCGGCGGCACCCTGGAGCCCGGACCCGCCACCCTGGCCCGGCACGCCGTGCTGGGCGCCGCCTACGCGGCCGTGGCGCACGGTGTCACCGCGCCCCGGGTCGGGCTGCTCTCCGTCGGCACCGAGGCGGGCAAGGGCGACCGGCTGCGCCGCTCCGCCGCCCCCGCCCTCGCCGCCGTGCCGCTGCCCTGCGGCGCCCGCTACATCGGCCTGGTCGAGGGGTACGACGTCTCCCTGGGCACCCGCGCCGACGTGGTGGTGACCGACGGTTTCACCGGCAACGTGCTGCTCAAGGCCATCGAGGGCGCGTACGCGATGGCCGGCGGGCCCCCGGCGAGCGGCGGCGCTCCCCGCGCGGCGGCCCTGCTCGGGGTGGCCGGCACCGTGGTGGTCTGCCACGGCGCGGCCCGGCCCGACGACGTCGCCTCCGGCATCGCCCTGGCCGCCCACCTGTGGCGCCGGGGCGCCACCGACACCGTCTCGACCCTGCTCGACGCTGTCCCGCACGATCCCGCACCTGACCGAAACGACACCGAGGTAGCACCATGACCAACGACAAGCGGCGGCGTGCTCCCGTCGGCCACCTGGAGGCGGCCTTCGGGGTGTCGCTCGACCCGGAACTGCTGGAGCGCGCGCTGACCCACCGGTCGTACGCGTACGAGAACGGCGGCCTGCCCACCAACGAGCGGCTGGAGTTCCTCGGCGACTCGGTCCTCGGCGTGGTGATCACCACGGCGCTCTTCCACAACCACCCGGACCTGCCCGAGGGGCAGCTCGCCAAGTTGCGGGCCAGCGTGGTCAACATGCGCGCCCTCGCCGACGTGGCGCGCGGCCTCGGCCCGGACGGGCTGGGTGCGTACCTGCTGCTGGGCAAGGGCGAGGAGGCCACCGGCGGCCGGGACAAGGCCAGCATCCTGGCCGACACCCTGGAGGCGCTGCTCGGCGCGATCTACCTCCAGTACGGCCTGGACACCGCGGCCCTCGTGATCCACCGCCTGTTCGACCCGCTGATGGCCGAGTCGGCCGGCCGGGGCGCGGCGCTGGACTGGAAGACCAGCCTCCAGGAGCTGACCGCCGCGCTGGGGCTGGGCGTTCCGGAGTACCGGATCGAGGGCACCGGCCCGGACCACCTCAAGACCTTCACGGCCTGGGTGGTGGTGGCCGGCAACCGCTACGGCGGCGCGGAGGGGCGCAGCAAGAAGGAGGCCGAGCAGCGGGCCGCCGAGTCGGCCTGGCGGATGCTGACCGAGCAGGCCGAGGCGGAGGCCGCCGCGAAGTCCGCCGCCGAGGCGGAGGTGGGCGACCCCGCCGAGTCGGGCGCCGGCCGTGCCTGAGCTGCCCGAGGTCGAGACCGTCCGGCAGGGGCTGGCCCAGTGGGTCGTCGGCCGGCGGATCAGCGCCGTCGAGGTGCGCCACCCCCGGGCGGTCCGCCGGCACGAGCCGGGCGGCGAGCACTTCGCCGACGTGCTGACCGGCCGGACGATCACCGACGTGCGGCGCCGGGGCAAGTACCTGTGGCTGCCGCTGGACAGCGGGGACGCCATCATCGGGCACCTCGGCATGTCCGGCCAGCTGCTGCTCCAGCCGGTCGGTGCGGCCGACGAGCTGCACCTGCGGGTCCGGTTCCGGTTCGCCGACGACGGCCCGGAGCTGCGCTTCGTCGACCAGCGCACGTTCGGCGGGCTGTCGGTCTCGGAGGGCGGGGCGGAGCTGCCGGCCGAGATCGCGCACATCGCCCGGGACCCCATGGACCCGGAGTTCTCCGACGCCGGCTTCGTGGCCGCGCTGCGGAAGCGGCGCACCGAGGTGAAGCGGGCGCTGCTCGACCAGACGCTGATCTCCGGCGTCGGCAACATCTACGCCGACGAGGCGCTCTGGCGGGCCAAGCTGCACGGCGCCCGGCCGACCGACGCGCTGAGCGCCCCGGCGGCCACCCGGCTGCTCGGCCACGTCCGGGACGTGCTCGGCGAGGCGATCAAGCAGGGCGGGACCAGCTTCGACGAGCTGTACGTGAACGTCAACGGCGAGAGCGGCTACTTCGACCGGTCGCTGAACGCGTACGGCCGGGAGGGGGAGCCCTGCCCGCGGTGCGGGGCGCCGATCCGGCGCGAGGCGTTCATGAACCGGTCGTCCTACAGTTGCCCGCGCTGCCAGCCCCGCCCCCGGGGGACCCTCCGGGGATGACCCCGAGCCGGCTCGGGGTTGCGCCCGTGTGCCTCGCCGGGCACGGCCCGGCGGGTCCCCGGGCCGTACCCTGAAAATCCCGTTCTGTCCGGTTGGCCGACCCGGTTCCGGCCGCCCGGCCGGAGCCTGCCGGATGGGGGACGAGCGGGGGCCGTTCCCCGATGTCCGGTCCCGCGCCGCTCCCTACCGTCAGCAGGGGTCGGCACAGGGCCGACGTCTGGAGGGGGTCCCAGGTATGGGCAGGCGACCGGTGACCGTGCGGCTGGCACGGTGGAGTGCGGAGCACCCGTGGCGCGCCATCGCGCTCTGGGTGGTGTTCGTGGCGGTGTGCTTCGTCGGCGGCAACGCCGCCGGCCTGAACGAGGCGACCGACGACGACCAGGCGATCGGCGAGTTCGGGCGGGCCCAGCTGATCGTCGACAGTGGCGGCTTCCACGAGCCGGCCACCGAGAACGTGCTGATCACGCCCCGCTCGGGCACGCTGGACCCGGCCGCCGCGAAGGCCGCCGCCGACGACGCGGCGGCCCGGCTCCGGCAGGTCGACGGGGTGGCCTCGGTGGGCGCGCCCATGCCGTCCCGGGACGGCAACGCCGTGCTCGTGCCGATCACCATGTCGGGCGACCCGGAGACCGCCTCCGACCGGGTGCAGCCGCTGCGCGACACCACCGCGAAGGTCCAGGAGTCGCACCCGGCGCTGCGGGTCGAGCAGGTCGGCGGCCCGTCGATCGGCCAGGCGCTCGATGACACCCTCGGCAAGGACTTCAAGCGGGCCGAGCTGCTCAGCCTGCCGGTCACCCTGGCCATCCTGATCATCGCGTTCGGCGCGCTCATCGCGGCCGGCGTGCCGGTGCTGCTCGCGCTCTCCTCGGTGGCCGCCGCCATGGGCCTCTCCACCCTCGCCTCGCACCTGGTGCCGGCCACCGACACGACGGCCAGCGTCATCCTGCTGATCGGCATGGCGGTCGGCGTGGACTACTCGCTGTTCTACGTCCGCCGGGAACGCGAGGAACGGGCCAAGGGGCGCTCCGGGCTGGACGCCGTGGAGATCGCGGCGGAGACCTCCGGGCACGCCGTGGTGGTCTCCGGCACCGCCGTGATCATCTCGATGGCCGGGCTGCTGCTCGCCCAGGACGCCATCTTCTCGTCGCTGGCCGTCGGCTCCATCCTGGTGGTCGCGGTCGCCGTGATCGGCTCGCTGACCGTGCTGCCGGCGCTCCTGGCCCGGCTGGGCCGCTGGGTCGACCGGCCCCGGGTGCCGCTGCTGTGGCGCCTCACCGCCCCGCGCGTCGGGCGGCACGGCCAGCCGGCCCGGCCCCGGTTCTGGCCGGCCGTGCTGAAGCCGGCGCTCCGCGCGCCACTGGCCACCCTGGTGGTCTCGGTCGGGCTGCTGCTCGCCCTGGCCGCCCCGGCGCTCGGCATGAAGCTGAAGTTCCCCGGCATGGAGGACGTGCCCCGCACCACCGCGGCCATGCAGGCGTACGACCGGCTCACCGCGGCCTTCCCGAGCAACGGCACCAGCCACACCGTGGCGGTGCGGGCGCCCGCCGAGCAGGCCGACCGGGTGAAGGCCGCGCTCACCGGCCTGGCCGGCCGGGCCGCCGCCGACCCGCTCTTCGCGCCGGCCGAGGGGGACGGCCCGAAGATCCAGGTGTCGGCCGACCGGCGGGTGTCGGTGCTGGAGGTGGCCACCCCGTACGCCAGCCGCACCGACGAGGCGTCCCGCTCCCTGCACGAGCTGCGCCAGGACCTCGTCCCGGCCGCGCTGGGCGGCATCCCCGGCGTCGAGTACGCGGTCGGCGGCGGCGTGGCGGCCAGCGAGGACTACGCGGACCACATCTGGGCGAAGCTGCCCCTGGTGGCGGCCTTCGTGCTGGCGCTGACCTTCCTCGTGATGGCGTGGACGTTCCGCTCGGTGGTGGTGGCGCTCACCTCGATCCTGCTGAACCTGCTCTCCGCCGGGGCCGCGTACGGCCTGCTGGTGCTGGTCTTCCAGGGCGACTGGGCGGAGGGGCTGCTCGGCTTCACGTCGATGGACGCGATCGTCACCTGGCTGCCGATGTTCCTGTTCGTGGTGCTGTTCGGGCTCTCCATGGACTACCACGTGTTCGTGGTCAGCCGGATCCGGGAGGGCATCCGCCAGGGGATGTCGAACAAGGACGCGGTGGCGTACGGGATCACGTCGTCGGCGGGCGTGGTGACCAGCGCGGCGATCGTCATGGTCGGGGTGTTCTCGATCTTCGCGACGCTGAGCACCATCGACTTCAAGCAGCTCGGCATCGGGCTGGCCGCGGCGATCCTGCTGGACGCCACGATCATCCGGGCGGTGGTGCTGCCCTCGCT
The DNA here is from genome assembly GCF_032108445.1 of Micromonospora halotolerans. Taxonomy (NCBI): domain Bacteria; kingdom Bacillati; phylum Actinomycetota; class Actinomycetes; order Micromonosporales; family Micromonosporaceae; genus Micromonospora; species Micromonospora halotolerans. The sequence continues at coordinate 1,014,027 of NZ_CP134876.1, read as the reverse complement.
GATGACCCTGCTTGGCGACGCGAACTGGTGGGCGCCGCGGTTCCTGCGCGGCCGAGCGGCGACCCCGCCGGCCGAGCCGCCCGCGCCCGCACCGGAGCTGGTCGGCGCCCGCTGAGTCCGGGGGGACGGGGGAGGGCGGGCCGGTCCGGTCCGCCCTTCCCCCTGTGACGGAGGTGTCACGGCAGGATTAACGGCCGCGGCGGCGGGGCATCTGGGCCGCCATGGACGAACAGCTCACGCCGGCGGCCCGTCGTCGCGCCCCGGCCACCGCAGTCACCGGGAGCGCGTCATGAGCACCGACGTGCGGACCGGCACCGTACGGACCAACGTCCCGGCCCGCCTGGACCGGCTGCCGTGGTCCCGCTGGCACTGGATGATCGTGATCGGCCTCGGCACGGTGTGGATCCTCGACGGCCTCGAGGTGACCATCGTCGGCAACCTGTCCGGCAAGCTGGCCGAGCCGGGCAGCGGCCTGAGCATCACCCAGAGCCAGGTCACCGGCCTGGCCGCCGCGCTCTACGTGGCGGGCGCCTGCACCGGCGCGCTCTTCTTCGGCTGGCTCACCGACCGGTTCGGGCGCAAGAAGCTGTTCCTGCTGACCCTCGGGCTCTACCTGGTCGCCACCGCGATGACCGCGCTCGCGTTCGACACCTGGTGGTTCTTCCTGTTCCGGTTCCTCACCGGCATGGGCATCGGCGGCGAGTACGCGGCCATCAACTCGGCGATCGACGAGCTGATCCCGGCGCGGCACCGCGGCCGCATCGACATCATCATCAACGGCACCTTCTGGCTCGGCGCGGCGCTCGGCGCGCTGCTGACCGTGCCGCTGCTCAACGGCCTGCCGACCAACCTCGGCTGGCGGGTGGCGTTCGGGCTGGGCGCCGTGCTCGGCGTGGTGATCCTGCTGGTCCGCCGGCACGTCCCGGAGAGCCCCCGGTGGTTGTTCATCCACGGCCGGGCCGACGAGGCGAACCATCTCGTCGACTCGGTCGAGGCGGAGGTGAAGCGGGAGACCGGCAAGGACCTCACCGAGGCGGACAACTGGATCGAGATCAAGCAGCGGAAGAGCACCAACTTCCTGGAGATCGCCAGGACCCTGTTCGCCCGCTACCCGAAGCGCGCCACGCTGGGCTTCGCGCTCTTCATCGGGCAGGCGTTCCTCTACAACGCGATCACCTTCGGCTTCGCGCAGATCCTGCAGACGTTCTTCGACGTCCCGCCGGGCAACAGCGGCTACTACTTCGCGGTGATCGCGGTCGGCAACCTGCTCGGCCCGCTGCTGCTGGGCAGGCTCTTCGACACCGTCGGCCGGGTGCCGATGATCGCCGGCTCGTACATCGGCTCGGGCGTGCTGCTGCTGGGCACCGCCTGGCTGTTCCACTCGGGCGTGCTCACCGCGGTCACCATGACCGCCTGCTGGTGCGTGGTGCTGTTCTTCGCCTCCGCCGGCGCCAGCGCCGCGTACCTGACGGTCAGCGAGATCTTCCCCATGGAGACCCGGGCCATGGCCATCGCGTTCTTCTACGCGATCGGCACCGCCGCCGGCGGCATCACCGGCCCGCTGCTCTTCGCCAAGCTGGTCGGCACCGGCAAGGTCGGCGACACGGTGGTCGCGTTCGTGGTCGGCGCCGCCGTCATGATCATCGGTGGCCTCGTGGAGCTGACCCTCGGCGTGAGGGCCGAGGGGAAGTCCCTGGAGGAACTGGCCACCCCGCTCAGCGCCGAGCACGCCGGCGTCCCGGCGCAGCGCGGCGCCGGCGCTCCCGCCCCGGTCACCGGCGGCGCCCCCGGCTGACGACCGCCGCTCCCCCCGGCACCGCCCCCGCCCGTCCGGGCCGGGGGCGGTGCCGCTTGTTCAGGGCTGTCGGCGTCCCGGCGCCGCACGTCCGCCGTCCCGTGGGGGGGGTGGAAAACCCCCGGGCGGAGTCGGATGGTTTCCGGCTTCTGACCGCCCGCGGGACTGCCTAGCGTCGACCATGTGATCGAACTACGTGAACTGACCAAACGCTATGGCGGCCGGGTCGCCGTCGACGGGTTGAGCGTCCGGGTCCAGCCGGGGGTGGTGACCGGGTTCCTCGGCCCCAACGGATCCGGCAAGTCGACGACGATGCGGATGATCCTCGGCCTGGACGCCCCGGACCGTGGCGAGGCACTGATCGGTGGCGTCCGGTACCGGAACCTGAGCTGGCCGTTGAGGACGGTCGGCGCGCTCCTCGACGCCGGAGCGTTCCATCCCGGCCGCAGCGCCCGGGCGCACCTGACCGCCCTGGCCGCGAGCAACGACATCCCCGGTTCCCGGGTGGAGCAGGTGCTGCGCATCGTCGGTCTCGCCGACGCGGCGACGCGGCGCGCCGGCACGTACTCGCTCGGCATGCGCCAGCGGCTCGGCGTCGCGGTGGCCCTGCTCGGCGACCCGGGCGTCCTCCTGCTCGACGAGCCGGTCAACGGACTGGATCCGGAGGGCATCCGCTGGATCCGGGACCTGCTGCGCGGACTCGCCGCCGAAGGCCGGACGGTGTTCGTGTCCAGCCACCTGATCGCCGAGATGGCGCTGACCGCGGACCGGCTGGTGGTCATCGGCCGTGGGCGGCTGCTGGTCGAGACGACCGTCGCCGAACTCGCGGCCGGCGACGACAGCCTGGAGGACGCCTTCTTCCGGCTCACCTCGCAGGCCACCGACTATCGCGGAGTGGGAGCGTCATGAACGGTTACGGATTCCGGCACGTGGCCCGGATGGAGCGGATCAAGCTGCGGAGTGTCCGGTCGACGTGGTGGCTGGCGATCGCGTCGGTGGTCTCGATGGCCGCGGCCGGGGTCGGGGTGGGGCTCGGGTACCGATCGCACACCCCGGTCGCCACGGCCGCCCAGATCCTGAACAACAGCCTCGGCGGCGCCATTCTGGCCCAGTTGCTCCTCGGCGCGCTCGGCGTCCTGATGGTGACCGGCGAATACGGCAGCGGGATGATCCGCTCGACGTTCGCCGCCGTCCCGCGGCGGCGGAGCGTCCTGGCCGCGAAGGTCGCCGTGTGCGGCGGCGCGGCGCTCACCGTCGGCCTGATCGCGAGCTTCGCCGGCTATCTGGGCGGGCAGCTCGCGATCCGCGGCACCGCCATCCCGGCCGCCTCCCTCGGCGACCCGCCGATCCTGCGCGCCGTCGTGCTGACCGGCGTGTACCTGGGCGCCACCGCGCTGATCGGGGTCGGCATCGGGGCGATCGTGCGGCACTCGGGCGCCGCGATCGGCACGCTGTTCGGTCTGATGTTCGTCCCGATGATCGTGGCCGGCCTGTTCGGCGAGAGCGGAATCGCGGTCGGCCGCTTCGTCCCGCTGCTGATGCTGCTCAACTCGATCGCGGTGACCTCGCCCATACCCGGGTTGTTCGCCGGCTGGATCAGCGTGCTGCTGATGTGCGGGTACGCGGCGGTGGTGATCGTGTGCGGGGGCGTGCTGCTCCGCTGGCGCGACGCGTGACCGGTGACGACGCGTGACCGGTGACAATGGGCCGATGACCGCGTTGCGCGCCCCGTTCACCACGCTGGCCCTGCGCCGGGCGGTGTTCTGCGTCGCCGGCGTGGTCAGCGCGGCCGCGATCCTGACCGCACCGGCGATCGTGCCGGCCCTGGGCGTCCTCGTCCTCTGGGCGACCGGCGCCCTGTCCGACCGGCCCGCACCGGCCGTCGCACCGATGTTCCTGGTCCTGTTCCCGCTCACCGTCGCGCTCCTGGTCGGGCTGGCCGCCCCGATCGGGCGCGCGATGGGAGCCGTGCACCGCTCACTCGCGGACCGGCTGCTCGACGTGCGCGTGGACGCCCCGCCGCCCCGGGTCTCGAAGCGGATCGGCGCCGTGGTCGCCGACGGACCGGGCTGGCGCGCCGTCGGGTACGGCCTGCTCAAGGTGCCACTGGCCATCCCCGAGGGCTACGGCGCGTTCTGCTACGTGTTCGGCCTGGTCAACCTCAGCTACCCGGTGTGGTGGCCGCTGTTCCGCAACCACCCGGCCGGAACGCGGCTCGGGCCGGTGTGGGCGCTCACGCCGTTCGGCACCATCGGCGCGCGGACGTTCGCCGGGACGTTCCTCATCGCCGCGGCCGGCCTCGCCATGCTGCTGGTCGCGCCGTGGCTGATGCGGGCCGGTACGACGGCGGACCTCGCCGCGCTGCGCCGGCTGCTCGGTCCGCGCCGGCTCGCCGAGCGGGTACGCGAACTGCAGGTCACCCGGGCCCGCGCGATCGACGACGCGGCCACGATGATGCGCAGGCTGGAACGGGACCTGCACGACGGCGCGCAGATCCGGCTCGCCACGCTGGCGATGAACCTGGGCATGGCGACCGAGAAGCTCGGTGTCGACGGCCCGCCACCCGACCTCGCCCAGGCCCGCGAGCTGGTCGCGCTCGCCCACCGGGGAGCGAAGGACGCCCTCGGCGACCTGCGCGACCTGGTGCGCGGGATCCACCCGCCGGTCCTCGACAACGGTCTCGGCGACGCCCTGGCGACGCTCGCGACGAGCAGCGCCATCCCGGTCGCGGTGACGGTCGACCTGCCCGACCGCCCGGCACCCGCCATCGAGACCATCGCCTACTTCTGCGCCGCCGAGCTGCTCGCGAACGCGGCCAAACACAGCCGGGCGACCCGCGTCGGGCTCGCCGTCGCCGGATCCGGCGAGCGCCTGACGCTGACCGTCGAGGACGACGGCGTCGGCGGGGCGGACCCGGACGGCCCCGGCCTGTCCGGCCTGGCCCGCCGCATCGCCGTCGTGGACGGCCGGATGCGCGTGCACAGTCCGCCCGGCGGTCCGACCCGGGTCGGCATCGAGCTGCCCACCCACGCGTGAACGGAGGCGACGACATGCGGGTGGTGATCGCGGAGGATGCCGCGATGATGCGAGAAGGCCTGGTCCGGCTGCTCACCGACCGCGGGTTCGAGGTGTGCGCGGCGGTGGCCGACGCGGAGGCGTTGCGGTCCGCGGTCGCCGCCGCCGTACCGGACGTGGCCATCATCGACATCCGGATGCCACCGACGCACACCGACGAGGGGCTGCGCGCCGCGATCGACATCCGGCGCGACCATCCCGGAGTCGGTGTGCTGGTGTTCTCGCAGTACGTGGAGACCCGCTACGCGACCCGCCTGCTCGCCGATCGGCCGAGCGGCGTCGGATACCTGCTCAAGGACCGCGTCGCCGACGTCGCCGATTTCGTGGACGCGCTGACCCGGGTGGCATCCGGTGGCACCGCGCTCGATCCGGAGGTGGTCGGCCACCTGATGCGGGCCGGGCAGGACACGGCCGGGGTGGCGTCGCTGACCCCGCGGGAGCGCGAGGTGCTCGCGCTGATGGCCGAGGGACGATCCAACGCCGGGATCGCGGCGGCTCTCGTCATCACGCCCGGAGTCGTGGAGAAGCACGTGGCGAACATCTTCGCGAAACTCGGTCTACCGTCCTCGGACAGCGACAACCGCCGGGTCCTGGCCGTGCTCCGCCACGTCGGCGGCTGAGCGGCGGCGACGCTGTCGTCCTCGCCCACCGGTCCGATCGGGCCGGCGCTCCGGCGTCTCACCGGTTTGCCGAGGGCCGATCCGGTCGGGTAGGAACCTCGCATGCTGAGGGGCAACAAGGTCGGGCTCAGGGCCCGGCACGAGGACGACATCCCGACCCTGCGCGCCGAGCTCTACGACGACGTGGTCAACGCTTCGCGGTCCGAGGGTGGGCCGTGGCGACCGATCACCCCCGGCTCGAAGGACCCGCGGCTCGTGGTGGACGACACGGCGCAGGGGCACGTCCCGTTCTCCGTGGTGGAGCTGGCCGGCGGCACGCTGGTCGGCACCGCCACCCTGTGGGGCATCGACACCCACAACCGGTCGGCGCACATCGGCCTCGGACTGCTCCCGTCCGCGCGCGGGAAGGGCTACGGCACGGACGTGGTCGCGGTGCTGTGCCATTACGGATTCGTCGTGCGCGGCCTCCAGCGGCTGCAGATCGAGACGCTGGCGGACAACACCGCGATGCTGCGCTCCGCCGAGCGCAACGGCTTCGTCCGCGAGGGCGTCCTGCGCTGCGCCGCCTGGGTGCTGGGCGAGTTCCTCGACGAGGTGCTGCTCGGGCTCCTCGCCCGGGACTGGAAGCCGGACGCGGCGGCATAGCTGCGCCGGGGGCGTACCGCCCGCTCCGGGATCGTGCGACGCCGGCTCAGGGCAGCGCGCAGGGTTCGCGCCACGCGTCGAGGGTGCGGTCCTTGAGGATCGAGGCGAAGCCGTAGCCGACCGTGGTGACGCAGAACTCGGCCGGGTCGCCGGTGTACTCGACGTGGAAGACCGGCTTGTCCGCGTCGACGAACGGGAGCAGCTTGTCGCACCCGCCCCGGCGGACGCACTCCTGGTTGACCGCGAAGTCGAAGTCGGGGGCGAGCGCCGCCACCTGCGGCAGGTCGTCGACCAGCCCGGGGGAGAGGTCCAGCCGTCGGGCCAGTGCGGCGACACGGCGGTTGAACACCAGCTGGTCGTCGAAGGTGAGCGGGAAGCCGGGGCGGTGCAGGTAGCCGTCGGCGTCGTCGAGCGCCACCGCGCCGAAGCCCTTGCCCCGGCAGAGCCGGAACCGGTCGGCCAGCACCGGTTCCAGCGAGTCCCACCGGCGGACGTCCAGCCACCGGCTGTCCGGCCGGCCCGGTACCGCCGCCCCGCGTACCGCCGCCGGGAAGCGGCTGGCGTCCGGGTCACCGGTCACGTAGGTGCCGACCCGGACCTGGCACACCAGGCGGCGGTGGCGGGCGCGCAGCGCACCCGTCTCGGCGGCGGTGGTGCGCACCGGGTCGAGCAGGAAGACGTCGGCCTCGACGGTGACGTCCACCGGACCGGTGAGCTGCCACTGCCACTGCCACTGCCGGGCCTGCGCGGTCGGCCACGGGGTGGGCGCACCGGGCGGGACGAGCGGCTCCCGGCAGGCCGCCGCCGGGGCGAGCAGCAGCACCGTCAGCACCACCGCGAAGCCCCGGCGCGGCCCACGTCGGCGGACGCGGACCGGCCGGGGCGACACGGCCCACGCCGGCCGGATCCGCATCGACAGCTCCCGGGTCGCGGGCGGCACCCCGCCCCTGCCGGTACGTCTCCGGCGGCCCCGGTGCGCCGGCCGCGGGGCCGGCACGGCTCAGGCGTCCCCGGCGTACCTCACCCGGTCAACGAGCGCGGGCCCGGTCACGACGCGCCGGTCAGCGCGGGGTACCGAAGTCCTGCGTCCAGTACGGCCCGTTGCTCCGCGCCACGCCCACGCCGATCTCGGTGAACGAGCAGTTCAGGATGTTGGCCCGGTGCCCCGGGGAGTTCATCCAGGCGTCCATCACCGCGGCGGGGCTCTGCTGGTTCCAGGCGACGTTCTCGCCGTACGACCGCCAGGCGTAGCCGACCCGGTCGAGCCGGTCGCCCACGTCGCTGCCGTCGCTCCCGTCGTGCGACATGGTCTTGTGGTCGGCCTGGTCCTGGCTGTGCCGCTGGGCGGCGAGCGTCAGCTTGTCGTCGACGGTCAGCGCCTTGCAGCCGGCCTTGGCCCGCTCCTGGTTGACCAGGTCGACGACCTCCCGCAGCTCGGCGCTGAGCCCCTTGGCCGAGGCCGTCGTGGCGCCCGTGGTGCGCGGTGCGGGGCTGCGCGACAGCTGCCGGGACGGGGCGGTGGTCCGGCTCGGCTTCGGGGTCGCCTTCTTCGTCGGGGTCGGCCGGGCGCTGGTCGGCGCGGCGCTCGGGCTGGTCGACTCCGGCGCGAGCGCGTCGCCCGGGGCCGCCTCGGTGCCCTCGGAGGCGAGCGGGGCGGCGGCCACCGGGGCGTCGGCAGCGGTCCGCTCGGTCGGCTGGTCGCCGCCGGGCAGCACCAGGGCGCCCACGCCGAGGCTCACCACGAGGGTCGCCGCGGCGGCGGCCCCACCGATCAGGAGGGGACGCGGCAGGCGGCGGCGCCGCCGGTGCCGGCCGGTGTCCTCGTCCGCGGCGTCGGTGGCCGGCTGCCAGGCGGCGGCGGGCTGCCACGCGGCGGTGGGCTGCCACGCGGCGGTGGGCCGCTCGTCGGCGGCCGGCTGCCAGGCGGCGGCGGGCCGCTGCTCGGGGTGCCAGCCGGGTGCCGGCTCGTAGGGGGACATCGGGGCGCCCGGGTGGGCCGCCGGGCCGTACGCCGGGGACTCGGCGGCCGGGGGGTACCCGGTCGAGTCGTCGGCGTACCGCCCGGCGTCGGCCCACCCGTGCGCCCCGGCGCCGGCCGCGGGGAGGTGGCCGGTGCGCTCGGGAGTGTGGTCGTCCCGCCACGGTGTGGCCGGGGTGTCGGCCGGCCAGGCGCCGGTCGGCGTCTCGGACCGGGTCGGGCCGGGCTGCCCCGGCTCGTCCCCGAAGAGGTAGGACGACCGCGGTTCGGGCCGGTCGGTGAGCCAGGCCGGCCCTTCGTCGGTCGGTGGCTCGGGGCGTCGGGAGACGCCGTCCGGGTCGATCGGGTCGGTCCAGCGGTACACGCCTGTCCCCTCCACGGGTCGGTTGCGGGCCGCAGTGACGCTACGGGCGGGCCGCGAGCTGCGGCAACGTGGCTAAGAAAGAGTTAAGGGGAACCGGACGGCAAGGGTGAGGCGTTCACACATTCCCGGGCGTACAGTAAAGGCGTCCGGACAGAGCGTGTCCGCGCCTTGTGGCAACCCCCCGACAAGTGGACCGGTGGACGTGGAGATGATCTACGGCCTGCGGGAACTTGACGAAGGAGGGGGGTTCGGCTCAATATATAGGTGTCGCCAGTCGCGCCCAGCCATGCCCGGATTTCGCGGGGATGGCAGCCGCGAACATCATGGGCGCGCGTTGGCCGGCCTTTCCGGCAGCGCATATCAAGGAGTCAGCATGGCGAAGGCCCTCTACGGCCACGTAGGTGCAGCGCCCGACCGGCGTCTGCTCGACGAGGTCACCCGACTGCGTGCCAGGGTTCAGGCACTGGAGTTCGAGATCACGCGTCTGCGCGCCGACAACGATCGGCTTGCGGCGGCAGCGGCGGAGGCAGACGACCTCCTCCGACTGGCCGAGCCCGCGCTGACCTGATCTCCGGTCGTCGGAAAACTGAATCGCACCACAAAGAAAACGCGCGCCGACACCCCAGTGCCGGCGCGCAGCTTTTTGTTTCCGGGGACCCCATTTCGCGATCTTGCGGGCCGCCACCGGAATTGCGCCCCGCAATTCTGATCTTGCACTTTTCCGTGGCGTACGCCACACCGCCGGAAAGCGGACACCTCCGGCACCGGGTGGGTCGCGTACCAGGCTCTCCCCGGCCGCGGGTTAGTCTGCGGGTTCGCCAGGTCCGCGCAGCCGGCGACGGTACGGCGGCCACCGGACGAGGATCGAGAAGGTGCATCTCAAGAGCCTGACGGTGAAGGGCTTCAAGTCCTTCGCCTCCGCGACGACACTGAAGCTGGAGCCCGGGATCACCTGCGTGGTCGGCCCGAACGGCTCCGGCAAGTCCAACGTCGTCGACGCCATCGCCTGGGTCCTCGGCGAGCAGGGCGCCAAGGCGCTGCGCGGCGGCAAGATGGAGGACGTCATCTTCGCCGGCACGGCCGGGCGGGCGCCGCTGGGCCGGGCCGAGGTCACCCTCACCATCGACAACACCGACGGCGCGCTGCCGATCGAGTACACCGAGGTCTCCATCACCCGCCGGATGTTCCGCTCCGGCGAGAGCGAGTACGAGATCAACGGCGACTCCTGCCGGCTGCTGGACATCCAGGAGCTGCTCTCGGACTCCGGCATCGGCCGGGAGATGCACATCATCGTCGGGCAGGGCCGGCTCGACGGCATGCTGCACGCCAAGCCGGAGGACCGGCGGGCGTTCATCGAGGAGGCGGCCGGCGTCCTCAAGCACCGCAAGCGCAAGGAGAAGGCGCTGCGGAAGCTCGACGCGATGCAGACCAACCTCAACCGGCTCACCGACCTCACCGCCGAGCTGCGCCGCCAGCTCAAGCCGCTGGGCCGGCAGGCCGAGGTGGCCCGCCGGGCCGCCGCCATCCAGGCCAACCTGCGCGACGCCCGGTTGCGGCTGCTCGCCGACGACCTGCACACCCTGCGCACCACACTGGACCGGGAGATCGCCGACGAGACCGCGCTGCGCGAGCGGCGCGAGCAGATCGAGGCCGAGCACGGTGAGGTGCAGGGCCGCCTCGGCGAGCTGGAGGCGGCGCTGGCCGAGGACGCGCCGCTGCTCGCCGCGGCCCAGGACGCCTGGTACAAGCTCTCCGCGCTCCAGGAGCGGTTCCGCTCGATCGAGCAGCTCGCCCGGGAACGGCTGCGCCACCTCAGCGCCACCGGGGACGACGAGCGCCCCGGCCGCGACCCGGACCAGCTGGAGGCCGAGTCCCGGCGGGTCCGGGAGCAGGAGGAGGAGCTGCGGGCCGCGCTCACCGACGACCAGATCCGGCTCGCCGAGGCGGTCGAGCATCGGCAGGAGTTGGAGCGGCAGCTCGCCGCCGCCGAGCGGGAACTGGTGGCCGCCGCCAAGGCCATCGCCGACCGGCGCGAGGGGCTGGCCCGGCTGACCGGCCAGGTCAACTCCGCCCGGGCCCGGACCACCAGCGCCGGCGAGGAGATCGAACGGCTCGCCGCCGCGCACACCGACGCCCTGACCCGCGCCGAGAAGGCCCAGGGTGAGGTCGACGCGGTCGCCGAACAGTCCACCGAGGCCGACCGGGACAACGCCGACCTGGACGCCCGGCACGCCGAGGCGGTCGCCGTGCACGAGCAGGCCCAGGCCGCCGTGCGCAGCCTCGCCGACGCCGAGCGGGCCGCCGAGAAGGACGCGGCGACCTGGAAGGCCCGTGAGGAGGCGCTCGCCCTCGGCCTGCGCCGCAAGGACGGCGCCGGTGCCCTGCTGGCCCGCGCCGACCAGGTGCCCGGCCTGCTCGGCAGCCTCGCCGGGCTGCTCACCGTGGCCCCGGGCAACGAGGCGGCGCTCGCCGCCGCGCTCGGCGGGCTCGCCGACGCGGTCGCGGTCAGCGGCGTGGACGAGGCCGTCGAGGCGATGCGGCTGCTCAAGATCTCCGACGCCGGCCGGGCCGGCCTGCTGGTCGGCAGCCCCGCCGGCCCCGGCATGGCGGGCTCCGCCGACGCGCTGCGCCCGAAGCTGCCCGACGGTGCCCGCTGGGCCCCTGACCTGGTGGAGTGCTCCGCCGAGATCCGCCCGGCGGTGCACCGGGCGCTGCGCGACGTGGTGCTGGTCGACGACCTGGCCGCGGCCGCCGAGCTGGTCGCCGGCAACCCGGAGCTGCGCGCGGTCACCCCCGACGGCGACGTGGTCGGGGCGTACGCGGCGGCCGGCGGGTCGGCCAAGGCGCCCAGCTACATCGAGGTGCAGGCGGCCGTCGAGGAGGCCCGGGCCAACCGGGCCACCGCCGAGCGGACCAGCGCGGAGCTGCGCGACCAACTGGTCGAGGCGCGAGCCGAGGTGGCCACCGCCAAGGAGGCCGTGCAACACGCGGCCGCCGCCAAGCGGGAGGCGGAGAGCCACCGCAACGCCGCCGCCCGCCGCCTCGCCGAACTGGGCGCGGCCGCCCGGTCCGCCAAGGCGGAGACCGACCGGCTCGGCGAGTCCCGGGCCCGCGCCGAGGCGGCCCGGGAGCGCGACCTGCAGGCCCTCGCCGAGCTGGAGGAACGGCTCCGGCTGGCCGAGGCCACCCCGCTCGACGCCGAACCGTCCACCGAGGAACGTGACCAGCTCGCCGCCATGGTGCCGCAGGCCCGGCAGAACGAGATGGAGGTCCGGCTCGCCGTGCGTACCGCCGAGGAGCGCGTCTCCTCGATCGCCGGCCGGGCCGACTCGCTGGCCCGGCAGGCGACCGCCGAGCGGGCCGCGCGGGAGCGCGCGGCCGCCCGGCGCGCGGCCCGCACCCGCGGCGCGGAGATCGCCCGGGCCGTGGTCGGCGGCGCCCGCGAGGCGCTCACCCGGCTCAGCGTCTCGATCGCCCGCGCCGAGGAGCACCGCGACGAGGTGGCCCGCGAGCGCGCCGCCCGCGAGGCCGAGCTGTCCGAGGTACGCGGCGCGGCCAAGCGGCTCGGCGCCGAGCTGGAGCGGCTCACCAGCCAGGTGCACCGGGACGAGGTGGCCCGCGCCGAGCAGCGGCTGCGCATCGAGCAGTTGGAGGCGAAGGCGGCCGAGGACTTCGGCCTCGACGTGGCCACCCTCGTCGCCGAGTACGGCCCCGACCAGCTCGTCCCGCCCACCGACGCGGACCTCGCGGCGGCGGAGAAGGACGGCACGCCGGTGCCCGAGCCGGTCCGCTACGAGCGGCCGGTGCAGGAGAAGCGGGCCGCCAAGGCGGAGCGGGAGCTGGCCCTGCTCGGCAAGGTCAACCCGCTGGCGCTGGAGGAGTTCGCCGCGCTGGAGGAGCGCTTCAAGTTCCTCTCCGAGCAGCTGGAGGACCTGAAGGCCACCCGCCGGGACCTGCTCACCGTGGTCAAGGACGTCGATGACCGGATCCTGGAGGTCTTCGCCAGCGCGTTCGAGGACACGGCGCGGGAGTTCGAGCAGGTGTTCACCGTGCTCTTCCCGGGTGGCGAGGGGCGGCTGGTGCTCACCGACCCGGAGGATCTGCTCACCACCGGCGTCGAGGTCGAGGCCCGGCCGCCCGGCAAGAAGATCAAGCGGCTCTCGCTGCTGTCCGGCGGCGAGCGCTCGCTGACCGCGGTGGCCATGCTTGTGGCGATCTTCCGCGCGCGGCCCAGTCCGTTCTACATCATGGACGAGGTGGAGGCGGCCCTCGACGACGTCAACCTGGGCCGCCTGATCACGCTGCTGGCCCAGCTCCGCGAGAAGAGCCAGCTCATCGTGATCACCCACCAGAAGCGCACCATGGAGATCGCCGACGCGCTCTACGGCGTGACCATGCGCAGCGGCGTCACCCAGGTGATCAGCCAGCGGCTCAACCGGGCCGACGACGAGGGGCAGGGGAACAGCGAGTGAGTCGGGAACGCGCCACGGCGCTCCTGGTGGATTTCGACGGCGTGCTGCGCCGCTGGGACCCGGCGGTCGCCGCCCGGGTCGAGCGGGAGTACGGGCTGACCGAGGGCGTCCTCGGCGAGATCGCCATGTCCTGGGGGCTGCTCCAGCCGGTGCTCACCGGCAAGGTCAGCCACGCCGAGTGGATGACCAGCGTGGCCGACGCCCTCACCCCCTCGGTCGGCGACCCGGGGCGGGCCCGGGCCGCCGTGGACGCGTGGCAGAGCTACCGGGGCGAGGTCGACCCCGAGGTGCTCGCGTTCATCCGGGAGGTCCGGGCGGCCGGCGTGCGGGTCGGGCTGGGCACCAACGCCACCGACGTGCTCGACGCCGACCTGGCCGCGCTGGACCTCACCGACGAGCTGGACGTCGTGGTCAACTCCTCGGTGATCGGGGTGCACAAGCCGGCGAAGGAATACTTCCAGGCGGCCTGCGAGGCGCTGGCGACGCCGCCGGCCCGGGTGCTGTTCGTCGACGACGAGGACCGGGCGGTGGCCGGCGCGCGGGTGGCCGGGCTCTCCGCGCACCGCTGGAGCGGCCGGGCCGACCTGCGCTACCTGCGCGCCGCGCTGGCGTACTGAGTCGGCGGGTCACCCGAGCATCTGCGCGAGCCGGGCCCCGAGCCGGCCCGAGCGTGGGCGTCAGTACGTCGCGGCGCGCGGCTCGCCGTTGACCACCCGCCTCAGCAGGTTGACAGTGGCCCGGGCCAGCCGCGGGTCGGCTGCCGCCGGGTCGGCGAGCACCCGGGTCCAGCCCAGCGAGCCGGCGGCGAACACCCAGGCCCCGGACGTGGCCCGGTAGAGCTGGCTCTGCTGACGCTGCGGTGCGCCGTCGTGCCAGTAGGGGGATTCGGCCAGCAGCGTGCGTTCGGCCGCCGTGGGCTCGGGGAAGCCGGGCATGCACTGGTCGGCCTCGCCCCACACGACCTCGGGAATCAGGTCGCCGTCCTGGACGCCCGTGCCCGCCCAGAACCAATGCCGGGCGCCGCGGACCACCAGCGGGGCGTGCCCGTCAACCACGCTGACGTACTGCGCCCCGATGAACTGCTGCTCCGCATGGCCCGCCGACCGCCACCTGATGGTGAGCGGTAGCGGGCCGGACGCCGGCGTCTTCTCCTTGACGCACCGGACCAACCGGTCGTCCTGACCGTCCGCGCCGTAACCGATCCGCCAGTAGCAGTTGTTGGCGCCGAGGAAGACCAGGCTGGTACCGCTGTTGCGGGCCGTGAGGACCGCCTCGCGCATGGGCACCGACCAGTACTCGTCATGACCCGGGAAGACGACCGCCCGGTACCGGGCCGGGTCCACCCGCCCGGTGTGCAGGTCCTCGCTGGTGGCGTAGGCCAGGTCGATGCCCTGCCCCTCCACCCACTGGACGAAGCCGATGTCGCGGTCGGCCAGCGCCGGGACCCCGTTGCCGGCGTACGGCCGGTCGTGGCTGACCGCCCGGGCCCGGTGCGCCGCGCTGCGGTGCCCCGCGCTGTCGAAGCCGTAGTAGAGGCTGGCCCCCGTCCGCCCGTCCTCCGGCCAGCGGTTGTACGCCTGCCAGGTGCTGGTGGGAAGGACCAGGAGCGCACCGCCCGCGCGCCTCGGCTCGCGTACCACGAACGGGATCCACTGGTGATGGTCGGTGGCGCTGGCGAGCAGTGCCAGGTAGAGGCCGCTCGTCCAGTCCAGTGCCACGGTCGGTCGCCACTCCGTGCGCCACCCGCACCGCACCGCGCCGGTCGCCGGGTCGACCGTCGGTGCGGCCTGTGGGGACCCGTCTAGCCACGGGCTTACCGCCACCTGCCGGGCTCCGCGACCGTCGTAGTGGCCGACGCGGAAGACGGTGATCCGGTACCGCTGGGGCCGGGCGACCGAGACCTGGAACCGCAGCTCCTCCCCGGGCGCGACGCTGGTGGCGTGGACGTAGCCGGCGATCTCGCCGCCCCGGTCTGTGGCGAACCGGTGCCCGGTCAGGCGGAAACGGATGGCGCCGGGCCGAGCGTTCTCCACGACGACCGGCGACGACCCGGCGGCGGGCAGGGGCGCGGTGGCCGGGCCCGGTCCGGTCGGATCACCCGCGTAGTGGTGGTCGACGCGCGGGGCGGTGCCGGACGGCGGGCGCGCCTGAGAGCCCGAGTCCAGCATCACCGCCCCGACTGCGCCGAGGATGCCCAGCGTCCTTCTCCGGGTATGCCCGATCCCGACCCCGCCAACCATGATCCCGCTCCCCGTGTACGCGGCCCAGGTGATCCGCGCGGCGGCCGTCGAGGGGGCGCGTCGGTGGCGGGAACGGATCCGGCCACAACCCGTTCAGCTGTAAGACGGGCCAAGTCTGCGGCGCGTTGCCGAAGATCGTCAATGGCGGAAGATCGGAGCCGGAGGGCGGCCGTTCGGTCGGCGTCGTTCGCCGATAGGGGGGAGGATCAGTCGCCGGTGACGCCGTCGATGCGCTCGCGGATCAGGTCGGCGTGGCCGTTGTGCCGGGCGTACTCCTCGATCATGTGCACGTAGACCCAGCGGACGTTCATCTCGTCGGCGCTGCCGTCGCGCCGGGGGCGCCGGAAGGTGTGGTCCAGCGACAGGCCGGCGGCGGCCTTGCGGGCCGCCTCGACCTCGGCGCGGAAGGTGGCGAAGGCCTCCGCCGGGTCGGCGTCCGCCACGGCGTTCAAGTCCGCGTCCGGGTCCTCGGCGCCGTCGTAGAGGCCGCGGATGTCCTCCCCCGCGGCGCGGATCCGGAACCACCAGCGCTCCACGTCGGCCATGTGGCGGACCAGGCCGAGCAGGGTCAGGCCGGACGGCTCGACGCTCGCCGTCCGGAGCTGCTCGGCGGTCAGGCCCGCGCACTTGTGCAGCAGGGTGTCGCGGTGGTAGTCGAGCCAGCCTTCCAGCATGGTGCGCTCGTCAGCGACGTAGGGCTCGTGGCTGCGGTCGATCTCGGGTGCTCTCCAGGTCATCCGGCCATCCTCCGGCCCGGGTACGACAGCCGCGACCGGATTTCAGGGCACCACCACGACCGGCCAGCGGCCGGTGCGGACGAGTCGGGTGGCGACCGAGCCGACCAGCTTGTGGCCGGCCTGCTCGGACGACCCGACGACCACCAGGTCGGCGCGGTGCTCGTCGGCCGCCCTGGCCAGCTCGGCGTACGCGTCGCCGCGCCGGCACAGGAAGGTCACCGGCAGGCCCAGCTCCTCGGCGCCGCGCCGGCACTCCTCGCGCAGCTCGGCGGCCAGCTCGTCCTGGGTCTGCTGGACGGCTCCGGCCACCACACCGGACATGATCGCGGTGTAGGGCGGCGGCGAGCTGACGAAGACCACCACGAGCCCGGCGCCCTGCCGGCGGGCCAGCCCGGCCGCGTACGAGGCGGCGCGCAGCGAGGTGCGGCTGCCGTCGACGCCGACCAGCACCACCCGGGGCCCGTCCGTGCCGCGTTCGAACGGCAGCGGCCGGGCCTCCGGGCCGTACTTCTCACGCTCGGGGGCGTCCATCGGGTCAGTCCCGTCCGCCGGTGCGCACCACCGCGGCGCCGCCGCCGGCCGCGATGGTCGACTCCCGCTCGACCTCGGTGGAGATCGCGTCGCTGTTGGTGCGGCGCAGCGGCACCTCCTTGATGAACACCACCGCGATCAGGGCGATCAGCCCGAACGGGGCGGCGGCCAGGAAGATGTCCCCGGCGCCGTGCCCGTACGCGGCCTCGACGACCGCGCGGATCGGGGCGGGCAGGGTGTGCACATTCGGCAGGGTACCGCCGCCGCCGGAGCTGGACGCCGGGATGCCGAGTCCGGCGAGCCCGTCGGCGAGGTAGTCCTTGACCTTGTGGCCGAGGATCGCGCCGAGCGCGCTCACCCCGATGGCGCCGCCCAGGCTGCGGAAGAAGGCGACCACGGAGCTGGCCGCGCCGAGCTCGTGCGGGCCGACGGTGTTCTGCACGGCGAGGACCAGGTTCTGCATGGTCATGCCCAGGCCGAGGCCGATCAGCGCCATGAAGACGGCGAGCCGCCAGTACGGGGTGTCCGCCCGCATGGTGCCCATCAGCGCGAAGCCGGCGGTGAGCAGCGCCGAGCCGAGGACCAGGTAGCGCTTCCAGCGGCCGGTGTTGGTGATGATGCGGCCGACCACCGTGGAGGCGATCAGCAGGCCGAGGATCATCGGCAGCGTCATGAGGCCGGACATGGTCGGGCTCTCGCCGCGGCTGATCTGGAAGTACTGGCCGAGGAAGACGGAGGCGCCGAACATGCCCACGCCGACCGCGATGCTGGCGATCACCGCGAGGGTGATGGTGCGGTTGCGGAACAGGCGCGGCGGGATCATCGGCTCGGCGGCCCGGTTCTCCACCCGGAGGGCGAGCGCGCCGAGGAGCACGGCGCCGGCCACCATGACGGCGGTCTGCCAGGACAGCCAGTCGTACTTGTCGCCGGCCAGGGTGACCCAGATCAGCAGCAGCGACACGGCCGCCGTGATGAGGGTGGCGCCCCACCAGTCGATCTTCGCCTCCCGCTTGACCACCGGCAGGTGCAGGGTCTTCTGGAGCACGATCAGGGCGAGGACGGCGAACGGCACGCCCACGTAGAAGCACCAGCGCCAGCCGAGCCAGTCGGTGTCGACGATGACGCCGCCGATCAGCGGGCCGCCGATGGTGCCCACGGCCATCACGGCGCCGAGGTAGCCGCTGTACCGGCCGCGCTCACGCGGGGCGATCATCGTCGCCATGATCACCTGGGCCAGGGCGGTGAGACCGCCCGCGCCGACGCCCTGGAGCACCCGGCAGGCGATGAGCTGGCCGGTGGACTGGGAGAGGCCGGCCAGCACCGAGCCCAGCACGAAGGTCGTGAGGGCGAGCTGGACCAGGAGCTTCTTGCTGGCCAGGTCGGAGAGCTTGCCCCAGATCGGCGTGGTCGCCGTGGTCGCCAGCAGCGTCGAGGTCACCACCCAGGTGTACGCGGACTGGCCGCCGTGCAGCTCGGTGATGATCCGCGGCAGCGCGTTCGAGACGACCGTGGAGGAGAGGATCGCGACGAACATGCCCAGCAGCAGGCCGGAGAGGGCCTCCAGGATCTGCCGGTGGGACATGTCGACGGCGGTCGCCCGGGTGGGCGCTGTCGCCTGCGTCATCGTGGAATGCCTCCGGAGAAGACGGGGGGAGAGTTGCTTCGGGCAACCGTATGGCTTGGTTGCCTCAAGCAACAACCGCACGTGGCGTACGTCTTATTCCAGGGCGGATCCGGTCAGAAGGTCTCGTTGAACCGGTGCATGAGCCGGGCGAAGTCCTCGACGTCCTGAATCGGCCAGGATTCGAGCGACCGCCGGATCTGTCCGAGTCGCGCCGCCCGCGCCGCGTCGAACCGGCGGGTGCCCTCCTCGGTGAGGCTGAGCTGGGCGGCCCGCCGGTCGGTCGGGTCCGGGTCGCGGCGGACCAGCCCCAGCGCCTCGAGGCCGCCGATCTGCCGGCTCAACGTGCCCTTGCCGATGCCCAGCTTGACGGCCAGGTCGGTGAGCCGGATCGAGCCGGAACGGCGCAGCCAGAGCAGCAGCCCGTAGGCGTTCGGCTCCAGGTTGGGATGGACCTCGCGGGCGATCTCCCAGGACAGCGCGCGCCCACGCCGCAGCAGTGCGGTCAGTTCGTGCTCCACGGCGCGCAGGCTCTCGTCCACGCTGAGAGGGTACTCACACCTCGTCGCTGAGCCGCTGCCGTGCCACCGTGCGCAGGTGCCCGTCGCTCGTGGTGCCCTCGATCACGACCTCAGCCGCCCGACCCCGGTGGGTGAGCGTCGCCACCGCGTTGCCGAAGTAGGGCCCGGCCAGCTTCTTCCAGCGCACCGGCGGGCGGCGCACCCCGGCCGAGCGGGCCAGCGCGCGGGCCGCGCCGGCCGGCCCCGGGTTCCAGCCGAGGCGCATGAGCGGGCGCATCCCGGCCGGCACCTGGTTGTGGATCGGCGAGCAGGTGAGCTGGTGCACCGGGGTGCGCACGCTCCGGTCGGCGAACCGGGCCCGGGCCACGTACGAGTGGTGCACGTCCCCGGAGAGCACGCTGATCGAGGCCGGCCGCGAGTATGCCGGGCCGGCGCCGATCCGGGCCCCCTCGCGCGGCGCGGTGCCGCTGCCCAGCCGGGCGAACAGCTCGCCGAGGGCCTCGAACGAGCGCCGGAACGAGGCCCAGTGCTCCAGGTCCCAGGCCCGGCGCATCCGCTCGGAGACCTGCGCCACCCAGGGCCGGCGGGAGTCGGCGAGCCGCTCGTTCCAGGACTCGACGTGGTGGATGCCCGGGGGCAGCAGCCAGGGCAGCGAGGCGCCGACCACCAGGTGGTCGTAGACGCCGTGCGCCCGGTCCAGGAACCAGGACCACTCGCCCGGCGGCAGCATGGCCCGGTTTCCGCCGTCCAGCACCCGGCTGGAACGGTTGTCCAGCATGACCAGGCGGGTCCGCCCCAGGTCCAGCGCGTAGCTCCACTGGTACTGCACGGCGCGCCAGCGCTCGGTGTCGTGCGCCACGTCGGCCTCGGAGTCGACCCGCTCGCCGAACTCGTGCAGCACGCTCGTGGCGTCCTCGGCGGCGGCCACCTTGGCGAAGACCGGGTCGGCGGCGATCTCGTCCGGCGACAGGTTGCCCAGGTGCTGGTAGACCCAGTAGGAGGCCAGGCCGCTGCGGATGCGCTCCGCCCACCAGGGCTGGGCGCGCATGTCCGCCCGCCAGGAGGCCGAGGTGTTCCAGTCGTCGATGATCTCGTGGTCGTCGAAGATCATCACGCTCGGCACGGTCGAGAGCAGCCAGCGGATCTCCGGGTCGCGCCAGGACTCCAGGTAGAGCTTGGTGTACTCGTCGAAGCTCACCACCTGGGCGGCCGGGGCGCCCTTCGGCCGGCGGCGCCGCCGCTTCAGCAGCCGGCGCACGGTCGGCGAGGTGACGTCGGCGTAGACCTGGTCGCCCAGGAGCACCAGCAGGTCGGGCAGGGCGTCCGGGTCGGGATCGGCGATGAGCCGCCGGGCGTACGCGTCCAGCGCGTCCGGGGGCAGCCGGCGGGCGGTGGCGTGCTGGGTGGTCTCCCGGCAGGAGCCGAAGAGCAGGTTCACCGGCTGGTCCCGGTCGTCCTCCGCCCGGGTCCGGATCACGCTGGCCGGGAAGCCGCTGTCCGGCACCGGCCAGGCCACCTCGTCGTCGATCAGCACCTCGTAGGTGGTGCTGCTGTCCGCCGTCAGCCCCGAGACCACCACGATCGCGTAGTGGTGGTCGTACGCCGAGAAGGTGGGCGCGCTGCCGGTGGCGCCGTCGGCCGTGCGGACGGTGACCACGGCGGGGGCACTGGTCTCCACCCAGACCGTGGCCCGCGTGCCGACGACCCGACGCAGCAGTGGGCCGATGAGCAGACGGGAACCGGTCACGGCGCACCTCCGAGGAAGATCATCATTCCTTTCCTACCCGGCCGGCGGTTGCGGTACGCCTTCCAGCCGCGAGCGTACCCGCAGCTCGTTCACGTGCCGAGGCGGTGAGTGGGACGCCGTCGCCGGCATCTGACAGGATTTCGGGCATGAAGGAATACCTCCTCGTCGCACTCGCCCTGCTCGGCGTGCTGATCCTCGGCGGCCTCAGCCTCGTGGTGCCCCGGTTGCGCCGGCGCCCCGAGCCGCCGCTGCCGGAGACGGAGGTCGACACCCGGGCCGAGGAGGACCTGGCCGGGCCACCGGTCGAGGCGGCCGAGTCGGACCTGCGCACCGGCGTGCTGGTCGAGCCGCCGCCCGTGGTCGAGGCGCCGCCGCTGCCCACCATCGAGGTCCCCGAGCCCACCGCCGGCCGGCTGGTGCGGCTGCGCTCCCGGCTGTCCCGCTCGCAGAACGTCTTCGGCAAGGGCCTGCTCGGCCTGCTCAGCCGGGACCGCCTCGACGAGGACACCTGGGAGGAGATCGAGGACAGCCTGATCACCGCCGACGTCGGCGTCGACTCCACCCGCGAGATCGTCGACCGGCTGCGCGAGCGGACCCGGGTGCTCGGCACCCGCTCGGTCGGCGAGCTGCGCACCCTGCTCGCCACCGAGCTGGTCAACGCGCTCGACCCGACGCTCGACCGGTCGCTGAAGACCACACCCAAGGAGGGCGTGCCGGCGGTGCTGCTCGTGGTCGGGGTCAACGGCGCCGGCAAGACCACCACCTGCGGCAAGATCGCCCGGGTGCTCATCGCGGACGGCCGGACCGTGCTGCTCGGCGCGGCCGACACCTTCCGGGCCGCCGCCGCCGACCAGCTGGAGACCTGGGGCGGCCGGGTGGGCGCGGAGACCGTCCGCGGCCCCGAGGCCGCCGACCCGGCCAGCGTCGCCTTCGACGCGGTCAAGCGCGGCATCGACACGAGGGTCGACACGGTGCTGGTGGACACCGCGGGCCGGCTGCAGAACAAGGTCGGCCTGATGGACGAGCTGGGCAAGGTCAAGCGGGTGGTCGAGAAGCACGGCCCGATCGACGAGACCCTGCTGGTGCTCGACGCCACCACCGGCCAGAACGGCCTGGAGCAGGCCCGGGTCTTCACCGAGGTGGTCAACGTGACCGGCGTGGTGCTGACCAAGCTCGACGGCACCGCCAAGGGGGGCATCGTGATCGCCGTGCAGCGCAAGCTGGGCATCCCGGTCAAGCTGGTCGGCCTCGGCGAGGGCCCGGACGATCTGGCCCCGTTCGACCCGGCGCAGTTCGTCGACGCGCTGCTCGGCACCGAGCCGCTCGCCCGGGACGCGTAGCCTCGTTGTGACGACTGACGATCGCGCCTACGCAGGATGGCGCGACCCCAGCCACCCGTCGCCACGCCTCGGGAGACCGTACGTGACTTCGCAGGAGATCCCGCTCCACGGCGGGAACGTGAGCACCGTGGTCCGCGTGGGCGACACCGTCCGGCGCAACGCCGGCCCGTGGACCCCCTCGGTCCACGCGCTGCTGCGCCATCTGGAGTACGTCGGCTTCACCGGCGCACCCCGCGCCCTCGGCATGGACGAGCGCAACCGGGAGGTCCTGTCGTACCTGGAGGGGGAGTGCGGGGAGTACCCGCTGGCCCCGCACTGGGTCACCGACGAGGCCCTGGTCACCGTGGCGACCATGCTGCGGATGTTCCACGACGCCCAGTACGGCTTCACCCCGCCGCCGGGGGCGGTCTGGCGCTCGTTCGGCCCGCCCCCGCCGGACACCGAGGTGATCTGCCACCACGACGCCGCCCCGCACAACGTGATCTGGCGGCCCGACGGCACCCTCGGGCTGATCGACTTCGACCTGGCCTCGCCCGGCGCCCGGATCTACGACGTGGCGTACGCGGCCTGGACCTGGGTGCCGATCTTCTCCGACCGGGACTCGATCACCCTCGGCTGGAAGCACCCGGACCGGCCGCGCCGGCTGCGCCTCTTCGCCGACGCGTACGGGCTGATCCCCCGGGACCGGCACCGGCTGATCCGGACCATCCGCAAGCGGATCGTCGACCATGTCGAGGGCATCCGGCGGATGGCTGCGGCCGGCGAGCCGGCGTTCGTCCGGATCGTGCACAAGGGCCACCTGCGCCGGCCGATGCGCGACCTGCGGCTGCTCGACTACGAGCGGCACGCCCTGGAGTACGCGCTGCGCTGACCCGCGCACACGCCGGTGTCCCCCCGGGGCTGTCCCCAGGCATGATCGTCTTTCTTCACACGCCGGAAACAACGCGTCACGCGCCGGAAATCGAGCGGTGTCGGTGAAGGAAACAGCCGCCGAGCAAGCTTCCGCGCAACCGGCTGACGGGCGATGCTGCCAGGTCTCAGTCGGAGGGAGGAATACGACACCGAGAGGAGGCAGCGTGGAGATCGATACCGGGAACACTGCCTGGCTGCTTGTTTCGACTGCGCTCGTGCTGCTCATGACGCCCGGTCTGGCCCTGTTCTACGGCGGGCTGAACCGTTCCAAGGGCATGCTGAACATGATGATGATGAGCTTCTCGTCCATCGGGCTCGTCAGCATCCTGTGGCTTTTCTACGGCTTCACCGTCGCCTTCGGCGAGGGCGGCAAGTTCATCGGTGACCTGGGCCAGTACCTGGGCACCAAGACGTTCGTCGGTGAGAGCGACGTGTGGGGCGAGACCGGTATCCCGCTCTACGTCTTCATCGCCTTCCAGATGATGTTCGCCGTCATCACGGTCGCGCTGATCAGCGGGGCGCTGTCCGACCGGACGAAGTTCGCCGGCTGGCTGGTGTTCGCGGCCGGCTGGGCCACCCTGGTCTACTTCCCGGTCGCCCACATGGTGTGGGGCGGCGGCCTGATCGGCGGTGACATCGGCGCCCTGGACTTCGCCGGTGGCACGGCGGTGCACATCAACGCCGGCGCGGCGGCGCTCGCCCTCGTGCTGGTCCTCGGCAAGCGGGTCGGCTGGCCCCGGGAGAGCGCCAAGCCGCACAACATCCCGCTGGTCGCGCTCGGTGCCGGTCTGCTCTGGTTCGGCTGGTTCGGCTTCAACGCCGGCTCCGAGTTGACCGCCGACGGGGTCACCGCGCTGGCCTTCGTGAACACCCAGGTCGCCACCGCCGCCGCGCTGCTCGGCTGGATCGTGGTGGAGTGGGTGCGCGACGGCAAGCCGACCCTGGTGGGCGCCTCCTCGGGTGCGGTGGCCGGTCTGGTCGCCATCACCCCGGCGTGCGCCTTCGTCACCCCGGCCGCGGCGGTGCTGCTGGGTCTGGTCGCCGGTGCGGTCTGCGCCCTGGCCGTGGGCCTGAAGTACCGGCTCGGCTACGACGACTCCCTCGACGTGGTCGGCGTGCACTTCGTCGGCGGGTGGATCGGCTGCCTGTGGATCGGCCTGTTCGGTACCGCCTCGGTCAGCTCGCTGGTCGCCAGCGACGGCCTGCTGGTCGGCGGTGACGCCACCCTGCTGGGCAAGCAGGCGCTGGGCGCGCTGATCGTCACGGTCTACTCCTTCGTCATCGCGTACGCCCTCGGCTTCGTGATCGACAAGACGATCGGGTTCCGGATCTCCGCCGAGGCGGAGGTCGACGGCATCGACGTCGCCGAGCACGCGGAGAGCGCGTACGACCTGTCGCCCACCACGGGCGGCAGCGCCGGGGGCGCGTTCGCCATGGCCGGGATCGGCGCGAGCAGGCCGGCCCCGGAACCCACCGACCCGGCGGAGGAGCCCGCCGAGCCGGTCAGCGAGAAGGTCGCCGGTTAACGTTCCTGGGATGGAGGGGTTGGACATGAAGCTGGTGACCGCGGTCGTCAAGCCGTACCAGCTGGACGCGGTGAAGGAGGCCCTGCACGCCCTCGGCGTGGCCGGCCTGACCGTCAGCGAGGTCCAGGGCTACGGCCGGCAGAAGGGGCACACCGAGGTCTACCGGGGTGCCGAGTACACGGTCGAGTTCCTGCCCAAGATCCGGGTCGAGGTGCTCACCGACGAGATGGACGTCGACAAGATCGTCGACGCCATCGTGGGCGCCGCCCGAACCGGCAAGATCGGCGACGGCAAGGTCTGGGTGACCGGCGTCGAGGAGGTCGTCCGGGTACGTACCGGCGAGCGCGGGCTCGACGCCCTCTGACGCCGGATCCGACCGACGTGACCTCGTTGACCACGCAGACCGGCCCCATCGGGGACGGCCCGCCCCTGGTCAACGAGGTCGCCGGCGTACCCGGAGGGATCGGCGCCGCGGCCCGCGCGGCCCGGGCCGACGCCCTGGACGCGTGGCTGCGCGGCATCTTCCCCCACCGGGAGGGCATCGCGCTGGTCGCGGTCGGCGGGCTGGGGCGCCGCCAGTGCGCGCCGCACGGCGACCTCGACCTGGTGCTGCTGCACGCCGGGGTCCCCGGCACCGACGAGCTGGCCGCCTCCCTCTGGTATCCGATCTGGGACGCCGGGCTGCGGCTGGACCACTCGGTGCGCACGGTCGCCGAGGCGCTGTCGGTGGCCCAGGACGACGTCAAGGTCGCCCTCGGCCTGCTCGACGCCCGGCACGTGGCCGGCGACCCGGTGCTGGCCGACCAGCTCGTCCGCACCGCCGCCGACCACTGGCGGCGCACCGCCGTCCGCCAGCTCCCGAAGCTGCGGGAGATCACCACCGCCCGCTGGGAGGCCCACGGCGAGCTGGCCTTCCTGCTCGAAGGCGACCTCAAGGAGGCCGCCGGCGGGCTGCGCGACGTCGGCCTCCTGCGGGCCATCGCCACCGCCGGCATCACCGACGCCCTCCGCCCCGCCGTGCACGCCGCGCACCGGCGGCTGCTGGACACCCGGGACGCCCTGCACCAGCAGGTCGGCCGCCGGGTCGACCGGCTGGTCGCCCAGGAACGCGACGGCGTCGCGAAGCTGCTCCTGCTGGAGGAGGGCGACGCGCTGCTGCGCCGGGTGGCCGGGGACGCCCGGACCGTCAGCCACGCCCTCGACGACGCCTGGCGGGCCGCCGACCGGCTCCGCGCCGGCCGGCACCGGAGCGCCGCCGGCCGGCCGCTGCGCCGCCCGGTCGCCCGGGACGTGGTCGAGCAGGACGGCGAGCTGGTCCTCGCCCGCACGGCGATCGGCGCCCGCCCCGACCCGAGCCTGTCGTTGCGGGTCGCCGCCGCGGCGGCCACCACCCGGCTGCCCATCGCCCGGGCCACCTGCGAGTGGCTGGCCGCGTACTGCCCGCCGCTGCCCGCGCCCTGGCCGCCGGCCGCCCGGGCCGCGCTGATCACCCTGCTCGGGGCCGGTCCCGGCCTGGTGCCGGCCTGGGAGACCTGCGACCGGTACGGGCTGATCGACGGCTGGCTGCCCGAGTGGACCCGGCTGCGCAGCCTGCCCCAGCACAACCCGGTGCACCGGTTCACCCTGGACCGGCACCTGGTGCAGGCCGCGTACGAGGCGAGCCGGCACACCCGGGACGTGGACCGGCCGGACCTGCTGCTGCTCGGCGCGTTCCTGCACGACATCGGCAAGGGGCTGGCCGGTGACCACAGCACGGTGGGCGCGCCCCTCGCCGAGGCGGTGGCCGAGCGGATCGGGCTGCCCGCGGACGAGGCGGCGCTGATCGCCAAGCTGGTCCGGCTGCACCTGCTGCTGCCCGACGTGGCCACCCGGCGGGACCTCTCCGACCCGAAGACCGTCGCCGGGGTCGCCGAGCGGGTCGGCGACACCACCACCCTGGACCTGCTGCACGGCCTGGTCCGGGCCGACGCCGCGGCCACCGGGCCGGCCGCCTGGTCGGGCTGGAAGGGGCGGCTGGTCGCCGAACTGGTCGCCCGGGTGCGGACCGCCCTGGACACCGGCGTGGTGCCCGCCCCGCCGGCCCCCGACCCGGCGCTGGTCGCCGGGCCGCTGCCGGTCGTACACGTGGGGGAGGACCTGGTGTCGGTGGCCGCGGCCGACCGGCGGGGGCTGCTCGCCACGGTGGCCGGCTGCCTGGCCCTGCACCGGCTGGAGGTGATCTCCGCGGACGCCGCCACCGTCGACGACCGGGCCCTGGTGCAGTGCCGGGTGCAGCCGCGCTACGGCCTGGCCCCCGACCCGATCGCGCTCACCGCCGACCTGCGCCGCGCGGTCACCGGCGACGTCTCGGTCACCCAGCGGCTGCGCGGCCGGGCCCTCTCCGCGCGGGCCCGGGGGACCGCCGCGCCCCGGGTGGTCTGGCACCGCGCGGCCGCCACCGACGCGGTGCTGCTGGAGCTGCGCGCCGCCGACGCGGCCGGGCTGCTCTACCGGGTCACGTGCGCCCTCGACGAGGCCGGCGCCCAGGTGCGGGCCGCCCGGATCTCCACCCTCGGCGGCGACGTGGTCGACGCCTTCTACCTGATCGGCGGCTGGCCCCCGCCGGAGGACCGCGACCGCATCGAGGCCGCCGTGCTCGCCGCCGTGTAAGGAAGGGCCCCTTCTTAACGTCTCCGGTAGAGCAGGGGCCCCCTGTTAACAGCGGCGGGCGCGCGATACGTCGGGTGACGTAGCCGCGGAGCCGCCGCACGCACGACGCCGCCGGGGCCGCCCGGCGGGACGCTCGGTGGCATGAACCTGCCAGTGCACACCGAAGGGCTCACCAAACGGTACGGCGGCCTGACCGCCGTGCAGGACCTCCAGCTGACCGTCCGGGCCGGCGAGGTGTACGGCTTTCTCGGCCCCAACGGCGCCGGCAAGACCACCACCCTGCGCATGCTGCTCGGGCTGGTCCGGCCCACCGCCGGCACGGTCCGCCTCCTCGGCCGGCCACCCGGCACCGGCCGGCTCACCGGGGTCGGGGCGCTGATCGAGGGGCCGGCGTTCTACCCGTACCTCTCCGGCCGGGACAACCTGCGGGTGCTGGCCCGCTACGCCGGGGTCGGCGCCGACCGGGTCGCGCTCGTGCTCGACCTGGTCGACCTCACCGACCGGGCCGGCGACCGCTACGCCGGCTACTCGTTGGGCATGAAGCAGCGGCTCGGTGTAGCCGCCGCGCTGCTGAAGGATCCCCGCCTGCTCATCCTGGACGAGCCGACCAACGGCCTCGACCCGGCCGGCATGGCGGACATGCGCACGCTGATCCGCCGGCTCGGCGCGGCCGGCTGCACGGTGCTGGTCTCCAGCCACCTGCTCGGCGAGGTCGAGCAGGTGTGCGACCGGGTCGGCGTGATCGCCCGCGGCCGGCTGGTCGCCGAGGGCAGCGTCGCCGAGCTGCGCGGCGCGGCCGGGCTGCGGCTGCTCGCCGACCCGCTGGACGCGGCGGCCGCCCGGGCACGGGAACTGGTCGGGGCCGAGCGGGTCCGGGTGGTCGACGGCGGGCTGGAGCTGGCCGTCGAGCCGGACCGCGCCGCCTGGCTCAACACCGAGCTGGTCGGGGCGGGGCTCGCCGTGCGCGAGCTGCGTCCCCGGGAACGGGACCTGGAGCAGGTCTTCTTCGACCTCGTGGAGAGGGGAACGGCCGATGTCGCGTAGCTTCCGCGCCGAGACGGTCAAGCTGGTCCGGCGGCCGGCGAGCTGGCTGCTGCTGGCCATCACGCTGGTGCTCTCGCTGATCTTCACCTACGTCTTCCCGTACGCGGGCGTCGCGGGCGGCACCGACGGGCCGAACACCGGCCGCGCCCTGCCCGCGCTGCTCCCCGACCAGCTGGTCGGCAACTCCCTCGGCGGCCTGCCGGTCTTCCTCGGCTCGATCCTGCTGATCCTCGGCGTGCTGACGGTCGGCGGCGAGTACGGCTGGGGCACCTGGAAGACCGTGCTCACCCAGGGCCCGAGCCGGCTGGAGGTGTACGCGGGCAAGCTGCTCGCCCTCGCCGCCGCCGCGCTGGCCGTGGTGCTGGCCGTCTTCGCGGTCGGCGCGGTCGCCAGCCTGCTCATCGCGTCCGCCGAGGCGCAGCCGGTGACCTGGCCGTCGGTCGGCGAGCTGCTCACCGGTATCGGAGCGGGGTGGCTCATCGCGACGATGTGGGCCATGCTCGGTGCCGTGCTGGCCGTCGCGCTGCGCGCCGTGGCACTACCGGTCGGGTTGGGCCTGGTGTGGATGCTCGCCGTGCAGAACCTGCTCGCCGCGATCGCCGCGCCGCTGGTCGACTGGGTGGCGAAGGCGCAGGAGGGGCTGCCCGGGCCGAACGCCGGGTCCCTGGCGGCCGCGCTCGGCGCGCCGGGTGACACCCCGGGGGTGGCGGCCACCGTCGGCGGCGGGCAGGCGGCCCTGGTGGTGGCCGCGTACCTGGTCGGGTTCGCGGCGGTCGGCGCGGTGCTGCTGCGCCGCCGGGACATCGGCTGAGGCGGGGCGGGGGAGGGGACGTGGACCGCGAGCGTGGCGACTGGGGCCCCCGCATCCTGGACGGCCTCGTCGCCCTGGCCCTGCTGGTGATCGGGCTGGCCGGCACCGCGCCGGCCGGCCACAACCAGGGCGTGGACACCGGCCGGGTCACCTACCCGCTGGTCGTGGTGGCCGCGCTCGCGGTGGCCGTCCGCCGGCGCTGGCCGCTGGCCACCCTCGCGGTGGTCACCGCGGCGAGCACCGCCTACCTGGCGCTCGGCTACCCGTACGGGCCGATCCTGCTGTCGTTCTTCGTGGCGGTCTACACGGTGGCCGCGTACCGGCCGCTGCGGGTGGCGGCGGTGGCCAACGGGGCGGCCCTGCTCGTGCTGCTCACGCACGTCTTCGTCGGGGTGCGCCCGCCCGGCGTGGTGGGGCTCATGCCGGCCGCCGCCTGGATCGTGGTGCCGTTCGCGGTGGGCGTCACCGTGCGGCTCGGCCGGGAGAACGCGGCGCGCAGCCGCACCGACGAGGCACGCCGGCTGGCCGACGCCGAGCGGCTGCGGGTGGCCCGGGAGGTGCACGACGTGGTCGGCCACGGGCTCGCCGCGATCCACCTCCAGGCCGAGATCGCCCTGCACCTGCTGGCCCGCAAGCCCGAGCAGGCCGAGGCGGCGCTCAGCGCGATCAGCCGCACCAGCAAGGAGGCGCTCGACGAGCTGCGGGTCACGCTGACCGTGGTGCGCCGCGACGAGGCCGCCGACGAGCGCGCCCCCACGCCCGGGCTGGCCCAGCTCCCGCAGTTGCGCGAGCGGCTGGCCGGCGCGGGGCTCCCGGTCACCGTCGAGGTGGACGGGGCGCCGCGCCCGCTCCCGGTCGCCGTGGACCTGGCCGCCTACCGGGTGGTGCAGGAGGCGCTGACCAACGTGCTGCGGCACGCCGGACCGGCAACCGCCACCGTCCGGATCCGGTACGCGCCGACCGAGGTCGCCGTGGAGGTCACCGACACCGGCCGCGGCGCGGCCACCCCGGCGAACGGGCCCGGCTACGGGTTGGCCGGCATGCGGGAGCGGGTCACCGCCCTGGGCGGCGTCTTCACGGCCGGCCCCGCCTCCGCCGGCGGCTTCCGGGTGTCCGCCACACTGCCCGTGGAGGAGGTCACATGATCCGTGTGCTGCTCGCCGACGACCAGGACCTGGTCCGGATCGGCCTGCGTGCCCTGGTGGAGAGCGAGGACGACCTCACCGTGGTCGGGGAGGCCGCGGACGGGCTCGCCGCCGTCGAGGCGGCCCACCGGGAACGCCCCGACGTGGTGCTGATGGACGTCCGGATGCCCGGCGTCGACGGCATCGAGGCGACCCGCCGGATCGTCGCCGACCCCACGCTGGCCGGCACCCGGGTGGTCGTGCTGACCACCTTCGAGCTGGACGAGTACGTCTTCGACGCGCTCCGGCACGGCGCCAGCGGCTTCCTCACGAAGGACACCCGCCCGGCCGAGCTGCTACGGGCCATCCGGCTGGTCGCCGAGGGGGAGGCGCTGCTCTCCCCGTCGGTGACCCGGCGCGTGGTCCGGGAGTTCGCCACCCGGCCGGCCCGGGTGCCCCGCCCGCACCCCCGGCTCGACGCGCTCACCGACCGGGAACGCGAGGTGGTGGGGCTGGTCGGCGAGGGGCTGAGCAACGTCGAGATCGCCGAGCGGCTGGTGGTCAGCCCGGCGACCGCGCGGACCCACGTCAGCCGCGCCATGGTCAAGCTCGGCGCCCGGGACCGGGCCCAGCTGGTGGTCTTCGCGTACCAGTCGGGCCTGGTCGCGTCGTGACCCACCGCCACGAGGCGGACGGCTGCGTGGTCGCCGGCCGTTGAACCGCACGCCGGTCGGGTTCCGCCTGTCTCGCTGCCGCCTCCCACTCCTCAAGACCAGGGGGTCGGAAATTGGGATTCCGGAAGACTTGGTACGAAACGGCCCCTATGGGGGCCATTTCCGTCCAAGATCTCGGCGGCCGGCCGCGCCGGGCCGGCGGGCCGGCGGGCGGGCGGCACGGCGGAGGCTCGGTGTGCGGTGGTGGGCTGGGCGGCCCGGAGCGGGGGTGCGAGTGGCGGGCTACCCTAGCGGTGGGCTGGACACCTGCCCGGCCGCCCTGTGCCTGCCGAAAACGACAAACGGGATGTTCGCGTGTTTGACACCTTGAGTGACCGCCTGTCCGGGATCTTCACCAAGCTCCGCGGCAAGGGTCGGCTCACCGACGCCGACATCGACGCCACCGCGCGCGAGATCCGCATGGCGCTGCTGGAGGCCGACGTCGCCCTGCCGGTGGTCAAGGGCTTCATCGCGAACGTCAAGGAGCGGGCGCGCAGCGCCGAGGTCTCCCAGGCGCTCAACCCGGCCCAGCAGATCATCAAGATCGTCAACGAGGAGCTGATCAACGTCCTCGGCGGTGAGGGACGGCGGCTCCAGTTCGCCAAGCACCCGCCGACCGTGATCATGCTGGCCGGCCTCCAGGGTTCCGGTAAGACCACCCTCGCCGGCAAGCTGGCCCGCTGGCTCAAGGCCCAGGGCCACCAGCCGCTGCTGGTCGCCGCCGACCTCCAGCGCCCCAACGCCGTCGGGCAGCTCCAGGTGCTCGGTGGCCGCGCCGGCGTCGAGGTGTACGCCCCGGAGCCCGGCAACGGCGTCGGCAACCCGGTGCAGGTCGCGCGCGACTCGATCGAGCACGCCCGGCGGGCGGCCCGGGACATCGTCATCGTCGACACGGCCGGCCGCCTCGGCATCGACACCGAGATGATGCAGCAGGCCGCCGACATCCGCGACGCGGTCCAGCCCGACGAGGTCATCTTCGTCATCGACGCCATGGTCGGCCAGGACGCGGTCCGCACGGCCGAGGCGTTCCGCGACGGCGTCGGCATCAGCGGCGTGGTCCTCTCCAAGCTCGACGGCGACGCCCGCGGTGGCGCCGCCCTGTCCGTCCGGGAGGTCACCGGGCAGCCGATCCTGTTCGCCTCCACCGGCGAGAAGCTGGAGGACTTCGACGTCTTCCACCCGGACCGGATGGCCAGCCGGATCCTCGGCATGGGCGACGTCCTCACTCTGATCGAGCAGGCCGAACAGGCCTTCGACGCCGATCAGAAGGAGAAGATGACCGCCAAGCTGATGGGCGGCGAGCAGTTCACCCTGGAGGACTTCCTCGATCAGCTCATCGCGGTCCGGCGGATGGGCCCGATTGCCAACGTGCTGGCCATGATGCCCGGCATGGGGCAGATGAAGGACCAGCTCGCCGAGCTGGACGACAAGCACTTCGACCGGGTCACCGCGATCATCCGGTCGATGACCCCGGCCGAGCGCACCACCCCGAAGATCATCAACGGTTCCCGCCGCGCCCGCATCGCCAACGGCTCCGGCGTCACCGTGATGGACGTCAACCAGCTGCTCAACCGCTTCGTCGAAGCGCAGAAGATGATGAAGCAGATGGGCGGCATGATGGGCCTGCCCGGCGGCGGCCGGCGCAAGGCGACCAAGTCGCCGAAGAACAAGCGCAAGGGCACCAAGGGCGGCGGGCGGCCGCGCACCGGCGCCGGGGTGCCGGGCGGCTTCCCGGGCGGCATGCCGCAGCTCCCGCCGGGCCTCGACCCGGGCGACCTGGCCGGCGGCCAGGGCCTGCCGCCGGGCTTCAAGCTGCCGAAGATCGACTTCAACAAGCTCGGCAAGGGCGGCGACAAGGGCCCGCGCTGACGCGTGTCGGTGACGGTCCCGTCCCCTCCCGGGGGCGGGGCCGTCGGCGTATCGCGGCGGGCTCGTGACGCGCTCGCGGGAGTGATCGGGTAGGACTGTGCACATGGCTCTGCATGTGCGCGGTGTGCTCCTGCCGGACGACGAGGTCCGGGACGTCTGGTTGGTCGGCGACCGGGTCACCTTCGAACCGGTGCCCGGCGCCGAGACGGTCGTCGACGGCGGCTTCGTGCTGCCCGGCCTGACCGACGCCCACTGCCACATCGGCATCGCCCGCGGCGGCGCCCCGATCACCTCCCTCGGCCAGGCCCGCGAGCTGGCCCGCACCGACCGGGACGCCGGCGTGCTGGCCATCCGTGACGCCGGTTCGCCCTACCCGTACCCGGAACTCGACGACGAGCCGGACCTGCCGCGACTGGCCCGCGCCGGCCGGCACGTCGCGCCGCCGAAGCGCTACCTGCGCGACATCGGGGTGGAGGTCGGCGCGGCCGAGGTGGCCGCGACGGTGGCCGCGCAGGCCGCCGCCGGCAACGGCTGGGTCAAGCTGGTCGGCGACTGGATCGACCGCGGGGTCGGTGACCTGGCGCCGGCCTGGGACGCCGACACGATGACCGCCGCGGTCGCCGCGGCGCACGCCGCCGGTGCGCGCGCGGCCGTGCACACCTTCTCCGAGTCGGCCGTGGAGATCATGGTGCGGGCCGGGGTGGACTCGGTGGAGCACGGCACCGGGCTGAGCCTCGACCTCGTCGACCTGATGGCCCGGCAGGGCACCGCGCTGGTGCCCACGATGATCAACATCCGTACCTTCGGTCACATCGCCGAGCAGGCCCGCGCGAAGTTCCCCGGGTACGCCGACCACATGCTCGCCCTGCGCGACCGGTTCCCCGAGGTGGTCCGCGCCGCGCACGAGGCGGGGGTGCCGATCTACGTGGGCACCGACGCGGGCGGCGGCATCGACCACGGGCTGGCCGCCGAGGAGATGCTGCTCCTGCACGAGCAGGCCGGGATGTCCGCCGAGGACGTGCTCGCCGCCGCCTCCTGGCGGGCCCGCGAGTGGCTCGGCTTCCCCGGCCTGGTCGAGGGCGGCCTGGCCGACCTGACCGTCTACCCGGAGGACCCCCGCCGCGACCTGCGTGTGGTCCGCGCCCCGTCCCGCATCGTCCTGCGCGGCCGCGTCCTGCGCTGAGCGCCTGCGCTCTACTCGCTCTCCTCGTTGATCAAGAAGTTTGCGTCAGCGGACCGGGCATTCCTGACGCAAACCTCTTGATCAACCCGCTGGGCGGGTGGCGGCGCTGCGGAAGAGGTGGAGGGCCAGGGTCGCCAGTTGGTCGGCGGTGTCGTCGACCGGCGACCGGGGGAGCACGATGTGGCTGACCACCAGGCGGACGATCGTGTCGGCGGCGAAGGCCCGGGCCGCACGATCGCCGTCCGGCAGGTGCCGGTCGGCCCACTCCAGCAGGGCCGCGGACGACTCGGCGAGCACCAGCTCGGACCGGGTGGTCAGGTAGGGCAGCAACTCGTCGGAGCCGCCCCGGGCGCTGGTCAGGATCGCCTTGACCAGCGGGTTGTCCGCGGCGGCGGCGAGTGTGTGCCGGATGGCCGCGTACGCCGCGGCCCGCACGTCGGCGCCGTGCGCGTCGAGGGCGGCGCGGACCTCCCCGACGAAGCGGTCCACCTCGCGCCGGGCGAGCGCCTCGGCCAGGCCGGCCTTGCTGCCGAACTCGTTGTAGACGGTCTGCCGGCTCACCCCGGCGGCCTGCGCCACCCCGCCCATGCGGACGCCGTCCCAGCCCGCGGCGATCGTCTGCGCGCGGGCGGCGTCCACGATCGCGTCCCGCAGCCGCGGCGTCGACACCTCCGGGTCGGCGTGCCCCGCGCCGCGCCGTGACCCGTCGCGCGACACCTCCGGCTCGGCGCGTTTCGCGTGGCGCGGCGGTCCGGCGCCGGCGTCTGGAAGCTCACCCATCGTGGTCGAAGTCTACGGTCGGGCGGCGCGACACGGCGCGCGCCGACGCCCGGGCGCAGCGGCGGCCCGCCCGGCGCATAGGATGTGCGGTCATGGCACGCGTGCTCACTCCCCGTGCGGAGGACTTTCCCCGCTGGTACCAGGACCTGATCGCCAAGGCGAAGCTGGCCGACAACGGCCCGGTGCGGGGCACCATGGTCATCCGACCGGCGGGCTACGCCATCTGGGAGCGGATGCAGGCCGAGATGGACGCCCGGATCAAGGCGGCCGGCGCGGAGAACGCGTACTTCCCGCTCTTCATCCCCGAGAGCTACCTCAAGCGCGAGGCCGAGCACGTCGAGGGCTTCTCGCCGGAGCTGGCCGTCGTCACCCACGGTGGTGGCAAGCAGCTCGCCGAGCCGGTGGTGGTCCGCCCCACCAGCGAGACGGTGATCGGCGAGTTCATGGCCAAGTGGATCGACTCCTACCGGGACCTGCCGCTGCTGCTCAACCAGTGGGCGAACGTGGTCCGTTGGGAGCTGCGCCCCCGGATCTTCCTCCGCACCAGCGAGTTCCTCTGGCAGGAGGGCCACACCGCGCACGCCACCCGGGAGGACGCCCGGGCCTACGCCCGCCGGATCCTGCACGAGGCGTACGAGGACCTGATGGTCAACGTGCTCGGCATCCCCGTGGTGGTGGGCCTGAAGACCGCCCGCGAGCGCTTCGCCGGCGCGACCGCCACCTACACGTGCGAAGGCATGATGGGCGACGGCAAGGCGCTCCAGCTGGGCACCAGCCACGAGCTGGGCCAGAACTTCGCCAAGGCGTTCGACATCAGCTACTCCTCGGCCGAGGGCGGCCGGGAGCACGCCTGGACCACCTCCTGGGGCACCTCGACCCGGATGCTCGGTGGCCTGATCATGGCCCACGGTGACGACAACGGGCTGCGGGTGCCGCCGAAGCTGGCGCCGGTCCAGGCGTACGTGATGATCGTCAAGGACGGCGAGGGCGTCGGCGAGGCGGCGACCAAGCTGTGCGACGCGCTGCGCGACGCCGGCGTCCGGGTCGCGCTGGACGACCGCACCGACACGGCGTTCGGCCGCCGCGCGGTCGACGCCGAGCTGCGCGGCTACCCGGTGCGCGTCGAGCTCGGCCCCCGCGACCTGGCCGCCGGGAACGCGGTGGTGGTCCGGCGTACGGACGGCTCGAAGGCACCGGTCCCGGTCGCCGACGTGGTGGGCGCGGTGCTCGCCGCGCTGGAGGCGGACCAGCAGGCGCTGCACGACCAGGCGCTGGCGTTCCGGCAGTCCCGGACCGTCGAGGTCGGCACGCTGGCCGAGGCCATCGAGGCGGCCGCCACCGGCTGGGCCAAGGTGCCGTGGTCGGAGGTCGGCGTCCAGGGTGAGGCCGAGGCGAACGGCCAGGGCGTCACCGTCCGGTGCCTGCTCCGGGCCGACGGGTCGGTACCGGACTCCGAGGACGAGCCCGACCTGGTCGCCATCCTGGCCCGCGCCTACTGAGGTGTAAGGAAGGGCCCCCTCTTAACGCCTCCGGTAGAGCAGGGGGCCCCTGCTAACAGCACTGGGTGGTGACGTGCGCTTCGAACCGGGTCGGCTGATCATGCACCGCAACGTGCGGCACGGCCGGATCGGCTGGGTCCGGTCGGCCCGCGTGGTCCTCGACGACGACCGGGGGCTGCTGCTCTGGGTGGCCCGGACCACCCCGGTGGCGCACGAGGTGACCGAGGCGGGGCTGGGGATGCGGGCCATGCCGTTCGCCGAGTGGATCACCTCGTCCTACCGGCTCGCCCAGGGGCGCTGGAACGGGCCGCCGGTGTTGAAGTTCCTGCCCGCCGGCGCCGCCCATTCGGTCTGGTGGTTCCGGGACGACCGCGGCCGGTTCAAGAACTGGTACGTGAACCTGGAGGAGCCCGGCATCCGCTGGGACGACGGCACGGTGGCCGGGGTCGACATGGTCGACCAGGACCTCGACGTGGTGGTCCACCCGGACCTGAGCTGGGAATGGAAGGACGAGGACGAGTTCGCCGAGCGCCTGGCCTTCCCGCAGCACTACTGGGTGCCGGACGAGAAGGCGGTCCGGGCCGAGGGGGAGCGGGTGATCCGGATCGCCGAGGCCGGCGAGTTCCCCTTCGACGGCACCTGGTGCGACTTCACCCCGCCCGCCGACTGGGGCGTACCGGACGAACTGCCGCCCGGCTGGGACCGGCCGCCGGTCCGCTGAGCCTGTGTCGTTCGTCACCGGCGTGGGCGACCCGGGCGAGCTGTCCGGGTCCGGTGTGAGAGATCCGGGTTGGATCTGGCAGAATGGGTCGCTGGTATCCGGCGCGCGTCCGGCGCCCTCTAACCCGGGCGCGTCGCCAGTTAACCGAGCAGTCTCCGGCCCAACCCCACTGTGCCGGGCGGCGCTCACCCGCCACACCGCCCGTACCGGGCCGGTGAAATCGCAACAGGAGCGAAACAACTGTGGCCGTAAAGATCCGGCTCCTGCGGATGGGCAAGATCCGCAACCCGCAGTACCGCATCGTCGTCGCCGACTCGCGCACCAAGCGTGACGGTCGCGCCATCGAGTTCGTCGGTGTGTACCAGCCGAAGGAAGACCCTTCGGTGATCGAGGTCAAGTCGGAGCGGGTCCAGTACTGGCTGTCGGTCGGCGCGCAGCCGAGCGAGGCCGTGCAGCGCCTGCTGGAGCTGACCGGTGACTGGCAGAAGTTCAAGGGCCTGCCGGCCCCGCCGCCGCTGAAGGTCGCCGCGGAGCGGGCCGACCGCAAGGCGGCGTACGAGGCCGAGGCGAAGGCCGCCGCCGGCGTGGCGGACACCCCGGCCCCGGCCAAGAAGGCCGCCAAGGCCCAGGCCCCGGCCGCCGAGGCGCCGAAGGCCGAGGAGCAGACCGGTGCCGAGTCCGGCGAGCAGGCCTGACATGGCACTGCGTCCGGCCCTGGAGCACCTGGTCAAGGGGATCGTCGACCACCCGGACGACGTCCGGGTGCGCATGGTCGACTCCCGCCGGGGCAAGCGGCTCGAGGTCCGCGTGCACCCGGAGGACCTCGGCACGGTGATCGGGCGGTCCGGCCGGACCGCCAAGGCGCTGCGCCAGGTGATCGGCTCCATCGGTGGGCGCGGGGTGCGCGTCGACATCGTCGACTCGTACTGATGCTTCTCATCGTCGGCCGGATCGGCAAGCCGCACGGCATCCGCGGTGAGGTCACCGTGGAGGTGCGGACCGATGAGCCCGAAGCACGATTCGCCCCGGGGGCGGTGCTGCGCACCGAACCCGGGGCGGTCGCGCCCCCGGAGCCCGGCGCCTACCGGGTGCCGGCGGAGTTGACAGTCGAGTCCGCCCGCTGGCACCAGGAACGGCTGCTGGTCGTCTTCGAGGGCGTGCTGGACCGCGACGTCGCCGAGGCGCTGCGCGGCACCCTGCTCGGCGTGGACAGCGCCGACGTCGCTCCGCCGGAGGACCCGGAGGAGTTCCTCGACCACCAGCTGGTCGGGCTCGCCGTGGTGACCCCGGCCGGCGAGCGGCTGGGCGAGGTGGCCCGGATCGACCACGCCCCCGCCTCCGACCTGCTGGTGCTGCGGCGCCCCGAGGGCCGCACCGCGCTCATCCCGTTCGTCAAGGCGATCGTCCCCGAGGTCGACGTCGCGGGCGGACGCGTGGTGGTGGAGCTGCCCGCCGGGCTGCTCGACCTCTGACTGGAGCCACCCCCTCATGCGCGTCGACATCGTGTCGATCTTCCCCGAGTACTTCGCCCCGCTGGACCTGTCGCTGATCGGCAAGGCACGCGCGGGCGGCATGCTGCGGCTGGCCGTACACGATCTGCGGACCTGGACCCACGACGTGCACCGCACGGTCGACGACACCCCCTACGGCGGCGGTCCCGGCATGGTGATGCGGCCGGAGCCGTGGGGCGAGGCCCTCGACGCCCTGGCCCCCGACGAGCTGAGCCCGGACGGGCACACCCTGCCCCGGCTGCTCGTCCCGTCGCCGGCGGGCGTCCCGTTCACCCAGGCCATGGCCCACGAGCTGGCCGCCGAGTCGCACCTGCTGTTCGCCTGCGGCCGCTACGAGGGCATCGACCAGCGGGTGCTCGACCACGCGGCGACCCGGATGCGGGTGACCGAGGTCTCGCTGGGCGACTACGTGCTCTTCGGCGGCGAGGTGGCCGTGCTGGTCATCCTGGAGGCGGTCACCCGGCTGCTGCCCGGGGTGCTCGGCAACGCCGGCTCGCTGGACGAGGAGTCGCACGCCCACGGGCTGCTGGAAGCCCCCATGTACACGAAGCCGGCGGAGTGGCGCGGGCACGAGGTGCCCGAGGTGCTCCGCTCCGGCGACCACGGGAAGATCGCCCGCTGGCGGCGCGACGAGGCGCTGCTGCGGACGGCGGCCCGCCGCCCCGACATGATCGCCGCGCTGCCGCCGGAGAGCCTGGACAAGCGGGACCGGGCGGTCCTGGACCGGGGTGGATTTCAGCCCCGGCCGGGTGATGTGGCAAAGTAGAGGGGTTGCCGCTTCCGTCCACGCCGTGGACGGATGCGAGGACCCTCGACCGGGGTCGGCGTCGCCGGCCACCACCAGGGGGTCAGAATCACCCATCCGCGCATCGACTGACGATGCGCCGTGAGCCTCACGAGGACGCAGCGATGAACATCCTGGACGCCCTTGACGCCCAGTCGAAGCGCGTTGACCTGCCCGACTTCCGCGCCGGTGACACCGTGAAGGTGCACGCGCGGGTCGTCGAGGGCAACCGGTCCCGGGTCCAGATCTTCCAGGGCGTCGTCATCCGCCGCCAGGGTGACGGTCTGCGCGAGACCTTCTCGGTCCGCAAGATCAGCTTCGGTGTGGGTGTGGAGCGCACCTACCCGCTGAACAGCCCGGCCCTCGACCGGATCGAGGTCGTGACCCGCGGTGACGTGCGGCGCGCCAAGCTCTACTACCTGCGTGAGCTGCGGGGCAAGAAGGCCAAGATCAAGGAGCTGCGCGAGAAGCAGCCGGCGAGCTGAATTTCCCCTCGCCACGCCGCCTGACCTGTGCGGATGTCGTATCGACCGGAGCGCATTACCCTGGTCGTACGGGCGCCGGGGGACGGCGCGCCGCGCCCACTCGACGCGGTGTCACAGCGGTCCACTACCGCCCGTGGGGTCTCTACAGGAGACTCCCGGGCGGTAGTGTCGTTTCCGCGGACCGGAGAGTGGCATGGTGCAGATGCTTGACGAGGACGGCACCGTCGACCCGTGGCGCAGACGGCGGCGCACCCGCCGGCAGATGCCGCTGTGGCAGGAACTGCCCCTGCTCCTCGTCGTCGCCTTCTGCCTCGCGGTGCTGATCCGCACCTTCCTGCTCCAGGCGTTCTTCATCCCGTCCGGGTCGATGGAGAACACCCTGCTCGTCGGCGACCGGGTGCTGGTCAACAAGGTCGTCTACGACGTCCGCGACCCGGTCCGCGGCGAGGTGGTCGTGTTCCGGGGCACCGACCGGTGGGTCGCCCAGGAGGCGCCCGCCCCGCCGACGAACTTCGCCGGCAAGGTCGGCCGCACCCTCGGTGACCTGGTCGGCATCAGCCGGCCCGGCGAGAAGGACTTCATCAAGCGGGTCATCGGGGTGCCCGGTGACCGGGTCTGGTGCTGCGACAAGGGCCGGGTCGTGGTCAACGGCGTGCCGCTGGAGGAGCAGGGCTACGTCTCCGAGGACTCGCCGGTCGAGCTGCCGCCGAACCCGAAGGAGTGCCGCTCCCGGCAGTTCACCGAGATCGTCGTGCCGCCGGGGCAGATCTTCGTGATGGGCGACCACCGGCTGGTCTCCCAGGACGCCCGGTGCCAGGGCCCGGTGCCGATCGACAACGTGGTCGGCCGGGCCTTCATGATCGTCTGGCCGTCCCAGCGGTGGACCACGCTGCCGGTCCCGGGCACCTTCGACGACCTGCCGCAGCCGACCGCCGCGCCGGCCGGGCCGGGCCCGGTGGATCCCGACCCGGTGGGCGGCGTCGTGCTGATCCTCCCGGTCACGGCCGCGCTCTCCGTTCTCGCGCGTTCGGGGCGACTGCGCCGGGGCCGGGGACGTAGGCTCCACCCGTGATTGACGAGCAGACCGAGAAGCCGCGCAGTTCCTTCTGGAAGGAGCTGCCCATCCTCCTGGGCGTGGCGATCCTGGTCGCAGTGCTGGTTCGTGCCTTCGTGCTGCAGACCTTCTTCATCCCCTCGCCGTCGATGGAGAACACCCTCAAAATCGACGATCGGGTGCTGGTCAACAAGCTGGTGTACGACTTCCGCTCGCCGCACCGCGGCGAGGTGATCGTGTTCAAGGCGCCCACCGAGTGGAGCGGCAACCCGCAGGGCGAGGACTTCATCAAGCGTGTGATCGGTGTCGGCGGGGACCACGTGGTCTGCTGCGACCGCACCGGCCCGCAGGAGCGGCTGATCATCAACGGCAAGCCGATCGACGAGCCGTTCATCTTCCCCGGCAACAAGCCCGCCGACCAGGATTTCGACGTCACCGTGCCGAAGGGCCGGCTCTGGGTGATGGGTGACCACCGGGAGGCCTCGGGGGACTCGCTGGAGCACTGGCAGCAGTCCGGCGAGGACATCACCGAGGCCACCATCCCGGAGGACCAGGTGATCGGGCGGGCCTTCACGATCTTCTGGCCGGTCGGCCGGGCGACCTGGCTCAGCGTGCCGGACCAGTTCGACGGCATCCCCAACCCCTGACTTGTCGGCCCGCCACGGTGAGCACGCCCGCCCCCGGAGAGCCGGAGGGCGTGGGCGTTCGTCGGAGGCGTCTGGCAGGCTTGTGCGGTGACCGTCTACACCCCTCGTCGCGCGGCCCGGGTGCTGCTCGTCGACGCGTCCGACCGGGTGCTGCTGTTCGAGGGCAGTGACCCGGCCCGGCCGGATCACCGCTACTGGTTCACCCCCGGCGGCGGCCTCGACCCGGGGGAGAGCCCGGCCGAGGGCGCGGCACGGGAGTTGGCCGAGGAGACCGGGCTGCGGCTCGCCCCGGCCGAGCTGGGCGCCCCGGTCTGGGCGGAGACGGTCGAGTTCCCGTTCGACGGGGTCTGGTACCGGCAGGAGCAGGAGTTCTTCCTGTTCCGGGTGCCGACCTGGGCGGTCGACACGGCCGGCTTCGACGAGGTCGAGCAGGTCAGCGTGCACGGCCACCGCTGGTGGTCGGCCGGCGAGCTGGCCGCCACGACCGAGCGCTACTACCCGCCGGACCTGGCGGACCGGCTCGCCCGGGCGCTCGCCGGGGGTGTCCCGTGCTGACCCCGCCGCGCACCGTGGTGCGCCGCGACGGCGGCCTCTACGCGCTGGAGCGGGCGCTGCAACGCCGCGGCTTCCGGCACGTGGCCGGCGCCGACGAGGCCGGCCGGGGGGCCTGCGCCGGGCCGCTGGTGGCCGCCGCCGCGGTGCTGCCCGAGGGGCGGCGCGGCGAGATCGACGAGCTGGCCGACTCCAAGCTGCTCACCCCGGCGGCCCGGGAACGGGTCTACGAGGAGGTCGTGGCGCGGGCCCTGGCGTACGCGGTGGTGGTCATCCCCGCCGAGGAGGTCGACGCGCGCGGGCTGCACGTGTGCAACCTGGCCGCCATGCGCCGGGCGCTCGCCTCGCTGACCACCCGCCCGGAATACGTGCTGACCGACGGCTTCGGCGTGGACGGGCTGGACGTGCCCGGTCTGGCGGTCTGGAAGGGGGACCGGGTGGCCGCCTGCGTGGCGGCGGCGAGCGTGCTCGCCAAGGTCACCCGGGACCGGATCATGGTGGAACTGGACGAGCGGCACCCGGGCTACGGCTTCGCCGAGCACAAGGGCTACATCACTCCCGAGCACAGCGCCGCGCTGCGCGAGCGGGGGCCCTGCCGGGAGCACCGCTTCTCGTATGTGAACGTGGCCACGGTGTCGGGGCGGGACGGCCGGCCGCCCCGGTCCCGCCGGCCGGCTGCCGGCAGCCCGGACGAGGTGCTCTTCGGCGCTCCGGACGGGGCGTTCGACGACGGTCCGGACGAGCCGATGGAGCGCTCCGACGCGGCAGGGGGTACCGTCGGCGTGGCGTTGGGCGAGCAGCCGCGACCTCCGGCGTCGGTGGGGGAAGATGTGGTCATGGAAGGCGGAGTGCGATGAGCGCGGAAGATCTCGAGAAGTATGAAACCGAGATGGAGCTGCAGCTCTATCGGGAGTACCGCGACATTGTCCGCCAATTCTCCTACGTGGTGGAGACCGAGCGCCGCTTCTACCTGGCGAACCAGGTCGACCTGCACGTGCGTAACTCGGACGGCGAGGTCTACTTCGAGGTCGAGATGCACGACGCGTGGGTGTGGGACATGTACCGCCCCGCCCGTTTCGTCAAGAATGTCCGCGTGATGACGTTCAAGGACGTCAATGTGGAAGAGCTCGAAAAGCCCGACATCTCGCTTCCCGCAGATTCCGGATTCGGCGGCTGACACCAGCCCTCCCGGCGGCCGGCGGGCCCGAAGGCCCGGCCGACCGCCCGAGGCGGATCACTCCGCCAGCACGACCACCTCGACCCGCTGCACCAGGTTGTTCGCGAACCCGCCCCGGTTCCACGGCTGCTCCACCGGCTGGGTCCGCCGGGAGGCGTCGACCGCCCGGGCACCCAGCACGTGCCGCCCCGGCGTCGCCCGCCACGACACCTGCCACCGCCGCCACGCCCACTCACCCCCGGTGGGCTCGTCCAGGGTCGCCGGCACCCACGTCGTGCCCCCGTCGAAGGTCACCTCGACCGCCGTCACCGGGGCGTGCCCCGACCAGGCCCGACCGTCCACCGTGCACGGCCCGGGCCGCAGCACCCGGGTGCGCGACATGAAGTCAGGGAAGCCCGGCGGGCGGACCAGCGCGCGGGGCTCGATCCGGGTCACCGGCACGCCGGGGTCGTCGGCGTCCTGCCGCAGCCGGTACGCCACCGCGTTCTGGTAGCCGTCGAACGGCTCGGTCAGTACCCGGATGTCGCGCAGCCACTTGACGTGCGCCATGCCGTACCAGCCCGGCACGATCAGCCGCAGCGGCGCACCGTGCTGCGGCAACAGGGGAGCCCGTTCATCTCGTACGCCAGCAGCACCTCCTCGCGCAGCGCGTCCGCGACCGGCAGCGCCCGCTGGTAGTCCTGCTCGACGCCGCGCTCCACCCCGTGGTCCGCGCCGGTGAAGACCACGTCCACCGCGTCGGCCGCCAACCCGGCCTCGCGGAGCAGCGGGGCCAGCGGGGTGCCGGTCCACTCGGCGTTGCCCACCGCCTCCACCAGCCACGGCTGGCTGACCGGGCGGGGGTGCAGCAGCGCCCGGCCGTTCCCCGCGCACTCCAGCGTCACCCGGTGGGTGACCCGGGGCCGCTCCCGCAGCGCCGCCAGGTCGAGGCGGAGCGGACGCGCGACCGCGCCGCCCACCGTCAGCGCGTGCGCCGCCGGGTCGACGTCCGGGATGTCGTAGTGGATGAGCAGGTAGTGCAGCCCGGCCGGGGTCACGTCGTAGCGCAGTGCCTCCAGCGGGATGCCGTGGTTGCGCGCGGCCAACTGGAGTTCCTCGGCGCTGATCGCCTCGTCCGGGCCGGCGACCCGGGAGGGCCGGCTCACGTCGTCCACGGTGGTCATCTCGCAGCTCCTCGGCCTGGTCAGGGGTGGGTGAGGCGGTCGTAGCCGATGAACTCGAACATCGCTGCGCCGCGCTCCAGCGGGCGGGGCCGGCCGTTGAAGCGGTGCACGCCGACGCCGACCCGGTCGGCCGGGCTGGTCACCGCGACCGGCGTGAAGCCCTCCTCGGCGAACCAGTCGCAGATGGCGGGCACCAGGTCCGGTTCGCCGCGGTGCCGGGTCCAGAAGACCGTGCCGCCGGTGGCGCAGAGCGAGGCGCAGTGCCGCACGGTGGCCCGGATGTCGGCGTCGGTGATGTTGCCGAAGACGCCGCAGACCAGGACGAGGTCCGCCGGCACGAGGTCGGCGTACCGGTCGGGCGACGCGGCGTCCCCGACGACCACCTCCACGCCGGTCAGGCCCGCCTCGGCGGCGGCGCGCCGGGCCACCTCGGCGTTGCGCGGGTCCAGCTCCACGAAGCGGGCCGTCACGTCCCGGCCGCGCGGATGGTCGGCGAGCACCGGGATCAGGTCCCGCCCCTGCCCGGCGCACAGGCTGATCGCCCGCAGCGGACCGGGCGGCGCGCCGTCCAGCGCGTCGGCGA
The DNA here is from genome assembly GCF_032108445.1 of Micromonospora halotolerans. NCBI lineage: Bacteria > Bacillati > Actinomycetota > Actinomycetes > Micromonosporales > Micromonosporaceae > Micromonospora > Micromonospora halotolerans. The sequence goes on along the minus strand of NZ_CP134876.1, from coordinate 969,554 downwards.
TGCGGTCCCGCAGCTCGGCGAGCCGCCGGGACAGGGAGGAATCGGGCTGGTCGTAGTCGGTGTGCCAGGCGTACCAGTCCTTCGTCACGCGGCCAGCATAGGGGGCACGCCGGTAGCAGATCTGTCCCGACGGTGGGGGTGTGTCCACAGGTGGCTCGCTGTCCACAGTGGCGGTCGTCGTGTGGTCGCGGGCGTGGAGCGGGGCCGGCAGAGTGCCGTGGTGTGTCGAACCTGTCGAACCGGCGCCGCGTGGCCCTCGTGATCGTGCTGCTCGTGGCCTCGACCCTGCCGGCCTCTCGTCCGGCGCCGTCCGGTGCCGCTGTGATGGCGGCGGCCCGGCCGCCTGCCGTGTCACCGGCCGGTTCCGGTGTGGTGGCGGTGGTCCGGCCGACTGCCGTGTCGCCGTCCTCCGGCCCGGGGATGGGTGCGGTGGCGCGACCTGCCGCGGTGCCGTCGCCGGGCCGGTCCGGGGCCTCGGTGGCCGGGGTGCCGGCGGGGCGGTTCCGCTGGCCGCTGGCCGGCACGCCGCGCGTCGCGCGCCGGTTCGACCCGCCGCCGGAGCCCTGGCTGCCCGGGCACCGGGGCGTGGACCTGGCCGCCACCTCGGGCGCCGAGGTCCGCTCGGCGGGCGCCGGGGTGGTCCTCTTCGCCGGCATGGTGGCCGGACGGCCGGTGGTCACCGTCGGGCACGCCGACGGGCTGCGCACCACCTACGAGCCGGTCCTCCCCGGCCCGGCGGCCGGCGCCCGCGTCGCCGCCGGCACCCCGATCGGCCTGCTGACCGCGGGGCACCCCGGCTGCGTGGCGGCGGCGTGCCTGCACTGGGGGCTGCGCCGGGGCGAGGAGTACCTGGACCCGCTCGCCCTGCTCGGGCTCGGCCCGGTCCGGCTGCTCCCGCTCGATCCGCCGCCCGCCGGGCCCGCCGCTCAGCCCTGGGCGAGCAGCGTAGGCAGCCGGAGGGCCAGCCGGTCGTACTCGTCCGGCGTGTTGTAGACCTGGCCGCACAGGCGCAGGTAGCCACGACCGTTCCAGCCGGCCGTGGACACCTCGACCGAGAGCCGGTCGGCGATGCGGGCCCGCAGGTCCCGCGCCGCGTCGATCGTCGTGGCGAGGCCGGGCGGCAGCGGGATCAGCCGCATGGCGACCGTCGGTCCGCCGGGCTCCGGCAGGTCTTCGGGCGCCACCCCGAGCGCGTCCCCGACCACCCGTTGCCCGTACGCGGCCAGCGCCGCGTTGTGCGCCCGCACCCGGTCCAGGCCGAGGCTGCGCAGCGTGAACAGGCCGACCGGGGCGGCCAGCCAGCCGGTGTAGTCGAGGGTCGCCTGCCACTCCACCCGGGTGGGGAACCCGCTGCCCTGCTCCCAGGAGACGACCAGCGGTTGGATCCGCTCCCGCCACCGCTCGGCCACCACCAGCGCGGCGGTGCCGCGCGGCGCGTACGCCCACTTGTGCAGGTTGCCGACCCAGAAGTCGGCGCCGACCGAGGCCACCGTGGTCGGCAGCATGCCCGGGGCGTGCGCGGCGTCGACCAGCACCGGCACCCCGTGCTCCCGGGCCACCCCGACGATCGCCGCGGTCGGGAAGAGCCGGGCCGTCGGCGAGGTGATCTGGTCGACGATCAGCAGCTTGGTCCGCCCCGGGCGCAGCCCGGCCCGGACGATCTCCACCACCTCCTCGTCGGTCGCGGTCAGCGGCACGGGCAGCACCCGCGACACCGCCCCGGTCCGGGCACACTCCCGCTCCACCGAGAAGCCGACCGCCCCGTACCCGTGATCGGTGGTCACCACCTCGTCGCCGGGACCCAGCCCGAGCGACTGGAGCACGATGGCGGCGCCCGCGGTGGCGTTGCCGACCAGGGCCGTGCCCTCCGGATCCGCGCCGAGGAAGGCGGCGAGGTGCCGCCGGGTGTGGGCGATCCGGTCCACCAGACCCTGGGTGAAGAAGCGGAGCGGGTTGGCCTCCATCTCGTCGCGCAGGCGCTGCTGGGCGCGCTGCACGGCGATCGGGACGGCGCCGAACGATCCGTGGTTGAGGTGGCTGACCGACGGGTCGAGGGAGAAGAGCAGCCGAGCCCCGGGGATCGGCTCGGGCGGCTGCGGAACCGTCATCGGGCGATCGTAGCCCGCCGTGGATCATCAGCCCGCCGCTTCCGCCCAGGCGCGGGCCCACGCCGGCCGTCGGCCGGCCCGTGTCGCCGCTGAAGAGGCGGTCAGGCTCGCGGATGCGCCTGCCGGTACGCCGCCCGCAGCCGCTCCACCGACACGTGGGTGTAGATCTGTGTGCTGGCCAGCGAGGAGTGCCCCAGCAGCTCCTGCACGGCGCGCAGGTCCGCGCCGCCCTCCAGCAGGTGGGTGGCGGCCGAGTGCCGCAGCCCGTGCGGGGTCACCCGCGGCAGGCCGGCGGCCTCGGCGTACCCGGCGACGATCCGGCGTGCCGTGGTCGGGTTGAGCCGGCCGCCCCGGGCCCCGAGCAGCAGCGCGCGGTCCGAGCGGGGCGCCGCCAGGGCGGGCCGGCCCTGGGTGAGCCAGGCGTCCAGGGCCCGCTGCGCGGGCACCCCGTAGGGCACGGCCCGTTCGCGCCCGCCCTTGCCGAGCACGCGTACCACCCGGCGGCCCTGGTCGACGTCGGTGACATCCAGGCCGCAAGCCTCGCTGATCCGTACCCCGGTGCCGTAGAGCAGTTCCAGCAGCAGGCGGTCCCGCAGCAGCACCGGATCGGGCTCGCCGGCAGCAGCCGGCACGCTGGCACGGCCCGCCGTCGCGACGTTCCGGCCGGCGGCCGGTGCGACGTCGTCTTCCCGGGGCCGCGCGTGGTGCTCGTCCCCGGCCGGACTGCTGTCTCCGCTACCGGGCGGCGCGTCGACCCGGTCCCGGGTCGGCGTGGCGTGCCCGCTCCCGGGCCCGGTCTCGTCCCTGTCGCGGGGGTGTCCGGCGTCGGTCGGCGTGGGGGTCCGGCTCCGGTCCGGGGCGTCCATGAGCGCGGCGGCCTGGTCGGCCCGCAGGACGGTGGGCAGCTCGCGGTGCGCCCGAGGACTGGCCAGCGGCGCGGCCACGTCGCCGGCCAGCAGGCCGGCCCGGTGCGCCCAGGCGCTGAACGTGCGGGCGGCGGCGGCCCGCCGGGCCAGCGACGTCCGGGCCGCGCCAACCGTCCGCTGCTTCGCCAGCCAGCTCCGCAGCACGGTCAGGTCCAGCTCGGACAGGTCGGTGCACCCCATCCGCACCGCGTGGTCGAGCAGCGACACGAGGTCGGTCACGTACGCCCGCACGGTGTGCGCGGACCGGTTGCGCACCCGGGCCAGGTGGTCGGCGAAGTCGTCCACCGCCTCCCGCATGGGGGCCGGGAGCGCCTCGTGGACCGCCCGCGTGCCCCGCCGGCGGTCCGTCATCGGGGACTCCGGCGGGCTGGCCGGCACCGGGGGCACCCGGGGCGCTCCGGCGTGGTGGACGGGCGGTCGGGAGACACCGGTTCAGCGTACGGGCGCGGGCCGGTGGCGGCCCACCAGCGCTCCGGCGCCAGTGCGGCCGGCCGGTGGCGTCCCACCGCCGCTCCGGCGTGAGAGCGGCGGGCTGGTGGCGGCCGAGCGCCGCCGGGCGTGAGAGCGGCGGGCCCGTGGCGGCCGACCACCCGCCCCGGCGCCGGAGCGCATCGACGGTCGGCGGGGCGGGCGGTCCGGTCGGCAGCGCGCCGGAAACCGGACCTGACGCGGCGCGCCGTTCGGGGTGGCTGACCTGGGCCTGGACAGGGGAAACTGTTCCTACGAACAGGACAGTGGCAACGTTCCCGGGTCGCGTCGGGCGAACGGCGGCGTTGCCCACGGGTGCCGACACCCCGTCACGGCGGGCGGCCGGGCGCTGGGGCGTCCGGCGTGGTGGCGGCGCGGAAGGGTGATTCGCGAGACCGATCGGAACGGGCGTCCCCGGGGTGGTGACGCCGGCGGGAGGAGGGACCGAGCGTGGGGGTGGATGCCGTCCTCTACCGGCAGGTGCGGGCCGGGCCCGTTCGCCGCCGGCCGTCGTACGTCTCGACCGAGGTGGTGGCGGACCCGCAGGATGTCCTGCTGGACCTGCTCAAGCGGGTGCGGGGCGGCGGTCGCACGCCGCTGCTGGACCGGGTCGACCCGCTCGGTGAGCTGGTGGTGGACGTCGAGGGGGTGCCGCAACTGCTGGCCGAGCTGCGCTGCCTGGCCGAGGTGGCCCGGGCGCCGGCGGAGGTCGACCAGGTCCGCCGGCTGGCCCTTCTGGCCCGGCGCTGCCTGAGCAGTCGCGACGCCGAGATCCGGTTCGAGGGCGACTGAGCGCATGGACAGGCTCGGGCGGGGTCAGCCCCGGGGAGCGGCGGACGGCCCCGGGCCGACGCCCGTCGGCGCCCGGCCGCCCCCGGTCCCGCGCTCCGGCGGCGGCGCGAGGGCGTAGCCGTCGTCGCGGCGCACCACCATGGCCAGTTCCTCCAACATGGAGAGCTTGCGCATCGCGGTGCGCAGGTCCACCCCGGCGCGCGCGGCGACGCGCTCCAGGCCGATCGCCTTCCGCCGGGGCAGCGCCTCCAGCACCTGGGCCGCCTCGTCGTCGAGCCGGTCCCGGGGGCGTTCCGGCGCGCGGGCGGGCGGTGCCAGGTCGTGCCCGATCCGGCCCACCTCCTCCAGCACGTGGGCGGTGCCGGTCACGAGCCGGGCGTTGGGCTGCTCGCGGAGCACCTCGTGTGCGCCCACCGACATGGCCGAGGTGACCGGCCCCGGCACCACCATCGCCGGCCGCCCCACGCCGATCGCGCGGTTGAGCGTCTGGGTGGCGCCGCTGCGGGCCGACGCCTCGACGAGCACCGTGCCCACGGTCGCCGCCGCGATCACCCGGTTGCGGATGAGGAACCGGGGCCGCAGCGGTTCCGCCCCGGGCATCCACTCGCTCAGGAGCAGGCCACTCTCGGCGATCCGGTCGAACAGCGCGGCGTTGCCCATCGGGTACGGGCGGTCCAGCCCGCAGGCCAGCACGGCGACCGTGAGCCCGCCGGCGGTCAGCGCGCCTCGGTGCGCGGCGGAGTCGATGCCGAACGCCCCGCCGGAGACCACCGTCCAGTCCCGGTCGGCCAGCCCGTAGCCCAGCTCGGTGGCGACGTGCGTGCCGTACGGGGTGGCCGCCCGGGCGCCCACCACGGCGACCGATCGCGCCAACGCCTCGTCCAGCGGCCACGCCCCGCGTACCCAGAAGCAGAGCGGTGGGGCGGTCTCCAGGTCGACCCGGCGGCCGGTCCCGGACAGGTGGAGCGCGCGCAGGTCCGCCACCCGGGCCGGCCACTCCCCGTCCTCGGGGGTCACCATCCGCGCGCCGAGCCGCTCGGTGCGGCGCAGCGCCTGCTCCGCCACCGCTCGCGCGTCACCTGCAGTGGTGCGGGCCGCCACGGCGGACCGGAGCGCCGAGTCCGGCGCGCCGCCGTCCAGGAGCAGGTCGAGTGCCGCGACCGGGCCGAGCTGGTCGACCAGCCGGTGCACCGACCGGGTGCCGGGCTCGGCGAGCCAGGTCAGCGCCACCCGCGCCAGCAGGCGGTCCTCGGTGTCGCTCATGAGCCCTCTCCCGTCCTCAGTTGGATGGCCTCCGCGATGTCCCCGCCGTCGGGGCGGCCCCGCCCGTCGAGGTCGGCGATGGTCCAGGCGAGCCGGATGACCCGGTCGAAGCCGCGCGCCGACAGCGAACCGGTGTCGAGCCGCTTCCGCAGCTCCCCGGTGTCCCGCCCGGGCAGGCGCCACGGCGGCCGGCGCAGGTACGGGCCGGGGATCTCGGCGTTGAGCCGCCGGCCGGTCGAGGCCCAGCGGTCGGCGGCGGCCCGGCGCGCCTCGGCGACCCGGGCCGCGACCGTCGCGGACGACTCGTTGGGAGTGCCGGTCTGCATCAGCTCCGCCGCGCGGACCGGGGGCAGCCGCACCTGCACGTCGACCCGGTCGAGCAGCGGGCCGGAGAGCCGGCCCAGATAACGCCGCCGAGCCAGTGGCGTGCACTGGCAGTCGACGTCGCCCGACGGCTTCGCGCAGGGACACGGGTTGGCGGCCAGCACCAGCTGCGTGCGGGCCGGGTATTCGGTGGAGCCCTGGGACCGGGCGACCTGGACCCGGCCGTTCTCCAGCGGCTGGCGCAACGCCTCCAGTGCACCCTTGCTGAACTCGGCGGCCTCGTCGAGGAAGAGGACGCCCCGGTGGGCCAGCGACACCGCCCCGGGCCGGGCCAGCCCGGACCCGCCGCCCACCAGCGCCGGCACGGTGGCGGTGTGGTGTGGGGCCTGGAACGGGGGCCGGCGGAGCAGTCGGCCACCGGGCGGCAGCAGGCCGGCGATCGAGTGCAGGGCGGTGACCTCCAGGGCGGCGTCGTCGTCGAGCTCCGGCAGGACCGACGGCAGCCGCTCGGCGAGCATGGTCTTGCCGGCGCCCGGCGGGCCGAGCAGCGCGAGGTGGTGCCCGCCGGCCGCCGCCACCTCCAGCGCCCGGCGGCCGAGCCGCTGCCCCGCCACGTCGGCGAGATCCGGCCCGCCGGTCACCGGAGTGGGCGCGTCGGCCGGCGGGGTGAGCAGCGGCGTGCCGTCCCGGACGAAGGCGACCAGCCGGTGCAGGGTGTCGACGGCGCGGACGTGGACGCCGGGGATCACCGCCGCCTCGGCGGCGTTGCCGGCCGGCACCACGACGTGGGTGAATCCGGCCCGTGCCGCGGCGGCCACCATCGGCAGCACGCCGCGGACCGGACGGACGGTGCCGTCGAGGCCCAGCTCGCCGAGGACCACCGTGGCGTCCAGCGGCACGAGCGGCAGCTCACCCGAGCCGCCGAGCACGGCCACGGCGATGGCCAGGTCGAAGGCGGAGCCGTACTTCGGCAGGGTGGCCGGCAGCAGGTTGAGGGTGATCCGGCGGTTCGGCCACTTCTGGCCCGAGTTGACGATGGCCGCGCGGACCCGGTCCCGGGCCTCGTGCAGCGCGGTGTCGGGCAGGCCCGAGATCACCACGCCCGGCAGGCCGGGGGCCAGGTCGGCCTCCACCTCGACCACGTGCCCGGCCATCCCGACCAGGCCGACGCAGAGCACTTTCGCATAGCTCATGGTCAGAACGCGCCCCTCAGGTGCTCGACCCGGGCCGGCCCGGCGACCGGCAGCCGGACCGCCAGGACGTCGAAGCGGACCTCCTCGGCCGTGGTGCCCGTCGCGGCGAGCCAGCGCGCCGCCAGCCCGCGCAGCCGGCGCGCCTTGGCCCGCACCACCGCCTCGGCCGGGCTGCCGAAGTCCTCCGTACGCCGGGTCTTCACCTCGCAGAAGGCGAGCACCGGCCCCTCCCAGGCGATGATGTCGATCTCCCCCTCGGGGCACCGCCAGTTCCGGGCGACCGGGCGCAGCCCCGCCGCGATCAGGTGCCGGACCGCGCACCGCTCGCCGTACGCCCCGACGGCCTGGTTCCGCTTCGTCATGCCGGCCAGCGTGCGGGCCGGCGGGCCGGCGGTGGGTTCCGAGCGGGGCGGCCTGTGGAGGGCGGGTGCCCCTGTGGACGGACGCACGATCATGCTGCCGCTGTGCTAGGCCGCACGGGGCGCCGCTGCACGGAGTGCCCGTGATGACCGGCTATGTCGTCCGTGACCAGCGGCGATGCGACGAGTGACCCGGATGGCGCGCGTGGTGCCGGTCGAATACCGTGCCGGTCGTGGACGGACGACGGAGCTTTCCCGACGATCAGCAGGGGTCGCACTGGAGCGACCGCGGGTACGAGCCGGACTGGCGCGCCACCGGCGAACCGCGCTACCGCGACGACGACTTCCCGGCGCCGGAGCAGCGCACGGGCGAGAACCGGTACGGCGACCCGGCCCGGTTCGGGTCGGCCGACCCGCTGGGCGACGACACGGGCGGCTGGCGGCCGCACCGGCTGGACGACCCGGTGGAGACCTCCGGCGAGCTACCGGGGGAGCGCGGCGGCCGCCGGGCGGCCCGCGAGTCCGTCGACCCGCTCGGCGCCGACCGCACCGCCGACCCGCTCCGTTCGGACCCGGTGGGCGGCTACCCGGCCCGCGAGTCCGCCGGTCCGCTCGCCGCTGACCGCCCCGCCGACCCGCTGCGTTCGGACCCGGTGGGCGCCTACCCGGCCCGCGACTCCGCCGGTCCGCTCGCCGCGGACCGCGCCGCCGGTCCGCTCGCCGCCGACCCGTTGCGTTCCGGCCCGGTGGGTGGCTACCCGGTCGTCGAGTCGGCCCGGCCGGCCGGGCCGGCCCAGGCCGGCCCGACGCCGATCACGGTGGGGGACCGGCCCACCCCCGGCGGCGCGACCCCGTTGATCGTCGGGGAGCGCCCGGGCGGCCCCGCGCCGGAGGCGGCGGTCGCGTCGACGCCGCACCCGCTGGAGATGCCGACCGGCCCCATGCCGTCGGTCGTACCCCGGCCCGACGGCCCGCCGCCCGGCGACGGCGTCTACCGGACCCGCCGCCCGGCCCTCGCGGTGCTGCTCGCGGTGATGGTGCTGGTCCTGGAGGTCCCCGCGCTGCGGGTGCTGCTGCGCGGCCTGGTCGGTGACCCGGTCTCCACCTCGCACGTCGTGGTGGGCACGTTCCTGGTGGTCGGGTTGCCGATCTTCGGCACCGGCCTGTACGGGCTGCGCACCGGAGGGCTGGCGCTCGCCGACGGCAGCCGCGGCTGGCTCCGCCCGCCGACCGCCTACCTGACCGTCGGACTGGTGCTCTTCCTCGCCGCCGCCCTCGCCGCCCGCTGACCGGCCCCGGCGGCCGGCCTGGCGGTCCGCGTGTGGCCCTCGGCAGCAGGGCTCGGGCACGCCGTGCGAAGCGTGCCCGAAAAGGGACCGGATGGGCGTTCCCGAACCCCGGGACCGGGGGGCGGGAAAGGGGCGTACACTGGTCGACTGGCGACCGCCTTGCGCGGTCGACCTCGCGCGCCCTCTCCACGGATCTCGTGGGGCGGCGGCCTCCCTGGTCCCGATCCCTGATCGGGCCCATCATGGCCGGCGACCGGGCGCCAGGCGTCCGGCCGCCGGCCGGACGGGACAACCAGGGACAAACAGGGAGTACCCACCATGGCCGTCGTGACCATGCGTCAGCTGCTGGAGAGCGGTGTCCACTTCGGGCACCAGACCCGGCGCTGGAACCCGAAGATGAAGCGCTTCATCTTCACCGAGCGCAACGGTATCTACATCATCGACCTGCGCCAGACCCTCGACTACATCGAGAAGGCGTACGAGTTCGTGCGCACCACGGTGGCCGGGGGCGGCAGCATCCTCTTCGTCGGCACCAAGAAGCAGGCCCAGGAGGCCATCGCCGAGCAGGCGACCCGGGTCGGCCAGCCGTACGTGAACCACCGCTGGCTCGGCGGCATGCTGACCAACTTCCAGACGGTGTACAAGCGGCTGCAGCGGATGAAGGAGCTGGAGGCCCTGGGTGACCTGAGCGGCACCGCCGCCGGTTACACCAAGAAGGAGACCCTGCAGCTCTCCCGCGAGAAGGTGAAGCTGACCAAGACCCTCGGTGGCCTCCGCGACATGCAGAAGCTCCCGGCCGCGGTCTGGATCGTCGACACCAAGAAGGAGCACATCGCCGTCGACGAGGCCCGCAAGCTGGGCATCCCGGTGATCGCCGTGCTCGACACCAACTGCGACCCGGACGAGGTCGACTTCCCGATCCCGGGCAACGACGACGCGATCCGCTCGGCCGAGCTGCTGACCAAGGTCGTCGCCGCCGCCGTGGCCGACGGTCTGATCGCCCGCTCCGGCCGTGGCCGTGGCGGCGACGAGAAGCCGGAGCCGGGCCAGGTCGGCGCCGACGAGCCGCTGGCCGAGTGGGAGCGCGAGCTGCTCGAGGAGCCGAAGAAGGCCGACGAGCAGCCCGCCACCGCCGAGCAGCCGGCGCCCGCCGCCGAGCAGCCCGCGACCGCCGAGCAGCCGGCGACCGCCGCCGCGGAGTGATCTCGCCGTCGCGTCCCCACCGTCCGTTTTCGCGGTCGGTGGGGCGCGACGGGTACGCCGGGCAGAACCGGCCCGGATCCGGGTAACCGGCAGCCAGACATTCGAACGCAGTCTCAAACACCGAAGAGAGAGTCATGTCCAACTTCACCGCCGCGGACGTCAAGAAGCTCCGCGACCTCACCGGCGCCGGCATGATGGACTCCAAGAAGGCGCTGACCGAGGCCGAGGGCGACTTCGACAAGGCCATCGAGATCCTGCGCGTCAAGGGCGCCAAGGACGTCGGCAAGCGGGCCGGTCGCACGGCCGCCAACGGCCTCATCGCCCACGCCGGCCAGGCGCTGCTCGAGCTCAACTGCGAGACCGACTTCGTCGCCAAGAACGACGCCTTCATCGCGCTGGCCCAGCAGCTGGTCGAGCACGGTGTGGCCAGCGGCGCGACCAACGCCGAGGAGCTGCTCGCCAGCACCATCGACGGCAAGAGCGTGGCCGACCTGATCCAGGAGCAGTCCGCCAAGATCGGCGAGAAGCTGGTGCTCAACCGCTTCGCCAAGCTCGACGGCACCACCGCGGTCTACCTGCACCGCAAGAGCCAGGACCTGCCCCCGGCGGTCGGCGTGCTGGTGCAGTACTCCGGCAAGGCTGACGAGGCCGGCGACGCGGACGCCCGCGGCGTGGCCATGCAGATCGCCGCCATGCGGCCGAAGTACCTGACCCGCGACGAGGTCCCGGCCGAGACCGTCGAGTCCGAGCGGCGCATCGCCGAGCAGACCGCCCGCGAGGAGAACAAGCCCGAGGCGGCGCTGCCGAAGATCGTCGAGGGCCGGGTCAACGCCTTCTTCAAGGACTTCGTCCTGCTGGAGCAGGCCTCGGTCGCCGACAACAAGAAGACGGTGAAGCAGCTGCTGGCCGACGCCGGCATCGAGGTGACCCGCTTCGTGCGGTTCGAGGTCGGTCAGGCCTGAGCCGCCGCACGGGCGCTTGACGCGCCCGGGCACAGGGAAAACTTCGACGAGGAGGCCGCCGGTGTACGTGACAGGCACCGCGGCCTCCTCGTCACATAGGGTCGGCAGCGGCAGGTACGCGGTACGCGGCGCCCACGAGGTGCGCGACGGAAGGGGCGGGTCGGATGACGCAGGTTGTGAGTGACCGGAGCCTGGCGGCGGATGACCCGACCGCCCCGCCGCCCGGTCGGGCCCGCCGGGTGGTGCTGAAGCTCTCCGGCGAGGTCTTCGGCGGCGGCGCGATCGGCGTCGACCCCGACGTCGTGCAGGCCATCGCCCGGCAGATCGCCACCGTGGTGCGCCGCGGCGTGCAGGTTTCCGTGGTGGTCGGCGGCGGCAACTTCTTCCGCGGCGCCGAGCTGCAGAAGCGGGGCATGGACCGGGCCCGCGCCGACTACATGGGCATGCTGGGCACGGTGATGAACTGCCTCGCCCTCCAGGACTTCCTGGAGAAGGAGGGCATCGAGACCCGGGTGCAGAGCGCCATCACGATGGCCCAGGTCGCCGAGCCGTACATCCCGCTGCGGGCGATCCGGCACCTGGAGAAGGGCCGCGTGGTCATCTTCGGCGCGGGCGCCGGGATGCCCTACTTCTCCACCGACACGGTGGCCGCTCAGCGGGCGCTGGAGATCCGCGCCGACGTGGTGCTGATGAGCAAGAACGGTGTGGACGCCGTCTACACCGCCGACCCCCGGATCGACCCGACGGCGAGCAAGCTCGACTCGATCACCTTCTCCGAGGTGCTGCGCCGCAACCTGCGGGTGGCCGACGCCGCGGCGTTCAGCCTCTGCATGGAGAACGGCCTGCCGATGCTGGTCTTCGGCGCCCAGGGCGACGACACGATCGTCCGTGCCGTCGGCGGTGAGAAGATCGGCACGCTGATCACCGCCTGACCGGCACCGCCGGTCCGGCAGCGGTCCTCCGACAACAGCAGCACCAGCACAGCCCACGACGAGCGACAGAAGGAGGCGAGGAGACCGGTGATCGACGACACCCTCCTCGAGGCAGAGGAGAAGATGGAGCGGGCCATCGAGCACGCCAAGGAGGAGTTCGGCGGGATCCGCACCGGTCGCGCCAACGCCGCCATGTTCTCCCGGATCGTCATCGACTACTACGGCAGCCCGACCCCGCTGCCGCAGATGGCGTCCATCGCCGTGCCGGAGCCACGCATGGTGATCATCAAGGCGTACGACAACTCGCAGATCAACGCCATGGAAAAGGCGATCCGCGATTCGGATCTCGGGGTCAACCCGAACAACGAGGGCAACCAGCTGCGCATCGTGCTCCCGCAGATGACCGAGGAGCGGCGCCGCGAGATGATCAAGGTCGCCCGGCACAAGGGCGAGGAGGCCAAGGTGGCCGTCCGCAACATCCGCCGCAAGGGCAAGGAAGAGCTGGACCGCCTGGTGAAGGACGGCGAGGTCGGCGAGGACGAGGGCCGGCGCGCGGAGAAGGAGCTGGACGACCTGACCCAGCGCTTCGTCGCCACCGTCGACGAGCTGGTCAAGCACAAGGAGAACGAGCTGCTCGAGGTCTGAGCGCCCGCGTACCGCCACGGCACCGGTGTGCCGCCGCCCCGTCACGGGTGGCGGCCCGGTGCCGTCGTCGTGCCGGCCCACGTCCGCCGTGCGGGCTTCCCGGGTGCAGTAGGCTCGGCACGATTCCCACCCACCCCCGGGTGAACGGCGGGAGTCGGCCGGCCGTCGGGCCGGTCAACCGGAACTGCTCGCGGCTGTAGGGGATGGTCTTGGTCTTGCGTCATGTGGTGGCTCCCGTACCGCCTGCCGGTGCGTGATGTCCCACCCCGACCCCTACGGCAACGCCGAGCCGCGCGGCTGGGACCGCCCGGCCCCGCTGCCCTGGCCGGAGACCGACCTGGAGCCCGGGCCCTGGCGCCGGCCGGATGCCGGCCCGGAGGCGTACGCCCGTCCGCCCGGCCGGCCCGCCGCCGACCCGCACGCCCGACCCGATGACGGCTACGACGCGCCGCGCGGCCGCCGGCCGTACGACGGACCGCCGGCCCCCGAGCGCGGCTGGCGCGACGACCCGGTGCCCCGCGGCCCCGGCCACGCGGACGCGGGTCGCCGGGACACCGGCCCCGGCGGTTACGGGACCGCGGACCGGGACCTGTGGGACCACGACCCCCGGGACCGGGGCCGGGGCGCCGACCCGAGGGACCGCTACGACGCGACCCCGCGGGGCCGGAGCTACGACCGGCCCGACGAGGAGTACCCGACGGCCCAGATCGCTCCGGTACGCGACGAGCCGACCAGCCACCTGCCGGTGGTGCGCGACGAGCCCGGACCGGAGCCGGAGCCGCCGGCCCGCCGGTCGAAGGGCCGGCGCCGGGCCGGCGCGGACCGCCCGCCGACCGCCCAGCCGAAGGCGTCCCGGGCGGGCCGCAACCTGCCGGCCGCGATCGGCGTCGGGCTGGCCCTCGGCGCGGCCATCGTGGTGCCGCTCTTCTTCTACCTGCCGGCGTTCCTCGCCGTGATCACCGCCGCGGTGGCGATCGGCTCCTGGGAGATGGCCCGCGCGGTCCGCCGCAGCGGCGCCCACCCGCCGCTGGTGCCGCTGGTCGCCGGTGGCGTCATCACCATCGGACTGGCCTGGTTCGCCGGCCCGGACGCGCTCTGCCTCGGCCTGCTGGTCACCGTGCTGGGCACGATGATCTGGCGGCTGGGCGACGGCCCCGGCAACTACCAGCGGGACCTCACCGCGGCCACCCTGATCGCGGTCTACGTGCCCTTCCTCGGCGGTTTCGCGGCGATGCTGGCGGCCGCCCCCGACGACGGTCACCTGCGGGTGCTGGTCACCCTGGTCGCCGTGGTGCTCTCCGACACCGGCGGCTACGCGGCCGGTGTCGCCTTCGGCAAGCACCCGATGGCCCCCACGATCAGCCCGAAGAAGTCCTGGGAGGGCTTCGCCGGCTCGGTGACCGCGGCGGCCGCGGGCAGCGCCCTGCTGCTCTGGCTGCTGCTCGACGTGGCCCCGTGGTGGGGCGCCGTCTTCGGGGTGGCGATCTCCGGCGCGGCGGTGCTCGGCGACCTCGCCGAGTCCATGATCAAGCGCGATCTCGGGGTCAAGGACATGAGCAACCTGCTCCCCGGGCACGGCGGCCTGATGGACCGCCTCGACTCGATCCTGTTCGCGGTGCCGACCGCCTACCTGCTGCTGGCGATCTTCGTGCCGATGGCGGGCTGAGGCGTGAATCACGCGGGTGGCGTCGTCCCGGCCGGCCGGCCGGGGCCGATTCGGCACCCACGGACAGGTGCGTCCCCCGTTCGGCGTGTCAGACTGGACGCGCCATGACGAGCCTCCCACTGATCTCCGTAGACCCCGACGCCCGCGGCCGCCGGCCCGCGATGCCACCCCGTCACCTCGCCGACCTGGACCTGCCGGGCCGGCAGGCGCTCGTCACCGAGCTGGGGGAGCCGGCGTTCCGCGCCAAGCAGGTCTCGAACCACTACTTCGGCCGTCTGGTCCGCGACCCGGCACGGATGACCGATCTGCCGGCGGCGACCCGTGAGCGGTTGGCGGGCACGCTGCTGCCCACCCTGCTCACCCCGGTGCGCGAGATGGCCTGCGACGACGGCGCCACGCGCAAGGCACTCTGGCGGCTGCACGACGGCTCGCTGGTGGAGAGCGTGCTGATGGGCTACCCGGACCGGGTCACCGTCTGCATCTCCAGCCAGGCGGGCTGCGGCATGGCCTGCCCGTTCTGCGCCACCGGCCAGGCCGGGCTGACCCGCAACCTCTCCACCGCCGAGATCGTCGACCAGGCCGTCTACCTGGCCGGCGTGGCCGCCTCGGGGGCGGTGGCCGGTTCCCCGCCGCGCCTGTCGCACGTGGTGTTCATGGGCATGGGCGAGCCGCTGGCCAACTACGCGCGGGTGGTGGCGGCGATCCGCCGGCTGGTCGCCCCGGCCCCGGAGGGGCTCGGCCTGTCCCAGCGGCACATCACCGTTTCCACGGTCGGGCTGGTTCCGGCCATCCGCCGACTGGCCAGCGAAGACCTCTCAGTGACCCTTGCGTTGTCGCTGCACGCCCCCGATGATGAGCTGCGCGACGAACTCGTGCCGGTCAACCAGCGCTGGAAGGTGTCCGAGGTGCTGGACGCGGCGTGGGACTACGCGGACACGACGGGGCGTCGCGTGTCCATCGAATACGCGATGATCAAGGACGTGAACGACCAGCCGTGGAGAGCCGATCTGCTCGGGCGGCTGCTGGCCGGCAAGCTGGCCCACGTGAACCTGATCCCGCTCAACCCGACTCCGGGCAGCCGCTGGGACGCCAGCCCGAAGCCGGTCGAGCGGGAGTTCGTCCGGCGGTTGCGCGACGCCGGGGTGTCCACCACGGTGCGGGACACCCGGGGTCGCGAGATCGACGGGGCGTGTGGGCAGCTCGCCGCCGCCGAGGACAGGGACAGCGACCCACGCGCCGCAACGGCGTGACGGCGTAGCGGTAGAGACCAGGAGACATAGTGGCGAGTCAGGGTCAGCGTTTCCGGCGTAAGGCGCTCCGCCGGGGATACAAGGTCGACGAGGTGGACGCCTTCCTGGACCGGGTGGAGGCGACACTCGCCGGCCAGCCGGTCGGCGCGCCCGTGGCCTCCCAGGAGGTCCACGACGTCGTCTTCCGGGTCCGGTTCAACGGCTACGACGAGTGGCAGGTCGACCTGCACCTGGACCGGGTCGAGCGGCAGCTCGCCGAGCTGGAGGAGCGCGGTGGCGCCCCCGGCGGGCGCGGTGGCGATCCCCGGATGGCCGACCGGCTGGGCCCGCCGATGCGCGACGAGCGTGGCCTCTCCCCGGTGCCGCAGCCCCCGATGCCACCCCGGCCGATGCCCGCGCAGGCCGGCCCGCCCGCCGACCGCTACGGCAACCGCTACGACGAGCCGACCGGCGCCTTCGCCGGCGGGTACGACGGCCCGCGTGGCGGCTACGACGCACCCCGCGGCCCGGGCGGTCCCGGCCCGATGGGTCCCGGCGCCCCGATGGGACACGGCGGCCCGCCCTCCCGCGGTCTGCCCCCCGGCCCGGGCGGCTACGGCCAGGACGAGCGCTTCGACGGCTTCGAGGCCGGCCGCCACGGCCGCGCCGACATGACCGCCGAGATCCGGATGCCCGAGCGGGATCTGCGTGACCCGCGCGGTCGTGGCCCGGCCGGCCCGCCGCAGCTGCCGCAACAGGGCTACGGCCCGGACCAGGGCTACGGCCCGGACCAGGGCTACGGCCCGGACCCGGGTTACGGCGGCCCGGACCAGGGCTACGGCGGCGGTCCCGGCATGTCCGGCCCGCCGATGGCCGGTCCGCCGGTCGGTGGCCCGCCGATGGTGGGCCCGCCGATGGCCGGCCCGCCCGGCAGCGACCTGTACCGGGTGGACCAGATCCGCCGCAGCTTCCAGGTGCGCCGCTTCGGCAGCGGATACGACCCGGACCAGGTCGACCGGTTCTTCGAGACGCTGCTCGGCGGCATGCAGGGCCGCAACCCGATGCCGGTGAACCCGAAGGACCTGGACACCCTGCGCTTCGGGCTGGTGCCCGGCGGCTACTTCGAGGCCGAGGTCGACGCCGCCCTCAAGGACGTGCAGGACATCCTGCTAGGCCGCTGACCCCGCCGACGACGACGAAGGGCCCGTCCCCGATCGGGGGCGGGCCCTCGTGCGTATGGGCCGGGTGCGGGCCGGTCAGGACCGCAGGCCGTTGCGGCGCAGCACGGCGTCGCCGATGACGATGGCCAGCAGCAGCGCCGCGAGGCCGAACAGCCAGATGTTCTCGACGTTGCCCTCGTGGTTGCCGCAGAGCGCCATGAGCACCAACACCGCCGCCGACAGCACCGCGCCGATCCGTCCGGACTTGCGGTGCCCCGGCCGGTGCTGGTCGGGCGCGGTTACCGGCTCGCTTCCTGCCACTGTCGGTCCTTCCCTCGCGATCGGATCTCCGGTTAGTCTGGCACGCCCCGTGGCGGCCCCGGTGCGGGGTCCGACCGGATGAGGGACACATGACCCACGAGGACGACCGCGAGTTGTACGAGCGGGCCCAGCAGGCGTGGGGCGCCGAAGACTGGCCGGTCGCCGGGGAGCTGTGGGAGCGCTTGGCGCGCCGGCACCCGGACATCCCCGCCGCCGAGTCGTGGTGGTACAACGCCGCGCTGGCGTACAAGTTCCTGCGGAACTGGGCGAAGGCGTACGACCTGGGGCGGGAGGCGGCCGCCCGGTCGACGCGCGGCAGCGGGGACCCCGCGTTCTGGAACCTGGGCATCGCGGCGACGATCATGCAGGACTGGGCGACGGCGCGGGACGCCTGGTCGGGGTACGGGCTGGACGTTCCGGACGGCGAGGGTGAGATCGAGGCGGACTTCGGCGTCACCCCGATCCGCCTCGGCGGCGGCGAAGTGGTCTGGGCCCGGCGACTCTGCCCCACCCGCGCCCGGGTGCTCAGTGTGCCGACGCCCGGGTCCGGCCGGCGCTTCGGCGAGGTCGTGGTGCACGACGGGGCGCCCAACGGTGAGCGGACGGTGGACGGCCGGACGTATCCGGTCTTCGACGAGCTGCTGCTGTTCCGGGCCTCGGAGTTGCCGACCACCACCGTTGACGTGGTCGCCGGCACGCCGGAGGACGTCGGCGCGCTGGCCACGCTCTTCGACGAGCACGGGTACGCGGCGGAGCCGGCCAGCGGCGTGCGGGTTCTGTGCGCCTGCTGCAGCGAGGGGACCGTGCACCAGGACCGCGACCACCAGGTCGGCGGCGGGCAGCGGGTGCATCTGGCGGCGCCGGTGGACCGCATCGTCGGGCTGTTGGACGCCTGGTGCGCGGCCGCCCCGCAGCGGCGGAACTGGACCGGGACGGTCGAGGGTTGACCCCGCTCGGGCCGTTGGACCTGCCCGCCGGGGCGGAAGACCACTACCGGCGTCGCGGAACGGCGACCACACTGCCTCCGGTAGCGTCGTGACGTACGCCTGATGTCTTTTCGAGGGGGATTGCGGTGCGAGTGACCGGTACGGGCCATGCCAGCATGCGGATCGACACGGCCGCGGGCAGCATCCTGTGCGACCCGTGGGTCAATCCCGCCTACTTCGCCTCCTGGTTCCCCTTCCCGGACAACTCCCAGCTCGACTGGGCGACCCTCGGCCAGTGCGACTACCTGTACGTGTCGCACCTGCACCGGGACCACTTCGACGCCCGGCACCTGCGGGATCACATCTCCAAGGACGCCACCGTCCTGCTCCCCGAGTTCCCCACCTCGGAGATGGAGGACGAGCTGCGGGAGTTGGGCTTCACCAAGTTCCTCAAGGCCCCGAACGAGCAGGTCGTGGAGCTGCCCGGCGGCCTGAAGATCATGATCCAGGCGTTGACCAGCCCGACCGACGGCCCGATCGGCGACTCCTCGCTCTGGGTGGAGTACGACGGGGTCCGGCTGCTCAACCAGAACGACGCCCGGCCCACCGACCTGACCGTCTTCGCCGAGCTGGGCCACGTGCACGCGCACCTGCTCCAGTTCTCCGGCGCGATCTGGTACCCGATGGTCTACGAGCTGCCCCAGGCGGCGAAGACCGCGTTCGGCAAGCAGAAGCGGGAGCGGCAGTTCGACCGCACCTGGCGCTACATCGACGACCTGAAGGCCGACCACGTCTTCCCGATCGCCGGCCCGCCCTGCTTCCTCGACGACGAGCTGTTCCAGTTCAACGACATCTTCGGCGACGAGGGGAACATCTTCCCCGACCAGTCGGTGTTCCTGTCCGAGTACGCCAAGGTCGGCGGGACCAACGGCATCGTCCTGCTGCCGGGCAGCGTCGCGGAGGTCACCACCGAGGGCGCGACGACCACCCACCCGGTGCCCGTCGAGGAGTTCTTCGCGAACAAGCGCGCCCACCTGGAGGAGATGCGGGAGCGCAAGCGCCCGATCATCGAGGCCGAGAAGGCGTCGTGGCGGCACCCCGAGGTGGACGTGCTCGGCGAGATGAAGCGCCGGATCGAGCCGCTGCTGGACGAGTCGATCTACCTGGCCAAGGGTGTCGGCGGTCCGGTGCGCTTCGACCTCGTCGGCTACGACGGGGAATCGGTCGAATCAATCGTGGTGGACTTCCCGGGCAAGGAGGTCCGGCCGTACGCGGACGAGAAGGTCCGCTACCGGTTCCGCACCGAGCGGGCCCTTGTCGAGCACCTGCTGCACATCGGCGAGGTCGACTGGGTCAACTCGCTCTTCCTCTCCTGCCGGTTCTCGGCGGCCCGGATCGGCCAGTACAACGAGTTCGTCTACGCGTTCTTCAAGTGCCTCTCGGAGGAGCGCCTCCAGTACGCCGAGGGCTGGTACGACGAGCACGAGCGGGCCGTCGACGCCGAGGACATCACCCTCGACGGCTGGGTGGTGCAGCGCCGCTGCCCGCACCTGAAGGCGGACCTGAGCCGGTTCGGCATCGTGGAGGGCGACCAGCTCACCTGCCAGCTGCACGGGTGGAAGTTCGACATGGCGAGCGGCCGCTGCCTCACCAGCGTCGGCCACAAGATCCGCGCCCACCGGGCGGACGCCGACACCCCGGCCCCCGCGGGCGAGGCAGTCAGCTGAGTTTCCCCCCGCACGCCGCCCCCGCCGGGTGACCATCAGGTCGGGAAGGGGGCGGCGTGACGGACGCGGACGCGAGGGAGAGGGACTACCGCTACCGGCGTGACCGGGAGATGACCCGGGACGCCTCCCGGGTGGAGACGTTCAGCGACGGCGTCTTCGCGGTCGTGCTGACGGTGATGGCCGTCGAACTGCTCCAGAACGGCCCGGCCCGGGATCCCGGGCGACAGCTCCCCGACGCCCTCGTCCAGGCCTGGCCGGCCTACCTGGCCTACGTGATCACCTTCGGGATCGCCGGCCAGATCTGGCTCGGCCACCACAACATGTGGCGGTACGTGGTCCGGGTCGACCAGGTGCTGCTCATGTTCAACCTGCTCGTGCTGCTCTTCGTGGCGGCGATCCCGTTCACCGCCGACCTGTTGGCGGACAACCTGCGCGGCAGCGGGACCGAGCAGCGGCTGACCGCCGTCCTCTACCTCGGCACCGTGCTGGGGGAGTCGTTCTTCTTCAACCTGAGCTGGTGGTGGGCCCGGCGGCACCACCTGCTCCACCCCGATCTGGACCCGCAACTGGCCGGAGCGGTCTCGCGGCGGCTGGTGGTGCGTCCGCTGCTCTACACGGTCGCCTTCGCCTTCGTCTTCGTCGACCCGATCCTCAGCCTGCTCCTCTACCTGCTGCTGCTCGTCGGTCTCTCCCTCGTCCGCCGTCCCGGCGACCTGCCCCGCGCCGGCGAGGTCAGCGGCCGAGGTCGCTGAGGATCCGCTGGGCGGCGTTGTGCCCGGCCGCGCCGATCACGCTGCCGGCCGGGTGGCAGCCGGCGCTGCCCGCGTAGACGCCGTCGACCCCGGTGGCGTAGGGCATCCGGTCGGTGAACGAGACGGTGTTGTCCACGTGGTGGATGTGCCCGCCGGTGATGCCGAAGTGCGCCTCGATGCCCGGCGGGGGCAGCGGCACGGCGTCGGCGATCAGGTCGCGGGTGCCCGGCGCGTACCGCTCGCAGATGTCGATCAGCCGGTCGACGTAGCCGGGCAGCGCCGCGTCCCAGGTGGTGCCGGCCAGCTCGTAGGGGACCGACTGGACGAAGAGCGCCGACGAGTGGTGCCCGGCGCCGTCGGAGAGCGACGGGTCGACCGTGGTGTGCAGGTACCACTCGATGGTCGGCTCCTCGGGCAGCCGCCCGGCCTGCACGTCCGCCCACATGCCGCGCAGCGCGGCCATCGGCGCCTCGCCACCGGCGCCGACCAGCGACGCCGAGCCGGGGAGCAGGTGGATGGTGGACCCGAACGGGCTCGGCGCGTCCGCCGGCAGGCAGGAGAAGCGGGGCAGGCCGGTGAGCGCCAGGTTGAGCTTCAGCGTGGTGCCCGGCCGGCGGACCGCCGCCATCCGCGCGCCCAGCTCCGCCGGGAGCGCGCCGTCGGGCAGCAGCTCCATCAGCCGGTACGGGTCGCAGGCGCCGAGTACCACGGACGCGGCCACCTCCCGCCCGTCGGCCAGCACCACACCGCCCGCCGCGCCGCCGTCGAGGGTGACGGCGGTGACCGGCGTGCCGGTGACGATGCGGGCGCCGGCCGCGCGGGCGGCGTCGGCGAAGGTCCGGGAGACCGTGCCCATCCCGCCCTGGGCGATCATCCAGGTGCCGTCGGAGCCGGGCAGCCGGCACATGTTGTGCACCAGGAAGTTGTGCCCGGTGCCCGGGTCGTCCGGGCCGGCGTTGAGCCCGGAGAGGCCGTCGGTGACCGCGTACATGCTGACCAGCAGCTCGGAGCGGAAGTCGAAGCGCGCCAGGTAGTCGGCGACCGACCCGCGGACCAGGTCGACGAAGACCTGCCGGAGGGCGGGCCGGACGTACCGTTCGGCGGTGTCCGCCACCGGCAGCGGCTCGGCCAGCCAGGCCGGCGCCAGGTCCTCCCGGAGCTGGGCCAGCTCGGCCTGGAGCGCGTCGTCGGCGGCCACGTCGGCGGGCGAGAAGAACTCGGCGAGCTGCCGCCGGGTGCTCGCCGTGTCACTGCCGAAGAGCAGGTACGGCGAGCCGAGCCCGCCCGGGGTGGGCAGAAAGTAGTGCGGGTCGCGGCGCAGCACCGGGATCGTCACGTCGAGGGTGGCGAGCAGTTCCGGCGGCATCAACCCGAGCAGGTACGACCCGGTGGAGTGCCGCAGCCCGGGCACCTTGGGGAACGGGTTCTCGGTGCGGGTGGCCCCGCCGATCACCTCGGCCGCCTCCAGCACCAGCACGTCGAGGCCGGCGCGGGCCAGCAGGATCGCCGAGACCAGCCCGTTGTGTCCGGAGCCGACCACGACGACGTCGGCGCGGGACGGCAGCTCACTCGCATCGCTCATGCCCGGGCAGCCTAGCGGCGCGGAGCCCCGCCCGGGGAGGGGTCGGCGGAGCGTACGCGGAACCGGGGCCGGCGATCAGGCGCGGGCGGCCGCCCGGGCGGCCCGCCAACGGGAGAGTGCCAGGGTGGCCGAGTAGCCGGCCAGCACGATCACGTGGAACAGGTAGAGCCAGAGCAGCACGGCGACCCCGCCGCCGATCTCGTCGAACCCGCCGAACGGCGCCCCCAGGTCCAGCGGCAGCGAGCAGAACAGCACGAAGCCGTGCAGGAACCCGGACAGGTTCGCCGCGGTGAACGAGCCCAGGCCCAGCGTGGCGAGCCAGTCCGGGGCGGCCGGCCCGACCACCCGGAACAGCCAGACCAGCACCGGCGTGAGCACCAGCCAGGTGGCCAGGAAGGAGAGCACCACGCCCAGCGCCCCCAGCCAGCCGCCCTGCCGGACCAGGTGGGTGGTGAGCGGCAGCGCGAGCAGCACCGCCAGCAGCAGCGCCGGGGCGGGGGCCAGCAGCGGAAGCAGCAGCAGCCGGCCCCGCCAGCCGACCAGGGACCCGGCCTGGCCGCGGGGGATGGCGACGGAGACGAACGCCCGGCGCAGCCCCTCGCCGTAGAGCGACGCCGGCAGCAGCGAGGCCAGCGCCAGCAGCGGGGTCAACCCCAACCCGGCCTCCACCAGCGCGGCCACCGCCCGGTTGGCGCCGATGTCGGTGGGCAGCGTGTTGATCGCGTACGAGGTGAGCCGGCGCACGCGGTCGTCCCCGGCCACCAGCCCGGTCAGCCAGATCGCCAGCAGCGCCACCGGCACCACGGCGATCGCCCCGTAGAAGGTGATCGCGGCGGCGTGCAGCGAGAGGTCGCGGCCGCGTACCGGCCGGAACGCGACGCCGGTGATCCGCTTCGCCCACTGCCATCCCGCACCCATCGCCACCTCGTTCCCCGTGGGACGCCCCGGCACGCATTACGATCCGGCGTGTGATCACCTCGACCGAGCGGTTGGTGGTCCGGGACTGGACGGAGTCGCCGGACGACCTGGCCCGGATCTACGACATCTACTCCCGCGACGAGGTGATGCGCTGGCTGGGCGGCGGCGCGGGGCGGATGACCGACCCGGCCGAGGCCCGCGAGCGCCTGCACTCCTGGCGCGAGCGCTACGCGCCGTACGCCGGCCGCTGGGGAATCTGGGCGATCGCGCCGCGCGGCACCGGTCGGGCGGCCGGCAGCGTCCTGCTCAAGCCGCTGCCCGGGCGGGACGGGGTCACGCCCACCGACGACATCGAGGTCGGCTGGCACCTGCACCCCGACGCGCAGGGGCACGGCTACGCCACCGAGGCGGCCCGGGCCGTGCTGGAGCGCGAGTTCGCCGCCGGCACCCGCCAGGTCCACGCGGTGGTGATGGCCGGCAACGAGCCGTCGATGGCGGTGGCCCGGCGGCTCGGCATGACCCACGTCGGCACCCGCACCGACTGGTACGCGGGCGCCGAGCTCGAAACGTTCGTCCTGGCCAGCCCGGCGTAGCCGTTCGGCGGAGATCATCCGGCGGACGACGGACGTATCGTCTCCGCTCGTGTCGATCACCTTCACGACGGAGCCCAACCGGCGGCTGCTCGGCTTCGCGCTGCGCCGGGCCTTCCGCCGGGCCCTGATGTCGTACTGGATCTGCGCCGGCGTGATGGCGCTGCTGGCCCTCCTGGCGTGGTACGCGGGTGATACCGCCGGGGTGGTGGCCGGAAGTGCCGGCGCCGTCGCGCTCGCGCTGGTCGCCTGGTGGGCCGGCCACCGGACGGTCAGCATGAACTGGAAGCTCTACGGTCGACCCATCGTCTGGTCCGTCGGCGACGAGGGGGTGCGTTACGACGGCGAACTGGTGGACTGTCTGGTCCGCTGGCCCGCGGTGGAACGGGTCGAGCCGGTTCCGTACCACCTGATCTTCCGGATCGGCCGGTACCAGGTGCTGCCGGCCAGGGTCGACGGGCTGGACGCGGACCAGCGCGACGAATTGCTCGCCTTCCTGCACGCCCGGGGCCTGCTCGGCCGGTCACCGGAGGAGGCCACCCGTCGCATCGCCCCCGTCGGGTAGGGCGGGCCGAATCTCGGCGGCCTGCGGTACGTCTCGGACGTGACCGAGGCCTGCTCGCCGGCCGGGCGGTCGCCTGAACTCGTCGGCACCGGACAGGTTGTGCGATCCCGGGTGATCAGGGGCAGCGCCGCTAGGGTGGGCGGTAGCACGGTGTCCCGCGGAGGGGGTGAGCCCGATGGCCCAGGCCGCATTCACGCCGGAGCCGGCGCCGCAGCCTGCCGAGCCGTCCTTCGACGTGCTCCGGTGGCACGACGAACCGTGGACCGCGCAGCTCGCTCTCGATCTGTTGCCGGAGACCAACGGCCCGAAGGTCGAGGTCCTGAGCGGAAGCGTGATCGCGACACCACACGCGGGAATCGATCACCAGTCGGTCGAACGGGAACTGCCCTACCTGTTGCACCGTCCCGCCCGCCGGGCGGGACTCTGGGTCTATCCCGAGATCAATCTGATCTGCGGCAAGGACCTGTTCATCCCGGACATCGCCGTGTTGCGGTCCTCCGGCGGTGGCCGGTCCGCGGTCGACGTGAGCCAGGCGGTCCTGCTCGGGGAGATCGTGTCGCCCGGAAACCGGCGCAAGGACGTGATCGACCGGCCGCGGGAGTACGCCGCTGCCGGAGTGCCGTTCTTCCTCCGGGTGGATCTGCGCAACCGGGTGCCGGCACTGGCTCTCTACGAGCTGGTCGAGGGCGAGTACCGCCCGCTCGCCGCGGCTGGGGCCGGCGCCACCTTCGTCATGCGCCAGCCGTTCGAGTTCAGCGTCGACCCGGCCGACCTGCTCGACGAGGAGGCGCCCGAGGAGGAGTCCGGCGCGGGGGAGTGAGGCTCCCAGCGGGCGCTCAGGAGGGCTGGGGAAGAATGGGCGGGTGACGTCTTCCCGCGCCCTCGTCCTGCTCGGCTCCACCGGTTCGGTCGGCACCCAGGCCGTCGACATCGTCCGGCGCAACCCGGACCGGTTCCGGGTGGTGGCCCTCGGCGCCGGCGGCGGCAACGTGGAGCTGCTCGCCGCGCAGGCGCTGGAGCTGGGCGTGGAGGCGGTCGGGGTGGCCAAGGCGTCCGCCGCCCAGGACCTCCAGCTCGCGTTCTACGCCGAGGCGAGCCGGCGTGGCTGGGCCACCGGCGACTTCAAGCTGCCCAAGATCGTGGCCGGGCCGGACGCGATGACCGAGCTGGCCGGGTGGCCCTGCGACGTGGTGCTCAACGGGGTGGTCGGCTCGCTCGGGCTCGCGCCGACCCTGGCCGCGCTGAACGCCGGGCGTACCCTCGCGCTGGCCAACAAGGAGTCCCTCGTCGCCGGCGGGCCGCTGGTCAGGGCGGCGGTGAAGCGGCCGGGGCAGATCGTCCCGGTCGACTCCGAGCACTCGGCGCTGGCGCAGTGCCTGCGCGGCGGCACCCGCGGCGAGGTGCGCCGGCTCGTGGTGACCGCCAGCGGCGGGCCGTTCCGGGGCCGCCGGCGCGACGAGTTGACCGAGGTCACGCCGGAGCAGGCGCTGGCGCACCCCACCTGGAACATGGGGCCGGTCGTGACGATCAACTCCGCCACCATGGTCAACAAGGCCCTGGAGGTGATCGAGGCGCACGAGCTGTTCGACGTGCCCTACGCCGACATCGAGGTGGTGGTCCACCCGCAGTCGGTGATCCACTCGATGGTCGAGTTCACCGACGGCTCGACGCTCGCCCAGGCCAGCCCGCCGGACATGCGGCTGCCCATCGCCCTCGGCCTCGGCTGGCCGGACCGGGTGCCCGGTGCCGCCGCCGCGGTCGACTGGACGAAGGCCCACACCTGGGAGTTCTTTCCGCTCGACGACGCCGCGTTCCCGGCGGTCGCGCTGGCCAAGGCGGCCGGCGCGGCCGGGCGCTGCCGGCCGGCGATCTACAACGCGGCGAACGAGGAGTGCGTGGCGGCCTTCGTGGCGGGCCGGCTGCCCTTCCTCGGCATCGTCGACACCCTGGAACGGGTGTTGGAGGACGCTCCGGACTTCGACGAACCAGGTACCGTCGAGGACGTGCTCGCCGCCGAGTCGTGGGCACGGGGGCACGCCCAGGCGATCATCGCCGGGTCGCTGGAAGGAGCTTGATGAGTTACCTGCTCGGGGTGGCGCTGTTTGCCCTGGCGATCCTCATCTCGGTGAGCCTGCACGAGGCGGGGCACATGCTCACCGCCAAGGCGTTCGGGATGAAGGTCACCCGCTTCTTCGTCGGCTTCGGGCCGACGCTCTGGTCGTTCAAGCGCGGCGAGACCGAGTACGGCGTCAAGGGCATCCCGCTCGGCGGCTTCTGCAAGATCGTCGGGATGACCCCGCAGGACGACGACGTCGAACCGGGCGACGAGAAGCGCGCCATGTGGCGCTACCCGGTGTGGAAGCGGACGATCGTGATGTCCGCGGGCTCCATCACCCACTTCGCCCTGGCCCTGGTGACCCTCTGGATCCTCGCGGTCTCCGCCGGCCTGCCCAACCCGGAGTTCCCGAGCACGGAGGATGGCTTCAAGGCCGAGCCGGCCGTGATCGCCCTGGCCCCGTGCGTGGTGGTGGAGAACGCCGGCCGGGCCTGCCAGGCCGGCGACCCGGCCAGTCCGGCCGCGAAGGCCCAGCTCCAGGACGGCGACCGGATCACCGCGGTCAACGGCCGGCCGGTCTCCACCTGGGGCGACATGCTGGACGTGGTCCGCGCCACGAAGCCCGGCGCGGCCACCGTCGACTACGTCCGCGACGGCCGCCCGGCCACCGCCACGGTCGACCTGGCCGCCGTGCAGCGCCCGCCGCTGGGCGACCCGAAGGGCGCCACCTCGGCGGTGTCCGCCCTCGGCGTCGCGCTCCAGCCGAGCACACCCACCCGGGTCCAGTACGGTCCGGTCGCCGCGTTCGGCGCGACCGCCGACTTCACCGGCAACATGGCGGTGCAGACCCTGCACGCCATGCAGCGGATCCCGCAGAAGGTCCCCGCCCTGTGGAGCGCCGTCACCGGCGGCGAGCGGGACGTGGACACCCCGATCAGCGTGGTCGGCGCCAGCCGGCTGGGCGGCGAGGCCGTGGAGAACAACGCCTGGCTGGTGTTCTTCATGCTCTTCGTCTCGCTGAACTTCTTCATCGGCGTGTTCAACCTGCTGCCGCTGCTCCCGGTGGACGGCGGGCACATCGCCATCATCTGGTTCGAGCGGGCCCGCTCCTGGCTCTACGCCCGCCTCGGCCGGGCCGACCCGGGCCGGGTCGACTACCTCAAGCTCATGCCCCTCACGTACGCGGTGATCCTCATCGGTGGCGTGTTCACGCTGCTGACCATCACCGCGGACGTGGTCAACCCGATCACGCTCTTCCCAAGGTGAGTGCCTGAAGTGACCGCTGTCAGTCTCGGTATGCCCCCCGTACCGCCGCCGCCGCTCGCCCCGCGCCGGGCCAGCCGCCAGATCATGGTCGGTTCGGTGCCGGTCGGTGGAGGCGCGCCGGTCTCGGTGCAGTCCATGACCACCACCCTGACCGCCGACGTGAACGCCACCCTCCAGCAGATCGCCGAGCTGACCGCGTCCGGCTGCCAGATCGTCCGGGTGGCCGTGCCGTCCCAGGACGACGTCGAGGCGCTGCCCGCGATCGCCAGGAAGTCGCAGATCCCGGTGATCGCCGACATCCACTTCCAGCCGAAGTACGTCTTCGCGGCGATCGACGCCGGCTGCGCCGCGGTCCGGGTGAACCCGGGCAACATCCGGCAGTTCGACGACAAGGTCAAGGAGATCGCCCGGGCGGCCGGCGACGCGGGCGTGCCGATCCGGATCGGCGTGAACGCCGGCTCGCTGGACAAGCGCCTCCTGGCCAAGTACGGCAAGGCCACCGCCGAGGCGCTCGTCGAGTCGGCGCTCTGGGAGTGCTCGCTGTTCGAGGAGCACGGCTTCCGGGACATCAAGATCTCGGTGAAGCACAACGACCCGGTGGTGATGATCCGGGCGTACCGGCAGCTCGCCGAGAAGTGCGACTACCCGCTGCACCTGGGCGTGACCGAGGCGGGCCCGGCGTTCCAGGGCACCATCAAGTCCGCGGTGGCGTTCGGCGCGCTGCTGGCCGAGGGGATCGGCGACACCATCCGGGTCTCGCTCTCCGCCCCGCCGGTCGAGGAGATCAAGGTCGGCACCGCGATCCTGGAGTCGCTGGGCCTGCGCGAGCGGGGCCTGGAGATCGTCTCCTGCCCGTCCTGCGGCCGCGCCCAGGTCGACGTCTACAAGCTGGCCGAGGAGGTCACCGCCGGCCTGGAGGGGCTGCCGGTGCCGCTGCGCGTGGCCGTCATGGGCTGCGTGGTGAACGGCCCGGGCGAGGCCCGCGAGGCCGACCTCGGTGTCGCCTCCGGCAACGGCAAGGGCCAGATCTTCGTCAAGGGCCAGGTGGTCAAGACCGTGCCCGAGGGCCAGATCGTGGAGACGCTGATCGAGGAGGCGCTGCGGATCGCCGACGAGATGGGCGCCGAGATCCCCGAGGAGCTGCGCGGCCTGGTGCCGGGCGCCACGGTGACCGTGCACTGATCGCCGCACCGCCGACGACGTGCGGCCGTCCCCACCGGGGGCGGCCGCACGCGCGGTTTCAGGCCCGCGCCACCGGCCGCGGCACGGCGGCGAACTCGGACAGGGTGAACCACCGGGGCAGGGCGCGGCGGAGCGCCTCCGGCCCGGCCACCTCGACGGCGCCGCCGCGCAGCGCGGCCGGCCAGTCCAGGTCGCCCAGCCACACCTGGACGAGGGCGCGCAGGCTCGCGGTCACCGTCACGGTCACGTCGTGCCCGGGGTCCACGTCGCAGACGTCGGCCTCCCCGGTGGCGATGACCAGCCACCAGTCGCGCAGCGCCGTGGGCACGTCCCGGAAGCGGAAGTGCACGACGGTACGTCCGGGCGGCACCGCCTCGTGGTCGACGTGCCGGTGCATGTCCCACAGCAGGAGCTTCGGGTCCAGGTCGGCGTCGCCCAGCTCACCGATCCAGCGCACCCCCCAGGCGCCGAGCGCCTCGAGCACGGGCCGCAGCTCGCGGCCGGCCTGGGTCGGGACGTAGCGCACGTCGGCGCCGGCGACGTGCCGCTCGACCACGCCGGCGCGGACGAGCTGGTGCAGCCGCCGGGACAGCAGGGTGGGCGACATCCGGGGCAGGCCACGGCGCAGTTCGTTGAAGCGCTCGGACCCGCTCACCAGTTCCCGGACGACGAGCAGCGTCCACCGCTCGTCGAGCAGCTCCATGGCCTTCGCCACGGGGCAGAACTGGTGGTAGGAGGTCCCCATGGGCGGCACGCTACGCCGCCGGGAAGGGCCCGGCCAGGAACCTGTCGGGAGCGGTACACATCTCGTACTGGGTGGCCGCTCCTCCGCTGCCTAGCGTCCCTTGCAGGACGAGACGGAGGAGCGGGACATGATCGACGAGATGGAGCAGGACCGGGCCGTGAAGGCCGGGCACCGGCGGATGTGGGCTCTCGGCAGCTATGCCACGGTCGCCGCGGAGGTCATCCCCGAGCTGGGGACGGCCCTGGTGCAGGCGGCCGGGGTGGGGCCCGGCGACCGGGTGCTGGACGTGGCCGCCGGCACCGGTAACGCGGCCGTCCCGGCGGCCCTCGCCGGGGCGGAGGTGGTGGCCAGCGACCTGACCCCGGAGCTGCTGGAGATCGGGCGGGCGCTGGCCGCGGAGCGTGGCGTGGAGCTGGACTGGCAGGAGGCCGACGCCGAGGCGCTGCCGTACGCCGACGGGGAGTTCGACCGGGTGCTGTCCTGTGTGGGGGTGATGTTCGCGCCCCGGCACCGGGCCGCCGCCGACGAACTGGTCCGGGTCTGCCGGCCGGGCGGCACGATCGGCCTGGTCAACTGGACTCCGGAGGGTTTCATCGGGCAGTTGTTCGCCACCATGAGGCCGTACGCGCCCCCGCCGCCGCCCGGCGCGCAGCCGCCGCCGCTGTGGGGCGACGAGGAGCACGTCCGCGCCCTGCTCGGTGACCGGGTCACCGATCTCGTGCTGCGCCGCGAGGTGGTCACCGTGGACCGGTTCGCCGCTCCCGAGGACTTCCGCGACTACTTCAAGGCCCACTACGGGCCGACGATCGCGGTGTACCGGGCCAACGCCGAGGACCCCGAGCGGGTCGCCGCGCTCGACGGCGACCTCGCGGACCTGGCCCGGCGGCACACCGAGGCCGGGGTGATGCGCTGGGAGTACCTGCTGGTCACGGCCCGGCGGCGGGGCTGACGGCGGCGCCGGCCGGGGTGGCGGTCCCGTGACCACCCCGGCCGGCGAACCGTCTGCGGCGACTCACTCGGATTCGGCGAGGATCGCGTACAGCTTGCGCCGGGTCTCGTCGAGCACCTGGGCGGCGCGCGCCCGCTGGTCGTCGGTGCCGGTCATCATGACCTGCCGCAGGGCGTTCATGGCCTGCGCTCCGGCGTCGCGGATGTCGTGCCAGCTGTTCACGGTCTGCTCGGCGAACTCACCCCAGGGCGGGGTCTGCGCCGCCTCGGCGGCCTCGGCCTGCCCCTGCTCGGTGAGGGCGAACCGCTTCCGCCCGCCGTCGGAGTCGGCGGCCGCCGCGACGACGCCCTCGTCCTCCAGCAGCTGCAGGGTCGGGTAGATCGAGCCGGGGCTGGGGCGCCAGGCCCCGCCGGTCCGGGAGTCGATCTCCTGGATCATCTCGTAGCCGTGCATCGGCCGCTCGGTGAGCAGCGCCAGCACGGCGCCGCGCACGTTGGGCCGGCGGCCGCGCCCACGGCCCCGCCCACCCCGGCCGTGGCCGTGCGGTCCGGGCGGGAACGGCGGTGGTCCCGGGGGTACGGGCGGGAAGCCGAAGCCCCGCATCCGCATCTCGTCGTGCACGGCGTGCATCCGTCGGTGGAAACCCATCGGGCTCTCCTTCTGTCCGTCCTATCACTGATGCATCAACGATATATCGGCAATGCATCGCCGACAAGCCGAATCTGGGACGGGTCCCCAAACCGTACGTACGTCTTGCTAGGGTCTTGGGTGTGCGCCTGCTTCCCGAACCGGGCCCGTCCCGGACCCTCGCCCTGTCCACCCTGATCAACACCGTTGGCCGGGGCACCTGGCTCACCGTCAGCGCGCTCTTCCTCACCCGCTCGGTCGGGCTCACCGTGGCCCAGGTCGGCGTCGGCCTCACCCTCACGGCGCTGGTGAGCCTCGTGACCAGCACGCCGATGGGCTACCTGGCCGACCGGCTCGGCCCCCGCGGGCTCCAGATCGCCGCGCTGCTCGCCTCCGCCGGGTTCACCGCCGCCCTGGTGGCCGTCCGCTCCTTCGCCGGGTTCCTGGTGGTCGGCGTGCTGATGGCGGTCGCCGACTCCGCGACCCGGGGCGCCCGGGGCGCGCTGATCGCCGGCGCGGTGCCGCCGGACCAGCGCGTGCGCACCCGGGCCTACCTGCGCGCGGTCACCAACGTCGGGATCTCGGTGGGCACCGTGCTGGCCGGCTTCGGCCTGGCCGCCGACACCCGGACCGCGTACGTGTCGCTGATCCTGCTCGACTGCGCGACCTACCTGGTGGCCGCGGCGGTGCTGCTCCGGCTGCCACCCGTGCCGCCGGTGCCGGCGCCGACCCACGGGCCGCGGCTCATCGCCCTGCGGGACCGGCCGTTCCTCGCCTTCACGGTGCTCGACGGGCTCATGTCGATGCACTTCAGCCTCATCAACATCGCCCTGCCGCTGTGGATCGCCGGGCACACCACCGCGCCGCGCTGGCTGATCTCCGCCTGCCTGCTGGTCAACACCGTGGTGGTGGTGCTCTTCCAGGTCCGCGCCTCGCGGGGCACCGAGGACCTCGCCGGGGCCGCTCGGGCGGCCCGCCGGGCCGGCGCGGTGATCGCGGTCGCCTGCGCGCTCTTCGCCGCCGGCGGCGGCGTGCCGGTCGCGGTGGCGGTGCCGCTGCTGCTCGGCGGCGCGCTGGTGCACGTGGTGGGGGAGTTGTGGCACGCGGCGGCCGGCTGGGGCGTCTCCTTCGGGCTCGCCCCCGCCCACGCGCAGGGCCAGTACCAGGGCGCCTACGGGATGGGCATGCAACTCGGCTCGATGGTCGCCCCGGTGGTGGTGACGACCCTGGCGGTCGGCTGGGGCGTGCCGGGCTGGCTGCTGCTCGGCGGGCTGTTCCTGGTGCTCGGTGCGCTGGTGCCGCCGGTGGTGCGCTGGGCCGCCCGGACCCGGCCCGCCGTGCCGGAGCCGGCGGGCGTTCCGGTCGGCTGAGCCGCCACTCACCACCGATCGTCCGGCGTCCTCAGGTCGACCCGCGCGGGCCCGGGTGCATCTGGCAGGCTGGTATTCGTGCTCACGGTGCCGGTACGCCAACTCGGGGAGTCGGAGCGCCGCGCGGTCGAGCGGCTGCTCGACCTCGACCCGTACGCGGGCGCGCAGGTCGCCGAGCGGGTGGCGGCGCGGGGGCTGGCCTGGTGGCGGGCCGAGGGGCGGATCCTGGGCTACGGCTCGCGCCGCAACCTGGAGTCCATCTGCTGGCTCGGCGGCAACCTGACCCCGGTGCTCGCCTCGGAGTCGGCGGTGGCCGCCTTCGCCGAGCAGTTGAGCACCGAGGAGCGGCTCTGCTCGTCGATCGTGGGCCGGGCCGACGCCGTGCTCGGGCTGTGGGACCGCCTCTCCGCCCACTGGGGGCCGGCCCGGGACGTACGCCCCAACCAGCCCCTGCTGGCCACGGAGGCGCTGCCCACCGTGGCGCCCGACCCGGAGGTGCGCCGGGTGCGCGGCGGTGAGGTCGACCGGCTCTTCCCGGCGGCGGTGGCCATGTACACCGAGGAGGTCGGGGTGTCGCCGCTGGCCGAGGACGGCGGGCGCGCCTACCGGCGGCGGGTGAGCGACCTGGTCCGCGCGGGCCGGGCCTACGCCCGGTTCGTGGACGGCAAGGTGGTCTTCAAGGCCGAGCTGGCCGTGGTCACCCGGCGCACCGCGCAGGTGCAGGGGGTCTGGGTCGCGCCGGAGTGGCGGGGCCGGGGCATCGCGACCGCGGCCATGGCGGCCGTGATGCGCGACGCGCTGGAGCGGGTGGCCCCCTCGGTGAGCCTCTACGTGAACGACTTCAACCTGCCCGCCCGCCGGGTCTACGAGCGCTGCGGCTTCCGCCCGGTCGGCACGCTCGCCACCGTGCTGTTCTGACGTCGACCCCGGTCGCATGGCCGGGATCACGTCGCTCCACCTTGCGCCGAACCGGACAGTCGACGCTATGCTGACCTTGTTTTTGTACTGACTGGTCAGTTCAGAAGTCGGGAACGGTGCGATGAAGATCGTCGAAGCCAGCGGGCTGGGGCTGCGCACCCGCCGCGGCTGGGTCTACCGCGAGGTCGACCTCACGGCCGAGGCCGGGGAGCTGCACGCCGTCACCGGCCCACCGGGCAGCGGGCGTACCTCGCTGCTGCTCGCCCTGGCCGGGCGCTTCCCGCACACCCACGGCGAGCTGCGCCGCTGGGGTCCGGCCGCGCTCGGGCAGGTCGCCGGGGTGCACGAGCCCGACCCCACGCTCACCGTCGCCGAGCACATCCAGGAACGGCTGCTGCTGCTCGGGCCGGTGCCGCGCCGCCGCCGGCAGCTCGTCCCGGTCGCCGCCGTGCGGGCCCGGCGGGCCTACCGCCGCGACGCCCTCGCCGCCGCCCTCGCCGGCGCCGGCTTCACCGACGCCCCGCTCGACCCCGACCGGTACGGCCGCGACCTCACCCCCGTGGAGCGGCAGGTCCTCGGGCTGGTGCTGGCCAGCCTGAGCGGCCCGAGCCTGATCGTCGCCGACGACGTGGACGCCGGCGCCGACGCGCCCGAACGGGCGTGGATCTGGGACGCGCTGGCCCGCCTCGCCGACCAGGGGTACGCCGTGGTCGCCAGCGCCCGCGCCGTCGAGCCGGGCGTGACCGCCGTCGCGCACCGGATCGGCGACCCGACCCTGCCCGGCCCGGCCCTGACCTCCGAGGTGACCGCATGAGTGTCGTACGACTCGCGCTGTTCGAGCTGCGCCGGATGACCCGGGGGCGGCTGCCGCGCGCCGCGCTCGCCGTCCTCACCGTCATCCCGCTGCTCTACGGCGCCCTCTACCTCTACGCCTTCTGGGACCCCTACGGGAACCTCGACCGGATCCCGGTGGCCCTGGTCAACGCCGACCGGCCCGCGAAGGCGAGCGACGGCAGCGAGGTGCACGCCGGCCGGGACCTCACCGACGAACTGCTCGACCGGAAGGTCTTCGGCTGGACGGTGACCGACCAGGCCGACGCCACCGAGGGGCTCCACGACGGCCGCTACCACCTGGTCTTCTCCATTCCGGCCGACTTCTCCGCCACCCTGGCCGCCAGCCCCGAGCCCGACCGGCCGGCCCGCCGGGGCGAGCTGAAGGTGGTCAACGACGACGCCACCAACTACCTCTCCGGGCTGCTCGCCCGCTCCGCGTTCAGCGAGATCCGGGCCGCCGCCGCCGAGAGCACCGCCGCGTCGTACTTCGACAAGATGCTCATCGGCTTCACCGACGCCAAGGCCGAGACCGGCCGGGCCGCCGACGGCGCCGACCAGATCCACGACGGCCTCGGCACCTCCCAGCAGGGCGCCGGGCAGCTCGCCGACGGGCTGGGCACCGCCGAGGACGGCGCCGGGCAGCTCGCCGGCGGGCTGAACACCTCCGTGCAGGGGGCGACCAAGCTGGCCACCGGCCTGGACCAGCTCTACACCGGGGCGGCGCAGATCGCCGACGGCGCCAACCGGGCGGCCACCGAGACCCGCGCCGCCGCCCAACAGGTCGACGCCGCGGCGGACAGGTACGAGCCGCTGCTCCGCAGGAACGCCACCGACATCCAGCGGGCCGCCACGCTGGTCGCCGAGGGTGCGCAGGCGCTCGCCGACGGCCTCGACGCGCTGCCGGCCCGGGCCGACGAGGTGGTCGGCCAGGCGGAGAAGGTGCGCGACCGGCTCGACGCGCTGGTCGAGGAGCACCCGGAACTGGCCGACGACCCGAACCTGGTCGCCGCGCGGAAGGCCGCCGACCAGGCCGTGACGGCGGCCCGGGCGATGGTTTCCGCGCTGGACAAGACCGACCTCGCCGCGCTGAGGAAGCAGATGACCGAGGTCGCGCAGACCGCCCGGGAGGTGGCCGCCGCCGCGCCGCACCTGGCCGACGACGTGGCCACGGCCCGCGCCAAGGTCGACCAGCTCGCCACCGGGCTCACCACCCTGGCCCAGGGCAGCGCGAAGCTCCGCGACGGGCTCGGCGACGCCGCGGACGGCGCCGACCAGCTCCGGGGCGGCCTCTACCGGCTGGCCACCGGGGCTCGCCAGCTCGACGGCGGCCTGGCCCAGCTCAGCACCGGCAGCAACCGGCTCGCCGACGGGCTGACCAAACTGGAGGGCGGCGCCGGCGACCTCGCCGACGGGCTCGCCGCCGGGGAGAGGAAACTGCCCGGGTACGACGACGCGGGCAGCCGGGCCGACGTCCTCGGCGACCCGGTCGGGCTGATCCGCCACTCCGACCACCCGGCCGGCTCGTACGGGGTGGGCTTCGCCCCGTACTTCCTGGCCCTGGCGCTCTGGGTCGGCGCGATGATCACGTACATGCTGCTGCGGCCGGTGAACCGGCGGCACGTGATGTCCGGCGCGCCCGGCTGGCGGGTCGTACTCGCCGGCTGGCTGCCCGCCGCGGCGATCGGGCTGGCCCAGGTCGCGGTGCTCTACACCGTGGTCACCCTGGCGCTGGGCCTCGACCCGCGGCACGGGCCGGCGACCTTCGGGCTGCTCGCGCTCACCTCGCTGGCGTTCACCGCGATCATGCAACTGCTCGGCGTCGCGCTCGGCCCGGCCGGCCGGCTCGCCGCGCTGGCCCTGCTCATGCTCCAGCTCACCTCCTCCGGCGGCACCTACCCGGTGCAGACCTCGCCCGGTTTCTTCCAGGCCATCCACCCGTGGCTGCCCATGACGTACGTGGTGGGCGGCCTGCGGCACACGATCAACGGCGGGCCGGCCGGGCCGGTGGTCACCGGGGCGCTCGTCCTGCTCGCGTTCGGTGCGGGCGCCCTGGCGCTCACCGTCGGCGCGGCCCGCCGGTCCCGCCGCCTCACCCCGGCCAAACTGCACCCCGAACTGACCATGTGAGGATGGGCGGGTGACGGACGGACGGACCCGCCGGCGGGAGGACACCCGGCAGCGCCTCTTCGTGGCGGCGGTCGAGCTCATCGCCGAACAGGGCTTCTCGGACACCACGGTCGACGACATCGCGACCCGGGCCGGCGTGGCCAAGGGGACCGTCTACTACAACTTCGAGTCCAAGACGGTCCTCTTCGAGGAGCTGCTGCGGCACGGCATCGGCCTGCTCACCGCCGAGTTCCGGGCCGCCGTCGCCGGGCTGCCGCCCCGCGAGGCGCTGGCCGCGCTGGTCCGCGCCGAGCTGGACTACATCCGCCGCTACCGGGCCTTCGCCCAGCTCCTGCTGTCGGAGATGTGGCGGACCAACCGGGAGTGGCAGCAGACCCTGCGGCTGCTGCGCGGCGAGGCCATCGAGGTGATCGCGGAGACCGTCCGCGCCGGGGTGGCCAGCGGCGACCTCCCCGCCGACCTGGACGTGCGCACGGCCAGCTCGGCGCTGTTCGGCGTCGGGCTGGTGGTGGCCGTGGACTGGCTGGTCTTCCAGCCCGACCGGCCCATCGAGGACGTGCAGGAGGCGCTGCTCGGCATCGTCCGCCGGGTCGCCCAGACGTGACACCGCGGCGGTAAATCGTTTGAACGGCCCGGCCGTCCGGGTGAGGCTGGGGGCACCGCCCCCACCGACCCGAGTCCGGAGGACTTTCCATGCGCCTGCTCCGCGACCTCTGGGCCACCGCACCGCGTCGGATGGCGGTCGTCCTGCTGTTGATCCTGCTCGCCGCCGGCGGCCAGGCCGCCGCCTCGGCGCTGGCCGGGCCGGTGCTGGTGCACCGCTCGTCCGGCTGGTTCACGGCGCTGGCCGTGGCGCTGGTCGCCGCCGTGGTCAGCGACCTGCTCATCGGTCTGCTGATGGCCGGCCTCACCGCCGACTGGTCCGCCGACGTCCGCCGCCGCCTCTGCCGGGTCGCGCTCGGCCAGGACCTGCCCACCCTGGAGACCACCCCGGTCGGCGAGCTGCTCGACCGGATCGACAACGACGTCTACCAGGTCGCCGCCGAGATGCGGAACACCGGCGTACGGCTCGTGCAGGGCGTCGCCGTCTGCCTGCTCGCCACGGTCAGCGCGCTGGTCGTCTGGTGGCCGGCCGGCGTCGGGATGATCCTGCTCACCGCGCTGCTCGGCGTGGCGCTGCGCGGTCCCACCGCCCGGATCGCCCCGGCCCGGATGGTCGAGGAGGAGGCCTGGTCCGACCTGGCCGCCGTGATGGAGGAGGCGGTGCACGGCCAGGACGACGTGCGCACCAGCCTGGCCCGCCCGTACGTGCTGCGCCTCTACGCCCGGCGCGCCGCCGAGGTGATCGCCCGGGGCGGCCGGGTCTTCCGGCTGTCCGCCCGGGTCACGGCGCTGGCCGCCGGCGGCGTGCGGGTCGGCATCGCCGCCGTGGTCCTGGCCGGGGCGTGGGCGCTGGCCACCGGCCGGGTCGACGCCGCCCGGCTCACCGCGATCTGGCTGCTCGCCCTGGCCTTCGGCGCGACCGTCGAGCACATCGCCCGCTGGGTGCCGCACCTGCAACAGGCGCTGGGCGCGTGGGCGCGGGTGCAGCTGCTCGCCGACTCCCGGCAGGAGCCGATCGGCGGCGCCGCCCCGGTCGACGGTGACCTGACCGTCCGCGGGCTCACCTTCCGCTACCCCGCCACCGGCGAGGACCGCGGCCCGGCGCTGCGCGACGTCAACCTCACCTTCGCCCGCGGCCGGTCCTACGCCCTGGTCGGCCGCACCGGATCCGGCAAGTCGACGCTGGCCAAGGTGCTCACCCGGGCCGTGGACGTGCCCCGCGGCACCGTCCTCCTCGGCGACACCGACCTGGTCGACCTGGACATCGAGGCCCTGCGCCGGTGGATCGCCGTGGTGCCGCAGCGCACCGAGATCCTGGCCGGCACGCTCGCCGAGAACGTCGCGCTCTTCGACCCGGATCTGCTCGACGACGCCACCCGGGCGCTGGCGGAACTCGGGCTGGCCGGCTGGATCGCCGAACTCCCCGACGGGGTGCACACCCGGCTCGGCGAGGGCGGGCACGTGCTCTCCGCCGGGCAGGAGCAGCTCGTCGCGTTCGCCCGCATCCTGGTCCGCGACCCGCACGTGGTCATCCTCGACGAGGCCACCGCCCGGCTCGACCCGGTCACCGAGAACCGGGTACGCCAGGCCACCGAACGGCTGCTCACCGACCGGATCGGCATCGTCATCGCGCACCGGCTCTCCTCGGTGCGCCGCTGCGACGAGGTCGTGGTGATGGCCGACGGCGCGGTGCTGGAGGCCGGCCCGCTGCGCGAGTCGGCCCGCTTCGCCGAGCTGCTGGCCACCAGCCACGCCAGCGCCTACGCGGGCGCCGGTGCCCGCCGCGGCGGGGTGGAGCTGCTGGACGGCCCCGACGGGTGGCCCGACGAGCCGGCCGAGACGACGGTCCCGACCACCGCGCCGCGCCAGGTCGCGGTGCCGCGCACCGACCCGCCGCCGCTGCCCGCCCCACCGCCCGCCCGGACCCTGCGGGAGATCCTGCGGCTCGGCACCAACGACCCGCGGTACGGGCTGGTCTCCGTCGGCCTGTTCGTCGTGATGACCCTGCTCGGGCTGGACGGCTCGGTGCTGCCGTGGCTCTGGGCCGAGGTCGTCGGCGGGGGAGACCCGTGGCTGCCGGCGTTGGGCATCGTCGCCGCGCTGCTGGTGGTGCTGCCGCTGCCGTTCCTGACCAACCTCTGGTTCCCGCAGTGGTGGATCCGGCAGATGCTGCGCATCAGCGCACGGCTGGTGCACGGGCAGACCGGGGCGCGCCGGGTCAGCGGGCACACCCCGGCCGAGGTCGTGGCCCAGGGCGGCGACACCGACCGGGTGGTGCAGCTCGCCGACAACCTCATGGACCAGTTCATCTCGCTGGCCATCGTGATCACCATGACCCTGGTGACCGGCAGTGTCGTACCCGCGCTGTTCTTCGTCGGGACCATGGTGGTCTCCGGGCTGGCGGCGACCCTGTTCGGGCCGCGGCTGGAACGCACGGCCGGCGGCACCGTCAAGGCCCGCGCCGCCTTCGCCACCGCCCTGGTCTCCTCGCTGTCCGCCGCCCGCACGGTGAAGCTCGCCGGCGCCACCTGCCCGGTGCTGCACCACCTCGCGAAGCTGGACACCGTGCGCAGCGACCGGCAGCGGCGGGAGATCGCCATGCAGGTGTGGGCCCGGTCCACCCCGTCGATCGCCAGCGGCCTGCTGCCGATCGGGGCGTGGGCGCTCTACCTGACCGGCGGTCTCTCCGCCGGTGCGACCCTGGTCGCCGTCTCCACCCTCGGCGCGGCCCGCTGGTTCGCCTGGACCACCGCGTCGCTGGTGTCGCACTACCCGTCGGCCCGGGTGTGGACCAGGCGGACCGTCGCGATGACCGGAGTGGCCACCTACTCGGCGTCCGTGCCCGGGCTGGACCTGGCCGCCGGCACCGCCCCGGCGCCGGAACCGCCGCCGCGGCACCCGCTGCGCCGGCTGGAGCTGACCGGCTTCGGCGCGCTGCACTCCGACGGCACCCTCGCCGTCCGCGACGTCGACCTGACCGTCGAGCGCGGGCAGCTGGTGCTGGTGGTCGGGCCGGTCGGCGCGGGCAAGTCGTCGCTGCTGCGGGCCCTCGCCGGGATCGTCCACCACACCGGCACGCTGCGCTGGAACGGCGAGCCGGTCACCGAGCCGGAGCTGTTCCTCCGCCCCAACCAGGTCGGGTACGTGGGGCAGCTGCCTCGGGTGCTCTCCGGCACGGTGGCCGACAACATCGCGCTCGGGCACCAGGTGGACGCCGCCGGCGCGGTGTCGACCGCCCAGCTCGACCACGACCTGGCGGCCGCCGGGGGCGGGCTCGGGCTGCTCATCGGGCACAAGGGCACCCGCCTCTCCGGCGGGCAGCTCCAGCGGCTGGCGCTGGCCCGGGCGCTCGCGCCGCGTACCGAACTGCTGGTCGCCGACGACGTCTCGTCCGCGCTGGACGTGACGACGGAGCTGGCGCTCTGGGCGGCGCTGCGCGAGCACGGGGTGACCGTGGTCGGCTCGACCGCGAAGCGGGCGGCGCTGGTGCGCGCGGACCACGTGGTGGTGCTGGTCGACGGCACGGTGGCGGCCCAGGGACCGTGGCCGGACCTGGAGCCCCGCTGGGGCCACCTGGCCGGCTGATCCCGGACGGGCTCGTCGCCGGACTGGCCCGCCTCGGGCGACCGGCGGCGTGGCCCGCCGTGCACCTGCTGCGCCGCCACCCGCCCCGACGATCATGAAGTTAGCGGCGACAAATCGGGCGGATGTCACCGCCAACTTCATGATCAACGCGGTGACGCGCGGCGGGTGGCGCGCGGCGTGCGGCGGGTGCGCGGGTTAGAAGGCGCGGGTGTACTGGTGGGGCCAGGTGGGGGTCTGGGTCAGTTTGGCGGCGGCGCGGTGGGGCCAGTACGGGTCGCGGAGGAGTTCGCGGCCGAGGAGGACCAGGTCGGCCTCGCCGCCGGCGACGATCTGCTCGGCCTGCTCGGGCTCGACGATCAGGCCGACGGCGCCGGTCGGCACGCCCGCGTCGCGGCGGATCCGGGCCGCGAGGGGCACCTGGTAGCCGGGGCCGACCGGGACGCTCGCCCGGGCGGCGGCGCCGCCGGAGGAGGCGTCCACCAGGTCGACGCCGGCGGCGGCCAGCTCGCCGGCGAGCACCACGCTGTCCTCGACGGTCCAGCCGCCGTCGACCCAGTCGGTGGCGGAGATCCGGGTGAGTACCGGCACGGCCTCGCCGACCGCGGCGCGGACCGCCCGGGCCACCTCCAGGGTCAGCCGCATCCGGCCGGCGCGATCGCCGCCGTAGCCGTCGGTGCGGTGGTTGGTGAGCGGGTAGAGGAACTCGTGCAGCAGGTAGCCGTGCGCGGCGTGGATCTCCACGGCGGCGAAGCCTGCGTCGAGGGCCCGGCGCGCGGCGGCGGCGAACGCCTCGACCACCGCGGCGATGCCGGCCTCGTCGAGCGCGGTGGGGGTGCGGTAGTCGGGCAGGAACGGCTCGGCGCCGGGGCCGACCGGGGTCCAGCCGCCCTCGGCGTCCGGGACGCCGCCCCGGCGCTCGGCCCACGGCCGGTACGTGGACGCCTTGAACCCGGCGTGCGCGAGCTGCACGGCCGGCACCGACCCCTGCGCGGTGATGAACGCGGTGATCGGCCGCCACGCGTCGACGTGCGCGTCGGACCACAGCCCGGTGTCCTGGGGGCTGATCCGCCCCTCGGGGACCACGGCGGTCGCCTCGGTGATGATCAGTCCGGCGCCGCCGACCGCGCGGGAGCCGAGGTGGACGCGGTGCCAGTCGGTGGGCAGGCCGTCCGGCCCGGCGCTGTACTGGCACATGGGGGCGAGCGCCACCCGGTTGGGCAGGGTGACGCCGCGCAGGGTGAGCGGGGTGAACAGGGCACTCATACGGTCATCCTTCAACAGGCGTCGGGGGGGGGGCCGAAGCCCTCCCCCCGAGATCGGATGCTCAGGCGGCCACGGGGGTGAGCTGCTCACTCTCCGGAGCCTCGATGAGGTCGCGCTTGCCGGCCGACTCGTACGCGGTCCGGTCCAGGGTGCCCTCGCGGGCGGCCACGACGGTCGGCACCAGGGCCTGGCCGGCCACGTTGGTGGCGGTGCGGATCATGTCCAGGATCGGGTCGATGGCCAGCAGCAGGCCGGCGCCGGCCAGCGGCAGGCCCAGCGTGCTGAGGGTCAGGGTCAGCATGACGATGGCGCCGGTCAGGCCGGCCGTGGCGGCGGAGCCGACGACCGAGACGAAGGCGATCAGCAGGTAGTCGGTGACGCCCAGGTGCACGCCGAAGACCTGCGCCACGAAGATCGCGGCGAGGGCCGGGTAGATGGCTGCGCAGCCGTCCATCTTCGTGGTGGCGCCGAACGGCACGGCGAAGGAGGCGTACTCGCGGGGGACGCCGAGGCGCTCGACCGAGCGCTGGGTCACCGGCATGGTGCCCACCGAGGAACGGGACACGAAGGCCAGCTCGATGGCGGGCCAGGCGCCGGCGAAGAAGCGCAGCGGGTTGAGCCGGCCGGCGGCGATGAGCACCACCGGGTAGACCACGAACAGCACGATGGCGCAGCCGACGTAGACGGCGGTGGTGAACTTCGCGAGCGGGGCCAGCAGGTCCCAGCCGTACGAGGCGACGGCGTTGCCGATGAGGCCGAGGGTGCCGATCGGGGCGAGCCGGATGACCCACCAGAGCGCCTTCTGCACGATGGCCAGCACCGAGCGGTTGAGGCTGACGAACGGTTCGGCCGCCTCACCGAGGAGCAGCGCGGCGGCGCCGATCACCAGGGCGAGGAAGACGATCTGGAGGACGTTGCCCTCGACGAACGCGCCGACCGGGTTGGTGGGCACGATGCCGGTGAGGAAGTCGGTCCAGGAGCCGGTCTTCTTCGGGGCGGTGGCGCCGGCCAGGTCGAGGGTGACGCCCTTGCCCGGGTTGGTCAGCAGGCCGAGGCCGATGCCGATGCCGACCGAGACGAGCGCCGTGATGCCGAACCAGAGCAGCGTCTTGAGCGCCAGCCGGGCGGCGTTGGCCACGCCGCGCAGGCTGACCACGCTGACCACGATGGCGGTGAAGACGAGCGGCGGCACGGCCAGCTTGAGCAGCTGGACGAAGAGTCCGCCGACGGTGTCGAGGG
This sequence comes from Micromonospora halotolerans, assembly GCF_032108445.1. NCBI lineage: Bacteria > Bacillati > Actinomycetota > Actinomycetes > Micromonosporales > Micromonosporaceae > Micromonospora > Micromonospora halotolerans. The sequence continues at coordinate 926,890 of NZ_CP134876.1, read as the reverse complement.
TGCTGGTCAGCCAGGCGAGGTCGTTGGCGCGGGCGAGGAAGCCGAGCGCCACGCCGAGAACGAGGCCGAGCAGGATCTGCACGGAGAAGGGGAACTTGCGCAGGGCGGAAGCCATGGGGATCTGTCCAAAGGTCTGGCGGAGTGAACGGGGCAGCGTCAGGAGAGCGGCTGCGCCGGACAGATGCCGCTGGCCTGCAGTCGGAGGTCGACATACAGGCGCACGGTGAGGTGCCAGACGTTGGTCATCGCCTGCCGACGCTACTCCCAGCCGGCTCCCAGCCGGAAGGACCGACCGGCGTGACGCTCCTTACAGGCCCGGTTAGGAGGGGCCCCCTGCTATACCGAATCCGTTAACAAGGGGCCCTTCCTTACCTGCGGAGGCCCAGCACCGCGGCGGTGGCCAGACCCCACCCGGCGGCCACGGCGAGCAGCAGCCGCTCCAGCACCCCGACCAGGCCGCCGCGCCCGACCAGCAGCATGGCCAGCCCGACCGCCCCGGACAGCGGCAGCGCCAGGGCCGCGCCCACGCCGGCGACCCGGCGCAGCGCCCGCCCCGCCGCCGGCTGCAGGAACACCGCCAGCATGGCGAAGACCACGGCGGCGGTGGCCCCGATGCTCGCCCCGCCGTGCACCAGGTCGGCCACCGTGGCGGCCTCGAACGGCGGCAGCGGGCAGCCGGTGGAGCAGGTCACCGCCCCGGAGAGCGCCGTGCCGGCCGCGCCGGCCACGAGCAGCCCGGCCGCGGCCCGCAGCGCCGGGGACAGCGCCGCGGCGAGCAGCAGCAGCGCCGCCGCCAGGGCGAACACCCCGATCCGGTACGCCCCGGCGTACGCGCCGTCGGTGACGCCGGCCTCGCTGACGTACCCGGCCAGGCCCGGGCCGGGACCGGCGGCCACGGCGACCGTCACGGCGACCACCCCGGCCAGGGTGCAGCCGACGGCGGCGGACGCCGCGGCGGCCCGGAGGACGCCGGGGTCAGCCACGCCCGTGCGGCGTGGTCCAGCCGGACAGGTCGGGACCGAGCGGCACGATCCGGGTCGGGTTGATCATCTCGTGGGTGGCGTAGTAGTGCCGCTTGATGTGGTCGAAGTCGACCGTCTCGCCGAACCCCGGGGTCTGGAACAGGTCCCGGGCGTACGCCCAGAGCACCGGCATCTCGGTCAGCTTCTGCCGGTTGCACTTGAAGTGCCCGTGGTACGCCACGTCGAAGCGGACCAGCGTGGTGAACAGCCGCACGTCGGCCTCGGTGAGCTGCCCGCCCATGAGGTAGCGCTGCCCGGACAGCCGCTCCGACAGCGCGTCCAGGCGGGCGAACAGCGCCGTGTACGCCTCGTCGTAGGCCTCCTGGGAGGTGGCGAAGCCGCACCGGTAGACGCCGTTGTTGACGTCCCGGTGGATCTCCGCCATGAGCGCGTCCATCTCGGGGCGCAGCTCGACCGGGTAGAGGTCCGGCGCGCCCGGCTTGTGGAACCGCCGCCACTCGGTGGAGAAGTCGAGGGTGAGCTGCGGGTAGTCGTTGGTGACCACCCGGCCGGTCAGCGTGTCGACCAGCGCCGGCACGGTCACCCGGCCGGTGTAGTCGGGGTCGGTGGCCAGATACGCGTCGCTGAGGAACCCGATGCCGAGCACCGGGTCGAAGCCGTCCTGGTCGAGGCTGAACCGCCAGCCCCGCTCGTCCCGGATCGGGTCGACCGTGCCCAGCGAGATCACCTCGTCGAGACCGAGCAGGCCGCGCACGATCCGGGCCCGGTGCGCCCACGGGCAGGCCCGGCACCAGACCAGCCGGTAGCGGCCCGCCTCCAGCGGCCAGCGGCCCAGGTCGTCGGGGCCGCCGCCCTCGGGGGAGGTGGAGTGCGGGGTGACCCGACCGGTGAACCGGTTGGGCTGGCGGACGAACGCACCGCCGCCGGCGGTCTCTGCGCTGAACTGGGCCCGGGCCATGCGGCCAACCTATCCGTTCCGGGCGCGGATATCCTGGCGCCGGGCGTCCCCGCGACCCGGCGGGCGACCCCTCACCACCCCCGTCCACCCCCGAAGGACTGAGCGCCGATGACCGTCGCATACCTCGTGGCCGGTGTCCGCACCCCGATCGGCCGGTACGCCGGCGCCCTCGCCGGGGTCCGCCCCGACGACCTGGCCGCGCACGTGATCCGCGAGCTGGTCGCCCGCCACCCCTCGGTGGACTGGGCCCGCACCGACGACGTGATCCTGGGCTGCGCCAACCAGGCCGGCGAGGACAACCGCAACGTGGCCCGGATGGCGGCGCTGCTCGGCGGGCTGCCCGAGGAGGTGCCGGGCAGCACGGTCAACCGGCTCTGCGGCTCCGGTCTGGACGCCCTCGCCACCGCCGCCCGCGCCGTCGTGGCCGGGGAGGCCGACCTGCTGGTCGCCGGCGGGGTGGAGAGCATGAGCCGGGCGCCGTTCGTGATGCCGAAGGCGACCACCCCGTACGCCCGCACCGCCGAGGTCTACGACACCACGATCGGCTGGCGGCTGGTGAACCCGCTCATGAAGAAGGGGTGGGGCATCGACTCGATGCCGGAGACGGCCGAGAACGTCGCCGCGGACTTCGGTGTCGACCGGGCCGCGCAGGACGAGTTCGCGTTCCGCTCCCAGCAGCGGGCCGCCAAGGCGCAGGCCGACGGCCGGCTGGCCGAGGAGATCGTGCCGGTGACCGTGCCGGCCGGCAAGCGGGAGACGAAGCTGGTCGAGGCCGACGAGCACCCCCGGGAGACCTCGCTGGAGAAGCTCGCCGCGCTGCCCACCCCGTTCCGCGAGGGCGGCACGGTGACGGCCGGCAACTCCTCCGGCGTCAACGACGGCGCGGTGGCCCTGCTGGTCGCCTCCGCGGCGGCCGTCGAGCGCTACGGCCTCAGCCCGCTGGCCCGGGTACGCGGGGCGGCGGCGGCCGGCGTGCCGCCGCGGATCATGGGCATCGGGCCGGTCCCGGCCACCCGCAAGCTGCTCGACCGGCAGGGCCTCGGCCTGGCCGAGGTGGACGTGATCGAGCTGAACGAGGCGTTCTCCGCCCAGTCGGTGGCGGTGCTGCGCGAGCTGGGGCTGCCCGAGGACGCCGAGCACGTCAACCCGAACGGCGGGGCCATCGCGCTGGGCCACCCGCTCGGCGCCAGCGGCGCCCGGCTGGCCCTCACCGCCGCGCTGGAGCTGCGCCGCCGAGGTGGCCGGCGGGCCCTGGCGACCATGTGCATCGGCGTCGGGCAGGGCATCTCGCTGCTGCTGGAGTCGGCGGGCTGACGGCGGGCGGGCCCACGGTCGAAAGTGGATCTCCCGCTCGCGGGTGTGCCCGCCTAGAGTGGTGTGGACCACACCATGCCGCGGGTCGGCCCGGTCGCCGGGCTGCCCGCGCGGCGACGACCTGGGGGACCGAGCGATGCAGACGCCGGACGGACTTCCCGCCGAGATCGACCTGAGCCGGCCCAGCGCCGCCCGGGTCTACGACTACTTCCTCGGCGGCGCGCACAACTTCGAGATCGACCGGCAGCTCGCCGAGCAGATCGCCGCCATGACGCCGAACCTGGCGGCCACCATGCGTTCCGGGCGGGAGTTCCTGCGCCGGGCCGTCCGGGTGCTGCTCGACGCCGGCATCGACCAGTTCCTCGACATCGGCTCGGGGATCCCCACGGTCGGCAACGTGCACGAGGTGGCCCAGGCGGCCAACCCGGAGGCCCGGATCGTCTACGTCGACATCGACCCGGTGGCCGTGGCGCACAGCCGGGAGCTGCTCGCCGGCAACGAGCGGGCCACCGCCCTCCTGGCCGACCTGCGGGAGCCGAAGCTGATCCTCGACCAGGCCCGGGCCAGCGGCCTGATCGACTTCGACCGGCCGGTCGGCATCCTGCTCGCCGGGGTGGTGCACTTCATCCCCGACGAGGACCGGCCGGGCGACATCCTGGCCACCCTGCGGGCCGCCGCGGCGCCCGGCAGCTTCCTGGTCATCTCGCACTCGACCTTCGAGGACCAGCCGCAGGAGATGCTCGACGCGCAGCGGCTGTCGGCGCGTACCGCCACCGAGATCACCCTGCGCTCGCGCGCCGAGATCACCGGTTTCTTCGGCGACTGGACGGTGCTCGAACCGGGCGTCGTGCACATGCCGCTGTGGCGGCCCGACTCGCCGTCGGACGTGGACGAGCACCCCGAGCGGTTCGGGGCGTTCGGCGGCGTCGCCCGGCACGACCGGACGGCCGGCTGACCCGACATGCGCGCCCCGGACCCCGACGGGGGCGACCTCAGCCGGCCGGGCGCCGCGGCGTACGCCGCCGAGTGGGCCCGGTCGGTACGGCGCATCGGGTTCGTCCCGCTGAGCGCCGCCGAGACCGAGCGGCTGCTGCTCGTGCACACCGTCCGCCTCGGTCGGGCGCTGCTCGCCCCGACGTTCTCCGCCCAGCCGGCGGAGGACGTCGGGCGGGCCCTGGTCGAGGCGCACCTCACCGAGCCCGGGGTGCTCGACTGGTCGGTGCGGGCGCTCGGCGACCGCTTCCTGTCCTGGGTGCTGCCCGCCCAGGTGGAGCTGCCGGAGGTGCGGGAGCGGATCGCGGCCATGCAGGGCGCGTTCGCCGCCGGTTTCGGCCGGGCGCTGCGCGACCGGGTGTTCAGCCAGCAGGAGCGGATCGCCCGCTCGGCGTGGCAGGCCCGGGACGCGGTGGAGCAGGCGCTGCGGGACAGTGAGGCGCGGTTCCGGGCGGTCTTCACCGGCGCGGCGATCGGCATCGGCATCGCCGGTGTGGACGGGCGGATCATCGAGGTCAACCAGTCCTTCGCGGACATGCTCGGCTACACGGCCGCCGAGCTGCGGGAGCTGACCGTCGACGGGCTGTTCCACCCCGACGACGCCGCCGGCATGTGGGAGCTCTACCAGGAGCTGGTCGTGGGCAAACGGGACAGCGTCCGGGTGGAGAAGCGCTACTACCGCAAGGACGCCAGCGTGGTCTGGACCGACCTGGCCGTCTCGCTGATCCGCCACGACGACGGACGCCCCCGGTTCACCGTGGCGATGATCGAGGACATCACCGAGCGCTACCAGCTCCAGCAGCGGCTGCGCTTCCAGGCGCTGCACGACCCGCTCACCGGCCTGCCCAACCGGACGCTCTTCTTCGAGACGCTCGGGCAGGTCTTCGAGACCGCCGAAGCGGAGCAGCGGGTCGGGCTCTGCTTCATCGACCTGGACGGCTTCAAGGCGATCAACGACAGCCTCGGCCACGACCTGGGGGACCGGTTGCTCAAGGTGATCGGCCGCCGGCTGGCCGACTGCGTGTCGGGCCGCGGCCACCTGGTCGCCCGGATGGGCGGCGACGAGTTCGTCATCCTGGTCGACTCCGACGGCGGTCTCGACGACGCGGTGGAGGTGGCCGAGCTGGCCCTGGCCGCCGTCTCCGCCCCGGTGCACGTCGGCGACCAGCAGCTGGCCGTGTCGGCCAGCATCGGCATCGTGGAGTGCCCGGCCGCCGAGACCAGCGTCTCCGAGCTGATGAAGGCCGCCGACACCACGCTCTACTGGGCCAAGGCCGAGGGGCGGGGTCGTTGGGCCGTCTACGACCCGGAGCGCAGCGCCGCCGACATCGCCCGGTCGGCGCTGGCCTCCAACCTGCCCGCCGCGCTGGACCGGGGCGAGTTCGTGCTGCACTACCAGCCGATCGTCTCGCTGGTCGACGGCGCCATGGTGGCGGTGGAGGCGCTGGTCCGCTGGCAGCACCCGGAGCTGGGGCTGCTCGGGCCGGACCGGTTCATCGGGCTGGCCGAGGAGACCGGCCTGATCGTCCGGCTCGGCGCCTGGGTGCTCCGCCAGGCGTGCCGGGACGCCGAGAGCTGGCGGCGGGCGTACCCGGAGGCGCGGCTCATGGTCAACGTCAACCTGGCCGCCCGGCAGGCCGACGACCCGGCCATCGTGGAGACCGTCGCCGAGGCGTTGCAGCACACCGGGCTCCCCGCCGAGCTGCTGCAGCTGGAGCTGACCGAGAGCGCCGTGATGGGCACCGCCGGGGAACCGCTGCGTGCCCTGCACCAGCTCGCCGACCTCGGGATCCGGCTGGCCATCGACGACTTCGGCACCGGCTACTCGAACCTGGCGTACCTGCGGCGGCTGCCGATCCACTGCCTGAAGCTGGCCGGCCCGTTCGTCGAGGGGATCCGGGGCGACGGCACGGACGTTGTTGCCGACCACCGCGACGAGCGGATCGTGGACGCGCTGGTCCGGCTGGCCCACGCGCTGGAGCTGTGGGTGACCGCCGAGGCGGTGGAGACCGAGGAGCAGGCCGAGCGGCTGCGGTCGCTGCGCTGCGACACCGGGCAGGGCCGCTGGTTCGGCTCGCCGATGCCCGCGGCCGACATCCGCGCCCGCCTGGCTGAGAAGGAGGGGCCCCTTCTTAACGCCTCAGGTAGAGAAGGGTCCCCTTCTCACCTTCCGGAGCAGCGGGCGGGGCGGGCGCGGCTCCGCGCGGCCGGGGAGGAGACGCGGTGAGCCTGAGCGATTCGCAGGCGGTGGTGTCGGTGGTGGCCGCGCTGGCCATCCTGGCCGGGCTGGCCGGGGTGCTGGTGCCCGGGCTGCCGGCGCTGCCGCTCTGCTGGGGCGGCGTGCTGGTGTGGGCGCTCTTCGGCGACGCCGGGCCGGGCCGCTGGGCGGTGCTGGCCGCCGCCACCGTGGTCGCCGTGGGCGGGGGCGTGGTCAAGTACCTCTGGCCGGGGCGGAACCTGAAACGCACCGGCGTGCCCACCTCGTCGCTGCTGGCCGGCGGTCTGCTCGGCCTGGTCGGCTTCTTCGTCATCCCGGTGGTCGGCCTGCCGATCGGCTTCGTCGGCGGGATCTGGGGCGCGGAACGGCTGCGGCTGGGCAGCAACCAGCTCGCCTGGCCGGCCACCGTGCAGGCGCTCAAGGCGGCCGGGCTGTCCATGCTGGTCGAGTTCCTGGCCGGGCTCGTCATCGCCGTGCTCTGGGTGGCCGGGCTGCTGTTGACCTGAGCGGCTCGGGGCGGTGTTCCGCCGCTTCCGCCGGCTAGGGTCGTACGCGTGCGGATCACCGTCCTCGGTGGGCTCGGCGCCTGGCCCACCGCCGAGCAGTCGTGCTCCGGCTTCCTGGTCGAACACGCGGGCTTCCGGCTGCTGGTCGACCCCGGGTACGCGACCGTGCAACCGCTGCTGGCGCGCATCCCCGCGGCGCAGGTCGACGCCGTGTACGTCAGCCACGGCCACCCGGACCACTGCGCCGACCTGCAACCGCTGCTGCGGGCCCGGGTGCTCGCCGACCGGGCCGGCCCGCCGCTGCCCGTGTACGCGCCCGCCGGGGCCCTGGACCGCCTGCTCGCCGTGGACGAACCGGGCCTGGTCGACGGGGCGTACCGGTTGGCCGCCCTCGTGCCAGGCGAGGCGTTTGACCTCGGGCCGTTCCGGGTGGACACCTGGTCGCTGCCGCACTGGGTGCCCAACGTCGGCGCCCGGTTCACCGGCCGGGACGCGGTGCTGGCCTACACCGGGGACACGGGCAGCAGCCCCGACCTCGTCGAGCTGGCCCGGGACGCGGACCTGCTGATCGCCGAGGCGACGTATCCGGTGGAGATCCCGGACCGGCACGTCGACAACCTGTCCAGCGCCGCCGAGGTGGGCCGGTATGCGGCTGAGGCCGGGGCGCGGCGCGTGCTGCTCACCCACCTCTGGCCCGGTACCGACCCGGCGGAGGCGGTCGCGGCGGCGCGGCGAGGGTACGCCGGGCCGGTGGACGTCGCCGTGCCGGGCCTGGTGCTCCCGGTCGGGAGGTAGGGAGCGACGGCGCGGGCGTCCGGGGGTACGGCGAACCGCCGTACTTCAGTGAGAGAGAGGTGGACGCCGCGCGCCGTCGCGGGCCGGGCGGTGCCGAGCGCCCGGCGGTCGGCCCGTCGCGATCGGGCCTGGTCACGGGCTCAAGGATGCCCCGGAACGGGCCGGCGCGGCAACGCAATTAGCCGTGCCGGCCGTGAGATTCCCACGGCTGCCGTATTGACCGCCTTGATCGGCGGGATCACACTTTGCCCACTCGCACCGGGGAATCCACCTCGAGGAGGTGTGCAGTGGCCACGACGCCCGCGCCGACCGCCGAGCAACCGATGGACGACGACGCCCGACGGCTCGCCGAGCTCGGCTACAAACAGGAGCTGCACCGCAAGTGGAGCGGCTTCTCCAACTTCGCCATCTCGTTCTCGATCATCTCGATCCTGGCCGGCTGTTTCACCACCTTCGGCCAGGCGTGGAACAACGGCGGTCCGGTGGCCATCTCCTGGGGCTGGCCGATCATCTCGATGTTCATCCTGATCATCGGCTTCTGCATGGCGGAGCTGGTGTCGGCCTACCCGACCGCCGGGGGCATCTACTGGTGGGCCGCCACGATGGGTCGGCCGGTGCACGGCTGGTTCACCGGGTGGCTCAACCTGATCGGCCTGGTGGCCGTGACCGCCTCGGTCGACTACGGCTGCGCCACCTTCCTCAACCTGACCCTGTCGGCGCTCTTCGACGGCTGGGCCGGCACGGCGCACCAGACCTTCGGCCTGTTCGTGGTGATCCTCGCCCTGCACGGGCTGATCAACATCTACGGGCACCACATCATCGACGTACTCCAGAACGTCTCGGTCTGGTGGCACGTGGCCGGCGCGGCCGCGGTGGTGCTCATCCTGCTCCTGGTCCCCGACGACCACCAGAGCTTCAGGTTCGTCTTCACCGAGCGGTTCAACAACTCCGGCTTCGGCGACGGCGACACCGGCGGGCTCACCTTCTGGTTCTACGTGCTGCCGTTGGGCTTCCTGCTCACCCAGTACACGATCACCGGCTTCGACGCCTGCGCGCATGTCTCGGAGGAGACCCGCGGCGCCTCGAAGGCCGCAGCCCAGGGCCTCTGGCGGTCCATCTTCTACTCCGCGGTCGGCGGGTGGATCCTGCTGCTCGCGTTCCTCTTCGCCGCCACCGACGTGGACGCGATCAACTCCGCCGGCGGCTTCTCCGGCGCCATCTTCGAGTCCGCGCTGACCCCGTTCTTCTTCAAGGCCGTCATCATCATCTCCACCATCGGCCAGTTCTTCTGCGGGATGAGCTGCGTGACCTCGATGTCCCGGATGGCGTACGCGTTCAGCCGGGACCGCGCCGTGCCGGGCTGGCGGCTCTGGTCGCGGGTGAACCGCAACGGCACCCCGGTCAACGCGATCATCGCGGCCACCGTGGCCGGCCTGGTGCTCACCCTACCCGCGCTCTACCAGAAGGCCGGCGTGCCGGTCGCCTTCTACGCGGTGGTCTCGGTCGCGGTGATCGGCCTCTACCTGTCGTTCCTCATCCCGATCTTCCTGCGGCTGCGCCTGGGGGACCGGTTCGTCCCCGGCCCGTGGACGCTGGGCCGGCGGTACAAGCTGCTCGGCTGGGTCGCGGTGATCGAGATCGCGATCATCAGTGTCTACTTCGTGCTGCCGATCGTGCCGGCCGGCGTGCCCGGGAACGCGGACTTCACCTGGACGGCCGTGAACTACGCGCCGCTCGCCATCGGCGGGGTGCTGCTCGGCGTGGCCGTCTGGTGGTACGCCTCGGCCCGGAAGTGGTTCACCGGCCCCCGCCGCACCGTCGACGTGCCGGAACAGCGCCCAGCGCCGGCCGACGAACCGGCCTGACCCCTCCCCGCCGGCGCCGGATCACCCGGCGCCGGCGGGGAGCGCCGGGGGTCGGGGCTGCCGCACCCCTGACCTGCGAAGAGTTGCGGGTCAACCAGGTCCAATCATCCCGGTCCCGACCCCGTGGGAATGGCCGAAAGTACGACGGCTCGGGCGCCGGTGTGGACTTGTGGCCGAGGGGCCGGGACGGTCGCGCGGCCAGGCTCGGGGCATGTCATGGAACGGTGTGGGAGACGTCGGCACGATCGACGGCAATCGGCCACGACCCGCCGCGCCCCGGGCGCGGCAGCGCATCGTGGCGCTCGATGTGCTCCGGGGCTTCGCCCTGTGCGGGATCCTGCTGGCGAACGTGAAGCCGATCGCCCACCGCGGCGGCGAACTCGGCACCGCGCACCTGCCGGAGACGACGGCGGCGACGGTGCTGCATCTGCTGGTCGACCAGCGATTCTTTCCGATCTTCTCGCTGCTGTTCGGCGTCGGCTTCGCGCTGTTGCTGGAGTCGGCGCGGGCGCGGGCCCGGCAGCCGCGGGTGGTGCTGCTGCGCCGGATGCTGGCGCTGCTGGCCGTGGGTCTGCTCCACTTCGTGCTGTTGTGGAAGGGCGACATCCTCACCGTGTACGCGGTGCTCGGCCTGCTGGTCCTGCTGCCCTCCACGTGGCTGCCCCGACGCGTGGTGGCGATCGCCGCCGGGGTCCTCATCGTGCTGTCGGTGACCCTGCTCGGCGGCGGGTACACGGTGGTCCCCGGCCTGTTCCTGCTCGGTTCGGCGCTGACCAGGTACGGGGTGGTCAGAAGGATCGGCTCCGGTCCCCGTACCACGGCGGTGTGCGGGTTGGTCCTCGCTCTCGCCGCCGTGCCCGCGACGGTGATCCAGTTGCGCGCGGACACGGACAGCACCGCGGCGAGGATCGCCTACCCGGCGGCCGGGCTGCTGACCGCCGGCGCCTACGTGTGCGGGCTGTTGCTGCTGCTCAGGACTCGGCTGGCCGGGCCGTTGACCGCCGTGTTCCGGCCGCTCGGACGGATGGCGCTGACGAACTACCTGACCGCGACGGTCCTCGTGCTGGCGATCTCCGGTGTGGTCGGCGACGCGGACCGCTGGCCGGTCGGCGCGGTGGTCGCGGTCGCCGCTGCGGTCCTCGTCGTCCAGTGGGGCTGGTCGGTAGTCTGGCTGCGCCGGTGCCACCAGGGGCCGGTCGAGTGGCTGTGGCGTGGGGTGACGTGGTGGCAGCGGCCGCCGCTGCGGCGTTCCCGACGACGAGGCGCCGCGGCGGACCCGGCATGAGAGGCATCATGATTCTCGCTGGCAGGCGCAGCGCCCTGCGCCGGCCCGGCCTGCCGGGCGTGCTGGTCGAGGCCGCGTTCGGCGTCCTGCTCGCCGCCGGTGTCGCCCTTGAGACGGCGGCGGTGCTGAGTCGCCGCCCGGCCTGGCCGGTGGGTGCCGTGTTCCTGCTGGTCACGGCAGCGGTGTGCGGGGCGGCGCTGCTGCGACGACGGTTCCCCGGTCGGGCGGCGGCGGTGGCGATCGGCCTGTGCGCCGTCGCCGAGCTGGTCGACTGGCGGCACGGCCGGCAGGGCCAACCCGCCCCGATCGCCTGCCTCGCGCTCCTGGTGGTGGTCGCCTCCGCGGTGCGTCACCTGCCCGGTCCGGGCGGCGTCGCGGTCGCCGCCGGCTCCGGGGTGGTCGCCGCCGGCACCATCGAGAGGTACGCCACCTACCTGGCCCAGGACATCCCGAACGCGACAACGGCCACGAAGGTCGCGGTGGCCGGCTGGGCGGTCGCGGTAGCGGTGGGCCTGTGGCGGCGGCTCGGCGACGCGCGGCGTCGGGCCCTGGTCGACGGGATACGGCGCACCGAACGGCTGGCCCTCGCCCGGGACCTGCACGACGTCGCGGCCCATCACCTCACCGGCCTGATCATCCAGGCTCAGGTCGCGCAGCTCGCCACCGACGCCGACCCGCCCACGACCCGGGCCACCCTCACCGGGATCGAGACGGCCGGCGCGCAGGCGCTCGCCTCCCTGCGGCAGGTCGTGCGGCTGCTGCGGGACGACGAGCCGGAGATCGCGCCCGTGCCCGGTTCGCTGGCCGAGCTCGTCGAGCGATTCGACGGCACCGGCATCCGCGCGAACCTCCACCTGCCGGACGGCCCCGTGCCGGCCGACTGGCCGTCGGAGACCACGGTCGGCATCTACCGGATCGTGCAGGAGTCGCTGACCAATGTGGCCCGGCACGCGCGCGACGCCCGTACCGTCACCGTGACGCTCGCCCACGACGGGCGGACCATCCGGCTCCGCGTCGCCGACGACGGACAGCCCGGCCGCGTCATCCGCCCCGCCGGTCACGGCCTGGTCGGCATGCGCGAGCGAACCGCCGCCCTCGGCGGTGAGCTGAGCGCCGGTCCGGGCACACCGGCCGGCTGGACGGTCGAGGCCACCATCCCCGCACCGGGAGGGTCATGACCATCCGCGTGCTCATCGCCGAGGACCAGGCGATCGTCCGCCGAGGCCTCCGGCTGCTGCTGGAGAGCCAGCCCGACATCACGGTGGTCGGCGAGGCCGGTGACGGCCCGGAGGCCATCAGCCTCGCCCGGGACCTCCGCCCGGACGTCTGCCTGGTGGACCTCCAGATGCCACGACTGGACGGCGTCGACGTGACCCGCGCGCTCGCCGGCGCCGCCGTACGCGACCCGATGCGGGTCGTCATCATCACAACCTTCGACCTGGACGAGTACGTGTACGGCGCGCTCCGGGCGGGAGCGGTCGGATTCATCCTCAAGGATTCCGGGCCGGCCCTGCTGGCCGAGGCGGTGCGGGCGGCGCACGCCGGTGACGCGATGATCTCGCCGTCGGTCACGATGCGGCTGCTGAAGCAGTTCGGGCCGATCGCGGTCCGTTCGCCGCGCCCGCCTGCCCCGCCGCTGACCGAGCGGGAGATCGAGCTGATCAGGCGCCTCGCCCGGGGACGCACCAATCAGGAGATCGCGCAGGAGCTGTTCATCTCGCTGAGCACGGTGAAGGCCCACGTGGCCAACATCCAGGACAAGCTGCAACTGCGGAACCGCACCGAGATCGCCGCCTGGGCCTGGGAGAACCGGCTGGTGACCGAGACCTGACCGGGGAGGTGACGGATGTGATCCACTGCGTGGGTGACCTCCCCTCGCTCGACACCACTGCCGACCGACGTCGAGGCCCGACTGGCCCACGAGCCGAACGTGTGGCTGTGCACCCTGCGGCGCGACGGCTCTCCCCACGTGACACCCGTCTGGTTCGTCTACGCCGACGGCGTCTGGTGGATCGGCTGCGACGGCCGCAGCGTCAAGGCCCGGAACGTCGCGGCCGACCCGAGGGTGTCCCTGGCCCTGGAGGACGGGGCCGCTCCCGTCGTCGCCGAGGGCGTCGCCCATCTGCGCCGCGGCGACTTTCCCACCGAGGTCGTGGAGGCGTTCGCCAGCAAGTACGGGGGATGGGACGTCACGGAGCCGGTCAGTCAGGAGGGTGACCGGGTACTGCTGGAGATTCCCGTCCGACGGTGGCTTCTCGCGGGCACGGCGCAGTGAGGTGACGGCGCCGGAGGAGGCCGCCCGGGAGCCGGGCAACGTCCGCCGTCACTCAAGGATCTCCATCTCCGCGACGAGGTGATCGACGAAGCGGTAGACGTGCGTGACGGTCTGGTTGACGAGTGTCGTGGTCCCTCATGCCGTCAGTCTGACGTGGCCCTGCGCCCAGCGAGCGGGGCCTGCGAACCGATCAGGAATCGAGAAGCTCCCGGGTGCCGGTGGGCCTAGCCTTCTCCCAGGCAGCCGGCAGGACGACGAGCCTGAACAGCGAATGGGAGCCCGAGAATGTCCGCGAAGAATTCCCACACCACGGCCGATGGCTTCAGCGCTGAGGAGCGCGCCGCGATGAAGGAGCGCGCCGCCGAGCTGCGCGCCGAGGGCAAGAAGGGCGCCAAGAAGGCCGACGACCTGCAGGCGCTCCTCGATCGGATCGCGCAGATGGCGCCCGAGGACCGTGCGCTCGCCGAGCGCGTGCACGCGACCGTCACGGCTGCGGCCCCGGAGCTGTCGCCGAAGACCTGGTACGGGATGCCGGCCTACGCGAACGCGGACGGCAAGGTGGTCGTCTTCTTCCAGGACTCGGGCAAGTTCAACTACCGGTACTCGACCCTGGGCTTCCAGGACGCGGCCAACCTCGACGACGGGGATCTGTGGCCGGTGTCGTACGCGCTCCAGAAGTGGAGCCCCGCGGTGGAGAAGAAGGTCGTCGCGCTGGTGAAGGCCGCGGTCTCCTGACCGTTGCCACGATCGCTGCTGCGGTGAGGGATCAGCCCACGGGGGTCGGTTGACTGCCCTGCCAGCCGGCCCGGCTCGCGCTGCTCGTCGAGTACCGGGGAAATCGGACCGGGCTGCTGGTCTACCTCGGCGGGCTGACGACCGAGGCCACGGAGCAGTTGGCCGGGCTCACTCCGGACCACGTCCCGGACCTGCACCACCGCTTCCTCGCCCGGGCGCGCGCCCGCGACTGACCCGGCTTCCACCCTCGCCCGATTGCGTTTGCCATGGTGTCCGGAACGGGCATTGACGGTGATCCGGTTCTGGCAGTAGACCTTGGGGATGGAGACGCGCTGATGAGGAAAGCTCCGCTCACGCTGGAACAACTGCGCGTCGCGGTCGCCGAGGGCGAGATCGACACGGTGGTGCTCGCGCTGACCGACATGCAGGGCCGCCTCCAGGGCAAGCGCTTCCACGCTCCCTACTTCCTCGACCAGGTGGTCGCGCACGGCAGCGAGGGCTGCAACTACCTGCTCGCCGTGGACGTCGACATGAACACCGTCGACGGCTACGCCATGTCGAGCTGGGAACGCGGCTACGGCGACTTCGCCATGCGACCCGACCTGGACACGCTGCGCCGGGTGCCCTGGCAGCCCGGCACCGTGATGCTGCTGGCCGACCTGGAGTGGCTGGACGGCTCGGGTCCCGTGGTCGCCTCGCCCCGGCAGATCCTGCGCCGGCAGCTCGACCGGCTGGCCGCACACGGGCTGACCGCGTACGCCGGCACCGAGCTGGAGTTCGTGCTGTTCCGCGACTCGTACGAGGAGGCCTGGCGGCGCGGTTACCGCGAGCTGACCCCGGCCAACCAGTACAACGTGGACTACTCCCTGCTCGGCACCGCGCGGGTGGAGCCGCTGCTGCGCCGGATCCGCACCGAGATGGCCGGCGCCGGGCTGACCCCGGAGAGCGCCAAGGGTGAGTGCAACCTCGGCCAGCACGAGATCGCCTTCCGCTACGACGAGGCGGTGGCCTGCGCGGACCACCACGTCATCTACAAGAACGGGGCGAAGGAGATCGCCGCCCAGGAGGGCATGTCGATCACCTTCATGGCCAAGCCGAACGCGCGGGAGGGCAACTCCTGCCACATCCACTTCTCGCTGCGCGGCGCCGACGGCCGCTCGGCCATGCTCGGCGACGGGCCGGCGCACCTGTCGGTCACCGGGCAGCGGGTGCTGGCCGGGCTGCTCGCCACCATGCGCCAGTTCAGCCTGCTGTTCGCCCCCAACATCAACTCCTACAAGCGTTACCAGCCCGGCTCGTTCGCCCCGACCGCCCTGCGCTGGGGCACCGACAACCGCACCTGCGCGCTGCGGCTGGTCGGGCACGGCCAGGGGATGCGGGTGGAGAACCGGGTGCCCGGCGCGGACGTCAACCCGTACCTGGCGATCGCCGCGCTGGTCGCCGGGGCGGTGCACGGCATCGAGCGGGAGCTGGAGCTGGGCGAGGAGTGCGGCGGCAACGCGTACGACGACGCCGGGGCCGAGCGGGTGCCCGGCACGCTTCGCGACGCCCTCGGGCTGTGGGAGTCCTCGGAGACGGCCCGGGAGGCGTTCGGCGCCGAGGTGGTCGACCACTACGCCAACAACGCGCGGGTGGAGCTGGCCGCCTTCGACGCCGCCGTCACCGACTGGGAGCTGGTGCGTGGCTTCGAACGCCTCTGACCTTGCGCTCGGGGCGCCGCCAGGGGAAGGGTGGGCGTGTGACCCAGGTGATCAATCCGGCGACCGGTGAGCCGCTGCGCGAGGTGCCGGCCACCTCGCTCGCGGAGACGGACGCGGCCATCGAGCGGGCGGCCGCGGCCTTCGAGACGTGGCGCGCGGTGGCGCCGGGGGACCGGGCGCGGTTGCTGCGGCGGTTCGCCGCCGTGGTCGACGCGCACCGGGAGGAGCTGGCGCTGCTGGAGGTGCGCAACGCCGGCCACACGATCGGCAACGCGCGCTGGGAGGCCGGCAACGTCCGGGACGTGCTCGACTACTACGCGGGCGCGCCGGAGCGGCTGACCGGACACCAGATCCCGGTTCCCGGCGGGCTCGACGTCACCTTCCACGAGCCGCTCGGCGTGGTCGGCGTGATCGTGCCCTGGAACTTCCCCATGCCCATCGCGGGTTGGGGCTTCGCCCCCGCGCTCGCCGCCGGCAACACGGTGGTGCTCAAACCGGCCGAGCTGACCCCGTTGACCGCGCTCCGCCTGGCCGAGCTGGCCCTCGACGCCGGCCTGCCGGAGGGCGTGTTCACGGTGCTGCCCGGTCAGGGCGGCGTGGTGGGCGAGCGGTTCGTCACCCACCCGGCGGTCCGCAAGGTCTGCTTCACCGGCTCCACCGAGGTCGGCACCCGGATCATGGCGGGCTGCGCGGCCCAGGTGAAGCGGGTGAC
Source organism: Micromonospora halotolerans (assembly GCF_032108445.1). Classification (NCBI taxonomy): domain Bacteria; kingdom Bacillati; phylum Actinomycetota; class Actinomycetes; order Micromonosporales; family Micromonosporaceae; genus Micromonospora; species Micromonospora halotolerans. The sequence goes on along the minus strand of NZ_CP134876.1, from coordinate 910,551 downwards.
GCTGGAGCTGGGCGGGAAGTCCGCCAACCTCGTCTTCGCCGACGCCGACCTGGCGAAGGCGGCGGCCACCGCGCCGGCCGCGGTCTTCGACAACGCGGGCCAGGACTGCTGCGCCCGCTCCCGCATCCTGGTCCAGCGCCCGGTGTACGACGGCTTCCTGGAACTGCTCGAACCGGCCGTGCGCGGGTTCCGGGTCGGGGACCCGGCCGCCGAGAGCGCCGAGATGGGCCCGCTGATCTCCGCCGGGCACCGGGACCGGGTCGCCGGGTACGTCGACGGGGCGAAGGTGGCCTTCACGGGCGACCGCCCCGACGGCGCCGGTTTCTGGTACGCCCCGACCGTGCTGCTCGCCGACTCCCCGGCCGACCGGCACTGGCGGGAGGAGATCTTCGGCCCGGTGGTCTCGGTGCTCCCGTTCGACGACGAGGCGGACGCGATCCGCCTGGCCAACGACACCGAGTACGGCCTCTCCGGCTCGATCTGGACCCGGGACGTGGGCCGCGCGGTCCGGGTGGCCCGGGCCGTCGAGTCCGGCAACCTCAGCGTCAACTCGCACTCCTCGGTGCGCTACTGGACCCCGTTCGGCGGGATGAAGCGCTCCGGCCTGGGCCGGGAGCTGGGTCCGGACGCGCTGCACGCCTTCACCGACGTCAAGAACGTGTTCATCAGCACGGAGGAGTGAGATGCAGGGACGGCTTCAGGACCGGGTCGCCGTGGTGACCGGGGCGGGCAGCGGCATCGGCCTGGCCACCGTGCGGCGGTTCGCCGCCGAGGGGGCCCGGGTGGTCTGCGTGGACATCGACGCCGAGGCGGGCAAGCGGGCCGCCGACGAGGTGGCCGGCGAGTTCGTCGCCGCCGACGTGGCCGACGAGGCGGCCGTCCGGGAGCTCTTCGACGGGGTGGCCGAGCGGCACGGCCGGGTGGACGTGGCGTTCAACAACGCCGGCATCTCGCCGCCGGACGACGACTCGATCCTGGAGACCGGGCTGGACGCCTGGGAGCGGGTGCTGCGGGTCAACACCACCAGCGTCTACCTGTGCTGCAAGTACGCCATCCCGCACATGCGCCGGCAGGGCAAGGGTTCGATCATCAACACCGCCTCGTTCGTGGCGCTGATGGGGGCGGCGACGTCGCAGATCGCGTACACGGCGAGCAAGGGCGGGGTGCTGGCGATGACCCGGGAGCTGGGCGTGCAGTTCGCCCGGGAGGGCATCCGGGTCAACGCGCTCTGCCCCGGCCCGGTGGCCACCCCGCTGCTGCTGGAGCTGTTCGCCAAGGACCCGGAGCGGGCCGCCCGCCGCCTCGTCCACGTGCCGATGGGCCGGTTCGGCAATCCCGAGGAGATCGCCGCCGCGGTGGCGTTCCTGGCCAGCGACGACGCCTCGTTCATGACCGCCGCGCAGTTCGTGGTGGACGGCGGGATCACCGGCGCCTACGTGACACCGCTATGAGCCGGCGGCCGCTGATCGGCGTCACCGCGTATGTCGAGCCGGCCGGCTGGGCGGTGTGGCGGGACGTGCCGGCGACGCTGGTGCCGCAGGCGTACGTCCGGGCGGTGACCGCGGCCGGCGGCCGGGCCGTGGTGCTGCCGCCGGACGACGCCGACGCCGAGGTGCTGCGGGTGCTGGACGGGCTGCTGCTGGCCGGTGGCGCCGACATCGGCCCGGACCGGTACGCCGCCACGCCCGACCCGCGCACCGAGAGCCGGCCGGACCGGGACGCCGGCGAGCTGGCGCTGCTGACCGCCGCGCTCGCCGCCGACCTGCCGGTGCTCGGCGTGTGCCGGGGCATGCAGCTGCTCGCGGTGGCCTACGGCGGCACGCTGCACCAGCACCTCCCCGACGTGGTGGGGCACGACGGCCACCGCCCCGCCCCCGGGGTGTACGGGTCGCATCCGGTCCGGTTCGCCGCCGGCAGCCTGGCCGGGGCCGTGATGGCCGGGGTGGACCGGGTCAACTCGTACCACCATCAGGGAGTGGCCGACCCGGGCGGCCTGGCCGTGACCGGCTGGGCCGACGACGGGGTGGTGGAGGCCGTCGAGGATCCGGCGCGGCGCTTCCTGCTCGGTGTGCAGTGGCACCCGGAGAACGACGCCGATCCCCGACCGGTGGCCGCCCTGGTCTGCGCGGCGTCCGGCGCCGCCTCGGCCGCCCCCGCGCCCGCTCGACTCGCCGCCGGCCACCGGTTGCGTCAGGATGAGGCGTAGGTAACCAGCGTCTGACTGGCGGCATGCGTTACGTTGCTCATCCGTCGGGGTAGTAGGCGGGGACGACCGGCGTGATCGCGCCGGTCGTCGTGGACATGGCCGGCGCGGGAGGCTGCATGGGCTCGGCCCAGGGGGGCGGGGACGTCGATCGTTCGTCCTCGGGGACCGGGGAGGCGCACCTTCCTCCACTGCTGACCGCGGCGTTCGCCGCCGGCGGCGAGATGGGGGAGCGGCTGCGCGGCTTCGACTGGTCCGGCTCCCCGCTCGGTGCCCCGCACGCCTGGCCGCCCGCGCTCAGCCACGCGGTCAGCACGATGCTCTCCTCGCGGGCCCAGATCGTGCTGTTCTGGGGCCCGGACCACCTGGCCTTCTACAACGACGCCTACCGGCCCACCATCGGCGACAAGCACCCGGCGGTCCTCGGCCAGTCCGCGCGCCAGCACTGGGCGGAGACCTGGGACGTGCTCGGGCCGCTGCTCGAGGGCGTGCACGGCACCGGGACGCCCTACCGTGGCGAGAATCACCCCTTCGTGCTCAACCGGCACGGCTTCCTGGAGGACGTCTACTTCGACATCTCGTACGACCCGATCCGGGACGCCGACGGCAGCGTCAGCGGGGTGTTCTGCTTCGTCAACGAGACCACCGGGCGGGTGGTCGGCGAGCGGCGGCTGCGGGCGCTGGCCGAGCTGGGCACCGAGCTGGCCGACGTGCGCAGCACCGTGGAGCTGGGCCGGGCCGCCGCCCGGGTGCTCGACTCGCACCGGGCCGACGTGCCGTTCAGCGCCGTCTGGCTGCACGACGAGGCCGGCACCGCGGTACTGGCCGGCTGCGGGGGGCTGGACCCGGGCCGGGTCACCGGCGGACCGCCGGCGCTCCGCTCCGGCGAGACCCCGGACGAGGCCCGCTGGGTCTCCACCGCGGACCTGCTCGGTGTGGTGCCGCCGGACGCGGCCGACCGGGCGCTGCTGCTGCCGCTCACCGCCGTCAACGAGCCGGCCGGTGTGCTGCTGCTCGGGGTGGCCCGCCGGCTGCCCTTCACCGACGACTACCGCCACTTCGCCGACCTGGTCGCCGCCCAGATCT